>NZ_JBFAWU010000019.1:0-150883 GCF_040680455.1 Streptomyces sp. NPDC052052 | reverse complement strand
CTCGGCCTGACCTGGGCCAACCTCCGCGCCCGGATCACCCGCAAGGGCGTCCCCGACCAGGCCCTGTCCGCCGTCGAGACCTCCGTGCCCGTCGCAAAGAAACTCGCCGCCGAAGGCCCCGCCGGTGCGGTCAAGGAGATCGAGGCCGAGGCCGGCAACCTCAAGGCCACCATCCTGGAGAAACTGACCAGCTACCTGATCCCCACCGTCATCGTCGCCGGGATCACCTGGATCATCTCCCTCCTCAACCCCGCCTCCGCGTTCGTCCGCGCGGTCAAGGGAATCATCGACATCGTCACGTTCATCGTGAACCAGGGCGCCCAGATCATCGAGTTCGTCAACGCCGTCCTCGACTCCGTCATCGCCATCGCCAACGGCGGCACCGCCGGCGTCCCCAAAATGATCGAAACCGCCCTCGCCGTCAGCGTCCCCGTCCTCATCGGGTTCCTCGCCTCACTCCTCGGCATCGGCAACCTCGCCAACAAGGTGAAGTCCGTCTTCCACGCCGTCGCCAAACCCGTCAACCGCGCCATCGACAAAATCGTCGGCTTCATCGTCAAGAAGGGCAAAGCCCTCTGGAACAAACTCAAAGGAAAAGGGAAAGGCAGGAAGAAAGAACCAGGAAAGAGCGACAGAAAGGCGAGAGAGCGAGGGAAGAGTCCGCGCGACAGGGGCAACGTGCGCGCCCCCTCGCCCCGTGGCCGGGATGCCAACGAGAAGGACACCGCGGGAGACAAGGGTGAGCGGCTGAGGCGGGCAGTGTCCGAGGCCAAGGCCCTCATGAATGGCAAGCAGCGCCTGAGTCTGATCCTCAACGCCCGTCTGGGAGCCATCAAACGCAAGTACCGGTTGACCGAACTGCGAGCCGTGCGATCCCCCAATTCGTACGCTTGGAAGATTTTCGCAAAGGTCAATCCCGAGGCCGAGTTCAAGGTTTTTTCGCTCCCCGACGAAGCGCGGGAGTTGCGCGCCGCGATCGGTGCCGGACTGAGGAAGTTGCCCAGTGCGGACTACCATGGCGAGAGATTCTTGACGGAGGTCAAGAAGATCGTCGACGGCATGCCACAGGTGCAACAGGCGAAGAAGGACGGATTCGAATTGCTCTGGGAGCCGATGTCTGACGACATGTGCGTTCTCTTTGCGGTGATAGATGGGAAGTCGGTCGATCCGTCGCCGATCGGCTATGTGCAGTGGCTGCGGGAATATGTGGACCTGGGGAAGGAGAAGGGCGAGCACAAGCAGAACACTTGGGCGGGTGATCCTGACGCGAACAACCTGTACGTCCATGATCAGGGCAAGCAAAAAACACCCCGGTTCGTGGTCCGGAACACGACGCCGACTGATCGCGAGAACATCGAGAGCGATAAGGGAATCCCGAAGAAGAAGGTCACGCGCCCGGTCAGCGAAGCCCAACATGTGGCCGGTCACAACGGAATCAGTCCGTGGGTCTCCGCCACCACGGTTCCCTCGGGAGACGTGCGGAACCCGCACGGAGACCTGTTCGGCAAGAAGAGTGAGCGAATCAGGATCGATCTTGCGTACATCAATTCGAACGATCTGAGGAACCTCACCACTTCCGAGGGGCACCAAAAATTCATCCTGAGTAAGAAGCCGGACAGGATGGTGAGAGCGGTGCGTGATGCGGTCCGCACTCAGGAGGTTCTGATCTTCGGGGCCATCCCGGCGAATGCCATTGAGCATCTCTCGGGCGAGGACGTAGACGCAGCGCGCGCCACATACAAGGCGCGGCGTGCCCAGTACTTCGGTAAGGGCGATGGCGTCCTCAAGGTCAAGCCCGGCGAGGACGAATAGGACAATTCGGGGAGAGCGGTGGTTGGATTGCACTACTGGCAACAATTCAAGCTTCGCGACGAGAACATGGAAAGGATGCGAGTCGCGCTGCTCTCCCCGCGCGAGAACAACAAGGTGCCGGAAGCGTTCTACGCCCTGCTTCGCAGTGGCGACCCCGATGCTGTCTGCGTGGCCATCAACTACTACTCCAGCGCTGCGTCGTCCGTGCACTTCGGCGGGGAGAACCAGCTTGCCGCCGCGACGGACGAGGTCCTCGAACGAGCCCGCGCCGTGTTGCGTGGCGAGTTGGAAGGCGAGGGGCGTGCGGCTCAGGACGACCTGGCGGAGGAACGTGTCGCCACGGCTCTGTCAGCCATCATGGAGCTGGTCGAGCCGCGGGACACGCCACTGGTGCTGAAAGCACTTGCCATCGCTCGGTCGGAGGAGGGCATCGAGGGCGCTGGTTACGCCGCGGCCCATCTTCTTGAGGTGCTGCTGCCGGGAAGCGACGAGTCGGAGGAATTGATCGCTGTTCTCGCCCGGGTCGCGTTCGACGAGTCCGTGCCGCACCGCAGTCGGTGGCCGGCGCTCGGCGCGATGGGGATGTCCTCGTCGGAGACGTCGATCAACTGGCTGATGCGGGCCCTGGATCTCCCTACGATCGAGCTTCAGGCCGTGGCCGGCATGGCGTTGGCGGAGCTCGACCTTGAGCGTTTTCGGCCACGCCTGGAGCGCATGGTTGCGTCGTGGCCGGAGGTCAGCGACTACCCGGCGTACCAAATGGTCGCGCTTCTCCGAGAGAGCTGACGGGCACGCTCGGCCCCAGAGGCGCAAGAGATCTCGACGACTGATGGCAGCGTTGCTCGTGGTCCCCTCGGACGCTCCTGGACGCTGATCGGATCAGGTGGTGTTCCCGGGGGAACGCGGGCACACCAGGGTGCGGTACGACCCCCCGCCCCGCCCCTCACCCCGCCCCGTGGCACTCCCCGTACGTCCGCACCGAACCGCACCAGCAGGGCGCCGTGCGGGCCGGGGGCCAGGGGACGGCGCGGCCGCGGGCGGCGAGGGTGGTGGCGTACTGGGGGAGGAGGTCCGGGTCGGAGGGGGACGCGGCCTCCGAGGCGGCGAAGGCCTCGTAGGACGGGACCGTGCCCGTCACGATGCCGAGGTTCGGGGTCCCCGCCTGGTGGAGGTCGCGCAGGGCCGCCTCCAGACGGTCCAGGTGGTCGGCGTGCGAGGGGTACTCGCTGCGCAGGCCCGGGTACGCGGCGAGGAGCTCGTCGAGTTCGGTGGCCGGCCAGTGCAGCACCGCGACGGGGAACGGGCGCGACAGCGCGGTGCGGTAGGTGCCCAGTTCGGCGCGGAGGCGGGTGATCTCGGCCTGGAGTTCGTCCGGGTCCGAGGAGCCGAGTGCCCACAGGCGCTTCGGGTCGTGCAGCTCGTCCAGCGGGACGGAGGCCGTGTGGACGGTGTCGGCCAGCTCGTCCCAGGCGTCGTGCTCGACGCCCATCAGCCTGCGCACCCGGTGGCGGCCGATCAGCAGCGACTGCGTGGCGTACGGCACCTCCTCGCCCGGGGTGAGGAGGAGGGTCAGCGCGGTGGTGAAGCTGTCGTGGGCCGCGTCCAGCTCATCGTGCGATTCGAGGGTCTCGGCCACGATCTCCCAGGGCGCGGGCTCGCGCGGGCTCGCCGTGCGGATGCCGTCGATGATCGCGCGGGCCTCGGCCTCATGGCCGTACTCCCACAGGTTGGCCGCCTTCAGGGCCTTGACCAGGTGCGGGCGGTCGAGGTCGGGGGAGCCGAGCAGGTCGTCGTAGAGCGTGGTGGCGCGGGCGCGGTCGTCGGCGAGCTCCAGATGGGCCGCGGCCCGCAGCAGCAGGGGCTCACGGTCCTCGGGATACTGCCCCGCGGTGCGCAGCAGGCGCTCGGCTTCGGTGGTGTGGTCAGCAGGCGTATCGGGGCGCATGTACCACACCGTACTGCTGTACGGCGGCCGTTCGGAGGGCGGTTCGGCCCCTGGAGAGTTGAGGGACTTGGCCTTATTGTGCGGGCCGTGCGGGAGCGGATACCGGTCGTGGTGCAGCGGAACTCGCGGGGGCGTCGGATCGTCGCGCGCGGGTTGTGGACCGGTGCCGAGGTGGTGGTGACGCTCGGCGTCGTCCTGTTGCTGCTCGTGGTTCATCAGCTGTGGTGGACCAACCGGCAGGCCCGCGCCGCCGCCGAGCACCAGGTCGAGGCGCTTGAGGGGGAGTGGGGGGCGTCTGGGGACGGGACGCGGGGGCGGGCAGCGGGTGACGGCGGTACGGGGAGCGGCGGTGCGTCCGGGTCCGGGGCCTCCGGTGGGCGTGCCTCCGGTGGCGGCACCGCATCCTCGACGGACCAGGCCTATGCCGTCATCCGCATCCCGCGGCTCGGGCTCGTCGCCCCCATCGCCCAGGGTGTCAGCAAGCGCGGCGTCCTCGACAAGGGGTACGTCGGGCACTACCCGCGCACCGCGCAGCCCGGCCAGGTGGGGAACTTCGCGCTCGCCGGACACCGCAACACCCACGGCGAGCCCTTCCGGTACATCAACCGGCTGCGGCGCGGGGACCGGATCACCGTCGAGACCCGGGACGCCGTGTACACGTACACCGTCGACCGGACGCTCGCGCGGACCGGTGCGAGTGACAGCGGTGTCATCGCGGCCGTCCCGCGCAGCAACGTGAAGCCGTACCCGGGGTACCGAGAGGCCGGTTCCTATGTGACGCTCACGACATGCACTCCCGAATTCACCTCCCGTTACCGGTTGGTTGTCTGGGGGAAGCTGAAGGACGTCCGGCTGCGGTAGCAATACCCGACTAAGGTTCCCTGACGTGCTCAGACGACGTCCGCAATTGCTGTGGCTGCTGGTCCCCTACGTGTTGTACCTGGGGGCGCTGCCGCTCGTGAACCGGGTCCAGCCCGTCCTCCTCGGCCTGCCGTTCCTCTTCGTGTGGCTGCTCGGGGCGACCCTGCTGACACCCGTCGCCGTCTGGCTGACCCGACGGGGGGACCGCCGGTGAACGCCGCCGTCGCCACGTCGGTCTTCGGGTTCTTCATGGCCGTCACCGTCGCCCTCGGGCTGCTCGCGACGCGCGGGCGGCGCAGGGGCCGCGGTGAGGGCGGCCTCGCGGAGTGGTCCGTGGGCGGGCGCAGTCTCGGGACCGTGTTCATCTGGGTGCTGATGGCGGGCGAGGGCTACACCAGCTTCAGCTATCTCGGCGCCGCGGGATGGGGCTACAACTACGGGGCGCCCGTGCTCTACGTGGTGGCGTACATGTCCTGCGGCTACGCACTCGGCTACGTCGTCGGGCCGATGCTCTGGGCGTACGCGCGCAAGCACGGGCTCGTCGGGATCACCGACATGGTGGCGCACCGCTTCGGACGGCCCTGGCTCGGCGCGCTCGTCGCCATACTCGCGACCGTCTTCCTGCTGCCGTACATCCAGCTCCAGATCACCGGCATGGGCGTGGTCGTCTCGACCATCTCCTACGGTGCGATCAGCCTCAACCAGGCCTACTTCATCGCCTTCGCCGTCACCACCGGCTTCGTCGTGGTGAGCGGACTGCGCGGCAGCGCATGGGTGTCCGTGCTCAAGGACGCCCTGGTGATCGTCACGCTCGGCTTCCTCGCCTTCTACGTACCGCTCCACTACTTCGACGGGTACGGGCCCTTCCTCGACCGACTCGTCACCGAGAAGAGCGACTGGCTGACCTTCCCCGGGCACGGGGACAGCGGGCTCGGGCAGGCGTGGTTCATCACCACCTCGTTCCTCAACTCCCTCACCGTGGTGATCTTCCCGACGACCGTCGCCGGCTACCTCGGCGCCAAGAACGCCGACGTGCTGCGCCGCAACGCGATGCTGCTGCCCGCCTACAACGTGCTGCTCTTCGTACCGATGCTGCTCGGCATGGCGGCCCTCTTCGTGGTGCCGGGTCTCGTCGGCGCCGAGTCCAACCTGGCGCTGTTCAAGCTCGTCGTGGACTCGCTGCCGGCCTGGGCGGTCGGGGTCATCGGAGTGGCGGCGGCGCTGTCGTCGATCGTGCCGATGGCCGTCTTCATGCTGGTCATCGGCACGATGTGGGGGCGCAGTGTGCTGTCGCTCGTGCCGAGATGGGAACGGCGGCAGAAGGGGGCCGCGCAGACCGTCGTGGTGGCCGCGGGCGTGATCGCGCTGGTGCTCACGTACACCGCGCCGAACACCCTCGTGCGGCTCTCCCTCATCAGCTACGAGGGGATGGCGCAGCTGCTCCCCATGGTGCTGCTGGGGCTGATCTGGCGGCGGCTGACCCTGCTCGGGGCGATGAGCGGACTGGTCGTCGGGGTGGGCCTGGTGTGCGGGTTCGTGTTCACCGAGAACGATCCGGTGTGGGGGGTGAACGCGGGCATCCTCGCGCTCGGCGCCAACCTCGCGGTCGCGCTCGCCGTGACCTACGCGGGCCCGCGCGAGCGCGACGGGCGCCCGGACAGCGAGGTGCTGGCCCGCGACGAGATCGACGGGACCGGGGCCCTGGTGGAGGGGTCCCGGTAGTACGCCGAGAAAACAACCCGGTAGCCCCGGCCCTGCGGGTACTCCCGGCCCTCCTTCGGGAACATGCGCGCTCCGTGGGACAGGTCCATGAACGCCGAGCGTCTCCGGATCGATCAGGATTCGAGAAGCGCGGTGCACGGACCGCCCCTAATCTGCTCGTCATGGACATCACCATCCACACGAGTTCTCTCCCGCACGACGACCCGGATGAGGCACTCGCCTTCTACCGGGACGTTCTCGGCTTCGAGGTCCGCAGCGACGTCGGGCAGGGCAGGATGCGCTGGATCACGGTCGGCCCGGCCGGGCAGCCCGACACGTCGATCCTCCTGGCGCCGCCGGCCACCGACCCCGGGATCACCGAGGACGAACGTCGCACCATCACCGAGATGATGGCCAAGGGCACCTACGGCTGGATCCTGCTGGCCACCCCGGACCTCGACGCCGTGTTCGAGAAGGTGCAGGCCGGTGACACCGAGGTCGTCCAGGAGCCGACCGAGCAGCCGTACGGCATCCGCGACTGCGCCTTCCGCGACCCCGCGGGCAACCTGGTCCGCATCCAGGAGCTCCGCTGAGCCGTGCGGACATCGATGCGGCCGTGCGGGCCGACACCGCGACCACCTGCGAGGGGAGTGTTCTCATGTGTCAGCCCGAGTGGCGGCGTGCACGCGTCCAGGCACAGCGCCTGGCTGATCTCGCGCGGCTGCGCCGCGTCCGTGACCGGATCGACCGGGAGTACGCGCATCCGCTGAATGTCGAGGCGCTCGCCCGGGGTGTCAGCATGTCCGCCGGGCACCTCAGCAGGCAGTTCCGGGCCGCCTATGGCGAGTCGCCGTACGCGTATCTGATGACGCGCCGCATCGAGCGCGCTACGGCGCTGCTGCGGCGGGGCGACCTCAGCGTCACCGAGGTCTGCTTCGCGGTCGGCTGCGCGTCGCTGGGCACGTTCACCACCCGCTTCACCGAGCTGGTCGGCATGCCGCCCGGGGCCTTCCGGCGCCAGGCGGCGGCTGCGGCGGCCGACCGGACCGATGCCGGGGGTGCGGTCCACGACGTGGGCTCTGCATTCACGGTGGAGGGGATGCCGGCGTGTGTGGCGAAGCAAGTGACACGACCGGTCAGGAATCGAGAAGCCACGGCCGCCGAGCAGCCCCTGGCGTGAGGGTCATGGCCCTCACCACTTCCGGCCGACGGCACCGGCTCGCACCGCAACGTGCTCGGTCGCAGCGCCGGCCCCTTTACCGCCTCATCCCTGTACGAGAGGAAGCCCGCCATGCCGTCCAAGAAGTCCTCCGCCGGCAACTCCGGCACGACCGCTGAGCAGTACAACGGATTCACCGCCGAAGAGCGGGCAGCGATGAAGGAGCACGCGCAGGAGCAGAAGAAGGCGGCAGCGCGGCGCGGTGCGTCCCGCGCGGAGAAGGAGGCGGCGGCGGAGCAAGACGTGCTCGCGAAGATTGCCGAGATGCCGGAAGCGGACCGGGTCCTCGCCGAGCGGATCCACGACATCATCAAGACCGCCGCTCCGGACCTCACGCCCAAGCTCTGGTACGGGATGCCCGCCTACGCCAGAGACGGCAAGGTCCTCTGCCACTTCCAGAGCGCGCAGAAGTTCAAGTCGAGGTATGCCACCCTTGGCTTCAGCGACGAGGCGGCACTCGACGACGGCGCCATGTGGCCGACCGCCTACGCCCTGAAGGAGCTGACCGCAGCCGACGAACAGCGCATCAGCGCGCTGGTCAAGAAGGCGGTGGGCTGAGGCCGGCCAGGGACCGGTCCGCGGCCTGGACCGGTCCCTGGCCCGGGTCACATCAGCCGAACCAGACGAATTCCACCTGGTCGAGCCGTCCGGCGCGCAGATCGTCGCGGCGGATCACCCAGCCCACCTCGCCATCGCCCCAGCCGAACAGGTCGTCCTGACCGAAGTGGGTGATGTTCAGCAGTGGCTCTCCACCGAAGATCTCCTTCAGGGCCGTGTCGTACACCTCGTCAAACCGCTCCGGGTCGTTCCGGAGCGTGATGACCGCCTCTTCCCTCCTTCGCTGGAATTCCCTGCTGCAGCTGCCCCAGGTGCTGTGGGGGTTCAGCGGCACCCCTCGCGGTTTGTCGGCCCAGCGGTCCATGGTCGGCTGGATGCCCACCTTGGCGCGGAACTCCTCCAGGGCGTCAGCGAGTTGGGCGTACCAGACCGCCTCTTCCTCGTCGAGGTCGTCCGGATCGTCGTCGTCCTCGAGGAGGAGCCAGCCGTGGGCATTCCACGCCACGTCGCTGGAGGCCACCAGGATCTCCCGCTCCAGCACCTCCTGCGTCTCCGGCTGCGATCCGTCCCAGCTCTCCCCGACGGGCGCGGGACGCACGGCCGTCTCGGTCCCCGGCGGTACGTACAGTGCCGTGCCGTCGGCGCAGTCCGAGTGAGTCACCGGCCTGGAGGGACGGCTCGTATCGAGCCTGAGCGCGGTGACTACGCTGATCGCTTCTCTGAACTACGGGACCAGAGCGTGTGCTTCGCCCCTGGTTCGCCTCTCCTTCGGATGCCACGATGAGCACCCATGGAGGAACTAGGGGATCTCGCTGCTCAGGCTCTGCGTTTGGTCACGACCCGTTTCCCGGACGCCTTGGGCGCCGTGCTGGGGGGATCGGTTGCTCACGGCCGGGCCACCGCGTCCAGCGACTTGGACGTGGCCATCCTGCTGCCGGACTCGGACATCAGCCGCCGGGAGGTGGTACGCCATGAGGGCCGCCTGGCTGAGCTGTTCCTGAACACCGTTGCGGACATACCGGAATTCTTCGAGTGGGACAGAGCCCGCCGCCGCGGCACGGTCCTGTTCATCTATGACCAGGGCCTGCCGTTGATGGACCCTCACGGCGATCTTTCTCGTGTGCGTGAACGGGCCCGAGCGGTACTCGCGGCCGGTCCGCCGCCGCTCACGGCGGGGGAATGGGAACGAGGCCGCTACAGCCTGACCTGTTTCATGGACGATCTGGTGGACACCCCGTCGGCCAACCGGTATGAGCAGCTTGCACTCGCCGATTTCACCCTGCGCGAGGCCGGGCATCTGCTTACTGCCTATTACGGGGCCTGGACGGGAATCGGCAAGTGGTTGCCCCGCAGATTGCTGAGTGCGGATGTGGTGCGGGGGAAGGCACTGCTGGACGGCCATCAACGTCTGGCAGAACACGCCGATCCCACTCCGTTGGTCACTGCGGCTGAAGAGGTGCTCGACCTGCTCGGCGGACCGCTGAGGGACGGGTACCTCCAGCGCTGGCGCGCCTGACCTGCCTGCTCGGTCCGGCCTCCCACAGACGCCATCCGCACTGCCGGTGCCGGTCAGGTGGAAACGGAGGCCGAGGGCAGGGTCACGACGACGCCCTCGCGGGCCGAGCGGCGCGCGGCCTCCAGTACGTCGAGGGCCGCGGCGGCCTGGCGGGCGGTCACCGGGTTGTCCCCCTTCCCGCGCAGGGCGGCGTGGATCGCCGCGTAGTACGCGGGATAGTCGCCCGGCAGCGTGCGGACCGGGATGCCGCCGCCCGTCAGCGGGGACTCCCCGGAGCCGATCCGGCCCCACAGGTGCGAGGGCTCCTCGCCCCACGGCCGGCCCGCTTCCGGACGCGCGCCCGCGCGCAGCTCGGACTCCTGCGGGTCGAGCCCGTACTTCACATAGCCGGCGGTCGAGCCGAGCACCCGGAACCGCGGACCGAGCTGGGCGGTGGTGGCGCTGACGTACAGATGCGAGCGGACCCCGTTCGCATGGGTGATCGCGAGGAACGTGTCGTCGTCCGCGGCGGCGCCGGGGCGGCGCACATCGGACTCCGCGTACACCTGCACCGCCGGTCCGAACAGGACGAGTGCCTGGTCGACGACATGGCTGCCCAGGTCGTACAGCAGCCCGCCGATCTCCTGCGGGTCGCCCGACTCGCGCCAGCCGCCCTTCGGCTGCGGGCGCCACCGCTCGAAGCGGGACTCGAAGCGCTGTACGTCGCCCAGTTCACCTTCGGCCAGCAGGCGGGCGAGCGTGAGGAAGTCGTTGTCCCAGCGGCGGTTCTGGAAGACCGAGAGCAGCAGCCCGCGTTCCTCCGCGAGGGCCGCGAGCTTTCGTGCCTCGGCGGCCGTACCGGCGATCGGCTTGTCCACGACGACCGGAAGTCCGGCCTCGATCGCCGCGGTCGCGATCGGGACATGGGTCTTGTTCGGCGACGCGATCACGATCAGGTCGAGTTCGTCCGCCCGCCCCCACAGCTCCTGGGGCGACGCGGCGAACCGTACGTCGGGGAACTCGCCGCGCGCCTGCGCCCGGCGCTGCTCGTCCGAGGTGACGACGGTGTCGAGGACGAGGCCCTCGGTCGCGGCGATCAGCGGGGCGTGGAAGACGGAACCCGCCAGGCCGTAGCCGACGAGTCCGACGTGCAGGGGGGTTCCGGACAGTCCCGGCGTCTGATGGGGTGCGTGGTCGGTCATGTCGCCACTTAAGCAATTCCGTGGCCGGAGTGCGTGCGGTGGGGGTGGTGCGCGACGCCGGGAGCGTCGGCGCGGGCTCGGGCGGGGGCGTGGGCGCGGGGTGTTCGAATGGGCTGTTCGAGGGGTTCCGGGCCGCCGGACGGGGCTCTTCGGCATGTCGTGCCGGTCGCCTCGCGCGCGCGTGGCAGCCTCACGGGACCAGAACCGGGTGAACTCCGGCGCACGGGGTGAGCCGGCCGTTTCGCGAGCAGCGAAGGAAGCCCCCATGCCGCCCACCCCGTCCCCGTCCCCGCCCGGCAGGCGCTCCGTCGGCACTCATGTGTTCGGTCCCGCGTCCGTCCCGCCGTTCTCCGCCGTCTCCGTCCCCGTGCCCACCGTCTCCGCGCGCCCTCCCTCGCCCTCGTTTCCGGCCCCGGTCATCGGGCGGACCCGGCATCGGCTCGCGCTCCGGCTGGTGGCGGCGAGCGTGGTGCCCGTCGTTCTCGGCGGTGCATCCTCCGCCCCCGTCTCGGCCGCGCCCTCGATCACCCCGGTGGCGAAGCCGAACCCGGGCGCCGCCGACCAGCCGCCCGACTGCGGTGATCCGGACGCGAGTTCCTTCCCGATCAGCACCCGTATCCATGGCGGCCCGGACGCCTACGTGTCCGGTGGCGGGTACGGAATCTGGTACCTCGACCTCACCAACACCACCGACGAGCCGTGCCGGGCCATCCATCCCGTACTGGTCCTCACCGACGAGGAACGGAAGCTGACCTCCGACCAGATCCAGCTGGAATTCTCCGAACCGGCCCGCCTCGATGTGGTGCATCGCGTCAGCTGGGAGACCACCGACCAGGACGAACACATCGGCGTCTTCGTGGGCGACGGTGCCGACGACCCCTTCGACGGCTTCACCGTTCCCGCGGGCCGCACCCTCACCGTCCCGGTCCGGATGGCCTTCACCTCGGACACCGGACCCGGCCGGATCACGGTCAGTGCCGCGATCGTCCAGCGGCAGCGGGTGAAGAGCGACGGGGCCGGGGCCGGGGAGGACGACGGGGCCTGGGTCGGCGAGTCCGCCGACTACCTCTTCAGCGTCGTCGAGGAGGACCGGAACGACGAGTCCGCCGACATCGGTGAGACCGAGGACGCCCGGCCGACCGCCCCCGCCCCCGGCCCTCCCGAGCTGGCCGCGACCGGCCCGGCCGCCGTGCCGACCGCGGCCGTGACCGTCGCCGGGTTCCTGATCGGCGGCGGTGCCATGGTGATCCGGGCACGTCGTATGCGCCGCCCCCGCCTCTGAACCGCCCCCGCCTCTGAACCGCCCCCGCCTCTGAACCGCCCCCGCCTCTGAACCGCCCGCGCCCCTGAACCGCCCGCGCCCCTGAACCGCCCGCGCGGAACCGTCCGGCACCCCGGCCGCCCGGCCACCCGGTCGTATCGTCGGTCCGGGCGGACCGCCTAAAATCGGGGGCGTCGGCGCTGCACAGCGCGGTGCCGCCGGCGTCCCAGCACACGGCGTACGGCAGGAGTCCCCCATGGCAGAGCGCAAGCCGATCTCATCCTGGCTCACCGACATGGACGGAGTCCTGATCCACGAGGGGACGCCGATCCCCGGAGCGGATGCCTTCATCAAGCGGCTGCGGGAATCGGGTCTGCCGTTCCTGGTCCTCACGAACAACTCGATCTACACCGCCCGCGATCTGCACGCCCGCCTGGCCCGGATGGGTCTCGACGTGCCCGTGGAGAACATCTGGACCTCCGCGCTGGCCACCGCCCAGTTCCTGGACGACCAGCGGCCCGGCGGCACCGCGTACGTCATCGGCGAGGCCGGGCTCACCACCGCGCTGCACGACATCGGCTACGTCCTCACCGACCACGAACCGGACTACGTCGTCCTCGGCGAGACCCGTACCTACAGCTTCGAGGCGCTCACCAAGGCGATCCGGCTGATCAACGGCGGCGCCCGCTTCATCTGCACCAACCCGGACGAGACCGGCCCGTCCGCCGAGGGCCCGCTGCCCGCCACCGGGTCCGTCGCCGCCCTCATCACCAAGGCCACCGGCAAGGCCCCGTACTTCGCGGGCAAGCCCAACCCGCTGATGATGCGCACCGGGCTCAACGCGATCGGCGCGCACTCCGAGTCCAGCGCCATGATCGGCGACCGGATGGACACCGATGTGCTGGCCGGTCTGGAAGCGGGCATGCAGACGTTCCTGGTCCTCACCGGACTCACCACGATGGCCGACATCGACCGGCACCCCTTCCGGCCGTCCCAGGTCGTCGATTCCATCGCTGACCTGGTCGATCTCATCGACGCGGACTGAACCCCACCCCGCACTGAGCGGATGCGGAAAGCAGGCGCGCGCGTGAACCTTCCCTCAGGAGGTTCACGATGCGTTCCATATCCCTCACGCTCTGTGCCGCCACGGTCGTTGCGGCGACCCTGATACCGGCAACCGCCGCGTCGGCCGACTCCTCATCCGGGTCGGGGACGGGCTCGGACTCCCGCGGCACACTCTCGGTGACCCCGTCCTCCGCCGCCCCGGACGGTGCGGTGGCCCTGCGGCTCGACTCCTGCGGGGGCAAGGAGGCCAAGGGCACCTCCGACGTCTTCGCCTCGGAGGCGCGTTTCACGTCCGCCACGGACGGGGGCCTCATCGCCAACGCCCGGATCAGATCGGACGCCGCCCCGGGCGACTACGACATCCAGATCGTCTGTGCGGACGACAAGGGCACCAAGGTGACCGGCAGGGTCACCGTGATCGACCGCGCCCAGGCCACGCCCCTGGCCCCGGTCCGCGCGGGCGGCGGCGGCACTGCCGCCGCCGACGACCAGGGAAGCCGGAGCGACGGCCCCGGCGCCACGCACGCGGTCATCGGTGTGGTGCTGGCCGCCCTCGCAGTCGCCTCCGTCGGCTTCCGCAACACCCGCCGTCGCCGCCCGGCCGGGGACTGAGATGTCCGAGCCCGACCAGCCCGAGGGCCACGGCCGGCTGCTGACCGGAGTGGCCTGGGCCGTCCTGCTGACCGGCCTGTGGCTCTGGGGCCGCGACATCGCCGACGTCTCCGGCGCCCGTTCCGCCCCGACCACGGGCGATGTCGCCGCGGTCGGACGCCCGTTCGGTGTTCCGCTCCCGCCGCCGCACGACCCGATCGAGGGCTCCGCGCCGGAACGGGTCGAGGTCCCGTCGATCGGTGTCGTGGCACCCGTGGTCGCCCGCGGTCTGGACGAGGACGGGGCGATCGAACCGCCGTCGTTCGACACGCCTCAGACCGTCGGCTGGTACGGCAACAGCGCCGAGCCCGGCGCGAAGGGGCCCGCGCTCCTCGTCGGCCACGTCGACACCGAGACCAGGCGCGCCGTCTTCTACGCACTGAGCGCGGTCCGCCCGGGCGCCAAGGTCGAAGTGACCCGCGCGGACGGCACGGTCGCCGAGTTCGTCGTCGACGACGTGCAGGTCTTCACCCGGGAACGCTTCAACGCGGACCAGGCCTACGGGCCCCGCGAGAAGGGCCGTGCGGAACTCCGCCTGATCACCTGCGGCGGCACCTACGACCGGTCCTCGCGCTCGTACGACGCGAACGTGGTCGTCTCGGCCTATCTGACCGGCGAGAAGTCCGGCGAGCGGACCGGCGGGAGCGGAGGCGTCTGAGGTAGGGAAGATGAACCACCCCGGCGCAGAATATTCCTGACGCAACGTCAGTTTGTGGTGACTGCTGGTTTCCGGGCCGGTGGACAGAAGCCCTGTGCCAGGATGAAGGGGACGTGGCAGTGCACCGGCGTCGCACCCGAGGGGGAGTGGATGTACGGCAGTCACGACGGCCGGTCGGGCCTGACGCGGGCGGCTGCGGTGGCCGGGGCGGGGGCGGTTCTGCTGCTCGCGGGATGTTCCTCCCCGTCAGCTCCCGGCAGTCAGGGGAAGGAATCCGGCAGCCACGGCCGGGGCCCCGGCGCCACCGTCCCGTACTGGGCCAACCCGGACGGCAACGCGGCCAGGCAGGTCGCCGTGTACACCGCGAACGGCGACCGGAAGAACGCTGCCCTGATCGAGCGGATCGCGCGACAGCCGGTCGGCGAGTGGATCGGCCCGGACCGCCCCGAGGCCGAGGCGAAGGGCCTCACCGAGGCGGCCGAGCGGGCCGGCCGGGAGGTGCTGCTGGTCCTCTACAACATCCCGCACCGCGACTGCGGGCAGTTCTCCCGGGGCGGCGCCGCCGACGGCCAGGCGTACCGGGCCTGGCTGGACGGTGTCGCCCGGGGCATCGGCGACCGGCGTGCCACGGTGATCCTGGAACCGGACGCGCTGCTGCACATGGTCGACGGATGCACGCCCCAGGAGTTCCATGACGAGCGATACGTCCTGCTGAAGGCGGCCGTCGAGCGGATCGGGCGGCAGCCGCGCACCCGCGTCTACCTGGACGCCGGCAATGCGGGCTGGCGCAGCCCCGACGCGCTCTTCGGGCCGCTGCGGCGGGCGGGTGTCGGGGCGGCCGACGGATTCGCCGTCAATGTCGCCAACTTCCAGACCACGGCGGTCAGTACGGACTTCGGCAAGCGGCTCTCGGCGAAGATCGGCGGCAAACCGTTCGTCATCGACACCAGCCGCAACGGCAACGGCCCGTACGTCGGCGGCGCGCCGGAGGAGAACTGGTGCAATCCGCCCGGCCGCGCGCTCGGCGAGGTGCCGACGACCGACACGGGCGACGAGCTGGTCGACGCCTACCTCTGGATCAAGCGGCCCGGCGAGTCCGACGGCGACTGCCGGGGCGGCCCGAAGGCGGGCCGCTGGTGGCCCGCGTACGCGCTGGGGCTGGCCCGGGCGGCGAAGTAGGAGTCCGCGGGCCGGGGCCCGGGACCCTTCCGACGCCCCGGACCCCGCCGCCTTACGGAACCTCGACCCACATCCCCTCGGACGGCGTCCCCCGGTCGTCCGTCACGAACAGCAGGTACCACCCCGACGGCACCAACGCCCGGTTCCCCGGCACCGTCACCGTGATCCCGCCCGCCGTGCTTCTCAGCTCCAGCGCCACCGACCGCTGGTCGGTGTCCGTGACATGGGTGACCGCACTCGGCCGCATCAGCCTCGCCGACGTGATCCGCCGCCCGGGCGCCGTGGCGAACCTGCCGGTGGCGCCGCGCCGGATGACCCGCGGGCCGGCGGTCAGTCGCGGGCGCGCACCCCCGTAGAGATACGGCGGTGTGTAGATCTCGATGCGCTGCTCGAAGACGCCCGGCCGGGTGTTCGCCCGGTCCCCGTAGAGCGGGTCGGAGCCGAAGACCATGACCCGGCCGTCCGGAAGAAGCACGGACCCCGAGTGGTAGTTGCGCCCCACCGCCGGGTCGGCGACCCGGCGGTAGGTGCCCGTCGCCGGGTCGTACAGCCGGGCTTGGAGCACATCCGATCCGCCACGCCCCCGGTAGTCGCCGGAGCCGCCGGTGACCAGCAGCGAGTCGTCCGGGAGCAGCGAGGCGCTCGGATAACGGGTGCCCTCCTCCAGGGAGGCGCCGTCCCGGAACCGTGGGGCGGGGTCCTTCAGGTCGACCAGGCGGGACTTCGCGCTCGACCGGGCGGACTCGCCGACCCCGCCACCGCCGATGACCATGAACTTCTCGTCCTGGGCCGGGGCCAGCCGCACCGTTGCCGAGGTCTCCATCGCGTCGGCGTCGCCCAGACCGGAGATCTTCCGGAACCTGTTCGTCGCCAGGTCCCAGACCCCGGGCTCGCGCCCGACATCGGCCGGACCGTATCCGGCGTTCGAGCCGGAGTAGAAGAGAGTGCCGTCGCTCAGCAGGAAGATCGCCGGATAGGTGGGGAACCTCCGGACGAAGCCGGTGTACTTCCACGCCTTGGTCCTCGGGTCGTAGATCTCGTCCTTGCCGGGGACGATCTGCCCGATCTCGTCCAGTCCGGAGAGGGCCAGCACCCGGCCGTCCTCCAGTGTGGTCAGTGTCGGGTACCAGCGCGCCTCCTTCATCGGGTCGACGCTGACGTACTTCTCCGCCACCGGGTCGAACTCGTAGGCGTCCCGGATGCCCTGGAAGTCCTTCTTGTCGAGGGCGAGTTTCTGCGCGATCCCGTACACGTTCCGGGCGTCGGAGCCGGTCAGGCCGGCGATGCGGTAGTTGTCCTCGGTGCCTGTCTCGTATCTCGTACCGGACTTCTCCGCCTCGACGTAGATCCGGCCGAGGCCGACCTTGTTGCGCAGGAACGCGCCGGTGCGCCGGTCGAAGACCTTGGTGGCCCGCTCGACCAGCACCGGGTCCTTGGAGACGAACGTCCGGCCATTGACACGGCCGGTGAACCGGGTGCCCGCGGGCAGGGTGATCGGCTTGTCCGGGTTCTCGTTGTGGACGATCATCAGGCCGCCGGCCTTGGTGACGTCGCCCTCGAGCTTCTCGTAGCGGCGGGTGCCGCCCGCGACGAGCAGTCTGCCGTCGGGCAGCTGGGTGTGGCCGGCGCAGAACAGGTCCCGAGGGGTGGGGACGTTCGTGAACCGACCGGTCCTCGGGTCCCAGAGCACCGACCGGAAGCTCTTCGCGTCGAAGTTCTTCCGGTCGTTGCCGGAGCCCGCGACCAGCAGCACCTTGCCGGTGTGCAGCAGCGCCGCGTGGATGGTGTTGATCCGGTACCCGGACGGGACGTCCAGGAAGTCCCAGTGGCCGTTCGCGGCCTTGTACTCCGGCTGGTTGATCCGGTACTCGTGGTACCGCTCGCTGCCGAAGCGGTACATCCAGGGGCCGTTCGTTCCCGAGAGGGCCAGGACCACCGCCGTGGTGATCGCCATGCGACGGGTGCGGCGGCTCGGACGGTACTTCATCGTTCACGTCCTCCCGGGACTGTCTGCAGGGTCTCGTCGGCGTCGGTCCGTGTGCTGCTGCTGTCCCGCACCGCGGCGGCGCGGGCGTGGACCGGCCGCGGGGGAGGGCCGGTGCGGTGCGTGCACCACCAGCCGAGAATCGGTGCCGCGGTGATCAGCAGCGCCGTGGCGGCCCAGATGAGCATCACCGGGTGGTGGTGTCCGCGTACGAAGGAGGCGCCGATGGAGCCGCCGAAGACCAGCACGAAAAAGAGATGGATCCGGAAGGTGCCCAGCAGGGTGTCCGGGCTGGACGAGTCGCCCTTGGGCGTCACCACGAAGGAGCTCCTGCGGCGCAGTACGGCGTCCAGCAGCGAGCGCGCGTAGACCGGGGCGGAGAACGCCGACATCATCATGCCGGCCAGACCGCCGGAGCCCTCCGGCTCGTGCGGTGAGACGTTGTGCCGCCGGTTCCAGAGGTACAGACCGATCTGGAGCGCCGAGGCGTTGCCGTACAGCATCATCCAGACGATCGGGTCGATCTGTACGCCGGAGGCCCCGATCCCGAGGAACAGCGCGCAACTCAGCGCCGCGAGAATCCAGTTCAGGGCGGACATCGGGTAGAAGATGATCATCATGGTGTAGTTGAAGAGCTTGCCCGCGGGGAGCGAGGAGAAGTCCTTCGCGTACTGCTTGAGGATCGTCTCGTACGTCCCTCGCGACCAGCGCAGTTGCTGGGTGAAGAAGTCCGTCCACGCGGTCGGGCCCTCGCCGACGGCCAGCACGTCCGGTGTGTAGACCGAGCGCCAGGTGCGGCCGGTGCGGGGATTGCGGGCGCGGTGCATCTCGAAGCCGGTCGCCATATCCTCGGTGATCGAGTCGTACAGACCGCCGATCTGCCGGAGCGCCGAGATCCGTACGGCGTTGCTGGTGCCGACGAACATCGGGGCGCCGTAGTGGTTGCCCGCCCGCTGGATCAGCGCGTGGAAGAGGAACTGCTGGGACTCGGCGGCCTTGGTGACGAAGGAGTCGTAGTTGCCGTAGACCTGCGGGCCGACGACGAAGCCGACGTCCGGGTCGCGGAAGTAGCCGAGCATCCGCTCCAGATAGTTCGGCAGCGGTACGTGGTCGGTGTCGACGGAGGCGAAGAAGTCGTACCGGTCGCCGTGCGCGTCCAGCCAGGCGTTGTAGTTGCCGTGCTTGGTCCTCGCGCGGTGGGGTCCCGTGGTCCGGTTCCAGCGGGCGACGCCCTTGCGGGAGAAGTGGTGCACCCCGAGCCGGGTGCAGACCTCCTTCACCGCGGGGTCGTCGCCCTCGTCGAGCAGCCAGACGTGCACCGTCCCGCGGTGCCGGACGCGGACCGCCGCTTCGAGGGTCCTCGTCACCATCTCCAGGGGCTCCTTGCCCGGGACGAAGGAGGTGAGGAACGCGACCCGGGTACCGGCCTCCGGAACGACCGGGACCGGGTCCCGTGCGATCAGCGTGGCGTGGGCGTTCGACAGGACATTCAGGGTGCGGAAGAGCTCGATCAGGCCGATCGAGACCAGCATCACGAGATCGAGGAGGTGCAGGAGGCCGTTCCCGGGGTCCGGATCGCGCCGGGTCCAGTGGTCCGGCTGCATGAGCCAGACGAGCAGGCCGAGCGAGACGAGGGGAGCGGCGCCCAGCAGGAGCGCCGCGCGTAATCTGTGCGGTTCCTGTGAGAGCAACGAGCGGTACCGCACCCGGTACGGGCGGTCGGGGTCGGGCACGGTCAGCGGGCCGGCGAGCCGGCTGTGGTGCTCGTAGTCGTACCGGGGCAGCGGGTGTCCCCGGTGGTGCCGTTGCTCGCCGCCGGCCGACCGGGCGGGTATTCGGAGGTGGGTGGTCCGGAACGGGTCGTCGTTCTGCTGCCGGGCGCCTGTCGGCGTCGACGTCATGGGTCATCCCCCTGCACGCATGGTCAGTACGTGACGGTTCGGTCGTCTCGGCCGCGGCGACTCTCCCTGGGTCACCGCGGACGACGTCAAAGGCGGGCGGCCTCCGCTCGGACACGGAACGGCGCCCTTCCGGCTGTCCGATGCCTCCCCGGCATCGGTCCGCGGGCGGGGCTCCACCCCGCGCGGCGGACGACCGGAACATCCCTCTCTGCATCCCCCCTGTGCATCCCTGTGCATCCCCGCGCATCCCCTGCGCAGCCCCCTGTGCTG
This sequence comes from Streptomyces sp. NPDC052052, assembly GCF_040680455.1. Classification (NCBI taxonomy): domain Bacteria; kingdom Bacillati; phylum Actinomycetota; class Actinomycetes; order Kitasatosporales; family Streptomycetaceae; genus Streptomyces; species Streptomyces sp. NPDC052052. Next base: position 131,121 of record NZ_JBFAWU010000019.1, on the reverse strand, counting down.
CCACAACTGCGCGGCACATCAGCCCGGTTGGAGCTGATGGCCCCTAGACAGGTTGTCCGACCCGGGTGCCGATCGCAAGGGCGAAAGGAGTGGGTTGCCCGTCATAAGTGCGATTTTGTGAACCCTTGTGGAGGAGGGCTGCGGAGGTGTAAGCGAGGGCCTCTCGGGCCGCCGGGAAGCAGGGCGATGGCGTGGGGATCCGGCGCGTGAACGAGCAAGACCCCCTCACGCATGGTGAGGGGGTCTTGACTCTGCGTGCGCCGCCAGGGACTCGAACCCCGGACCCGCTGATTAAGAGTCAGCTGCTCTAACCAACTGAGCTAGCGGCGCCTGCTGACCTGGAGAACTCTACCCGAAGCCGGGGAGTGCTCCCGACCATTTCTGGCCTCTCGCGGCCTGTCGGATGGTCGTTTTTTCACTTCTGCCCGTCAAAATGCGATATGTCGGGAGAGTTGAGACACTGGCGCCCGTGCGGATGCGCCAAAAGATCTTGACGAGTGTGGAGGGGAAGCGCGTGACTTTGCCCGCTTTCGAGGATTATGAGCCCGCCGACGACTGCATCTGTGTGGGATGCGCCGCACAACGGCGAGCCGCGGCCGGCGCCTTGCCCGTGCGGTACGGAGGCCATCCGAGCGCGCATGGCGCGCGCCGTGCGCTGGTGCTGGTCACCGCGGCCGGGGTGGTGCTGGGCACGGGGACGGCCGAGGCGGCGGGTGTGCCGGACGACCGGGCGGCGGAGGCGGCCGGAGCCGCCCGTGCGGACGAGTCGGCGGGGTCGGGCGAGCCGGTCGACGCGACGGCCCCGGAGATCCTGGAGCCCTCGGCCGAGGAGAGCGGCCCGCTCGCCCGGGCCGACCCGGAGAACGACGACGGGGACGCGCTCGCCACGGCCGACGCGGAACCGGACAGTCCGCAGGGCCTGCCGGGGCCGCTGGAGGGCGCGGGTGCCTCAGGCCCGCCCTCGTCCACGACCGGGTCCACGCCGCCAGGGACCACCCGCGCCGCGATCATCGACCGGGCGAAGAAGTGGGTGTCCGCGAAGGTTCCGTACAGCATGTACGCGTACTGGTCCGACGGATACCGGCAGGACTGCTCCGGCTATGTGTCGATGGCCTGGGGCCTGCCCTCCAACGAGTGGACCGGCAGCCTCTCCGAGTTCGGGACGCGGATCGCGCGGTCGGAGCTGCAGCCCGGCGACATCCTGCTCTTCCACAATCCGGCCGATCCCTCGAAGGGCTCGCACGTCACGATCTTCGGCGGCTGGACCGACTCCTCGCACACCCACTACACGGCGTACGAGCAGACCAAGCCGCACACTCGCAAGCAGACGACGCCCATGGCGTACTGGAGCAACTCCGACAAGTACATCCCGTACCGCTACAAGGGCCTCACCAGCGGAAGCGACAAGGCCGGAAGCGGTGGCGGCCTGTCGACGGCGTTCCCGGGGGCGTCGAAGTTCGGCCCCGGTGCTGACAACAGATACGTCACCCAGCTCGGGGAGATGCTCGTCGACCGGGGCGGCAAGCGCTTCTACGACGTCGGCCCCGGGCCGGAGTGGGGCGACGCCGACCGGCGTGCGACCCAGGCGTTCCAGAAGGCCCAGGGCTGGAAGGGGGCGGAGGCGGACGGCATCCCCGGCCCCGACACCTGGAGCCTGCTGGTCAACGGGACCGGCCGTGACATCCCCGCCGACGGCAAGAACGACAAGAGCGACGACAACGACTCGAACGCGTCTTTGGCGTTCCCCGGGCGAAGTTATTTCCGGTCCGGTCAGTCCAACAGCCATGTCGCCGAGCTCGGCCGACAGTTGGTGAAAAAGGGATACGACACGTACTACCGGTCCGGACCCGGGCCCCGGTGGACCGAGGCGGACCGGCGCAATGTCGAGGCCTTCCAGCGGGCGCAGGGCTGGCGGGGCGCAGAGGCGGACGGCTACCCCGGTCCGGAGACCTGGCGTCGGCTCTTCGCGTGACACAGCAGACATGACGGAGGCGGGAATGGGATCCACGGTGACGGACAGCTCCGGAACCCCGGAGTGCGGAAGCGGACGGGAAGGGGTGCGGGAGCGGATGTGGGGTCCGGACCGCGGGACGGCGTACGACGGGGCGGGGGAGACGGGCGCGGGGGAGACGGGTACGGGGAGCGGCGCCGGGGCGGTGCGGGGCCGGGTCGTCGGCACGGCACCGGCCTCGGGTCCGGGGGGCGGCACGGTCCTTGCTCCGGTCCCGGGGGGCGCCTCGGGCGTGGGGCCGGACGCCGGTGAGGGCTCGGTGGTCGACCTGGTGCTGGACCTGGTCCCGGGCGAGGAAGCGGACCGGGCGACCCTCGGTGCGGCCTCGGCCGCCGTCTCGATGCCGGCTGCCGCTGCTGCTGCCGCACCCGTCCCGGCGCCGACCGGGCGCCGTGGAGCCGACGTCCCCGGCACCGTCTTCGACTCCCTCCCCGTCGCCGCGGGGGCCGGGGCCGAGCAGTCCGGCGACGTCCTGTCGAAGGCCGGACGGCATCAAGCGGTCCTCGGCCAGGAGCGCACCCGGGCCATCCCCGTCCACCTGCTCTTCCGCGACGAAGCCGAAGGCACCGACGCGGCCGCCCTCCCCGCCGTCGTGATCCCGAGAGGAACGGCCGGTGACCAGCAGGCGGCGGTGCGGCGGCCTGCCGCACCGAAGGAGACACAGGTGCGGCCCCCGACGCGGCCGGCACCGCTCGGCGATCCACAGCTCTTCGAACGCTCCGGTCCCGCACTGCCCGGCTGGCTGGCATTGTTTGCCGCGCTGGCCGGGATCGCCGGCGCCGGGGCCGTCCTCTGGTGGGCCGGCGCGCTGCCCGCCTCCGCTCTCGCCCGGTTCGGCATCGGCGCGCGTCGTTACGACGGGATCGACCTCGGCACCGGTGCGGCGCTCGCCGCGCTGACGGCGCTGGTGCTCCTCGCGCTGGGCGGCCTGAGCCGCGGACGGGTCGGGTACGCCTGGGTGCTCACGCTCTTCGGCAAGTACCGCGGGACCGTGCGGCGGACCGGGCTCATGTGGGTCAGCCCGCTGCTGCTGCGCCGTCGGATCGACGTGCGCCTGCGGCACTGGCGCAGCGAGCCGCTCCCCGCGGTGGACGCCAACGGCACGGCACTGCGTGTCGTCGTCCTCGTCGTGTGGCGGATCAAGGACACCGTCCGGGCGACGCTCGGAGTCGCGGACCACGAGGAGTACCTGCGCGAGCAGGTCGAGGCCGCGATGGCCCGGGTCCTCTCGCAGCTTCCCGCCGACGCCTTCCACGAGGACGCCCCCACCCTGCGCAACGCGGAGGCGGTCGGCGACGCACTGACCCGGATGCTGAAGGCGGACTGCGAACCCGTCGGCATCGAGGTGTACTCGGCGCAGCCCACCGGAATCGAGTACGCGCCGGAGGTCGCCGCGGCCATGCAGCGGCGCCGGATCGCCGCCATCGACGCCAAGCACCGTGACAGCGTGCTGACTTCGGTCGTCGACGCGGTGGACGACACGGTCAACCGGCTGACCGCGCGGGGCATCGTGGAGCTGGACGACTACGAACGCAAGCTGCTCGTCAAGGACTTGACGGTGGCCTTCTACACCGGACGCGGCGCCGGGGAGGGCGTCTGACGGCTCCTCGGGGGTGCTCGTGCCGTGGCAGACAACGTTTGCCACGGCACTCGCGCGCGGAAGCGGAATCGAACCCACATTGGTCTGGACATGTGTACAGCCCGTCCATAGTCTAAGACTTGGTCTAGACCGCAGCACCTGCGCGCAGCAGTGCCCAGAGCACCTCCCCCACATTCATGAGGAGCGACAGCCATGCGTAAACGGGCAAGTGCGGCCATAGTCGGACTGGTGGTGGCGGGCGCCTCGATGCTCGCGACGAGCACCGCCGGCAGTCACGGCTACACCGACAACCCCATCAGCCGTCAGAAGCTCTGCGCCAACGGGACGGTGGCGGACTGCGGCAGCATCCAGTGGGAGCCGCAGAGCGTCGAGGGACCCAAGGGCTTCCCGGCGGCGGGTCCCGCGGACGGCGCGATCTGCTCCGGCGGGAACTCCCGGTTCGCCGAGCTCGACGACCCGCGCGGTGGCGCCTGGCCCGCGACCAAGGTCACCGCGGGTCAGGGCTTCAGCTTCCGCTGGCAGTTCACCGCACGCCACGCCACGACGGACTTCCGGTACTACATCACCAAGGACGGCTGGGACCCCACCAAGCCGCTCACCAGGGCCGACCTGGAGTCGCAGCCGTTCATGACGGTGCCGTACGGCGGTCTGCAGCCCCCCTCGACCCTCACCCAGCAGGGCACCATCCCCACCCAGAAGACCGGACGGCACATCATCCTGAGCGTCTGGAACATCGCGGACACGGCGAACGCGTTCTATGCGTGCTCCGATGTTCAGTTCTGACGTATAGTCAGTTACCGTGCGGCGCCATGGGGAGCGCAGCCACCGTAGCGGAGCTCGTACTACGCCAATGGGGCGACCACCGGCCCGGACTGAGGTATGAGGACACCGTCCTCAGCCATCACCAGGTCGCCTCGGGCGCCGCCGCGCGGGCGGCGCTCCTGGCGGATCTGCTGCCGGCGGGCAGCGAGCCGCATGTCGGGGTGCTGCTGGACAACACCCCGGAGTTTCCTCTCTGGTTGAGCGCGGCGGCCCTGGCCGGGGCCGCCGTTGCCGGGATCAACCCCACCCGGCGCGGCGCCGAACTGGCCCGCGACATCCGGCACACCGCATGCCGCCTCCTGGTCACCGAGCGCGTGCATCTTCCGCTGCTCGACGGGCTGGAGCTCCCAGGCGTACGGGTCCTGGTCACCGACACCGACGCGTACACCGAACTGCTCGCCGGGTACGCCGGAGCCGCACCGGGCGACACGGTCCTGGCCGGGATCGGCCCCCGGACCAGGATGCTGCTCTACTTCACCTCGGGCTCGACCGGTGCGCCCAAGGCCGCGATCTGCACCCAGGGACGGCTGGCCGCCGCCGGGCGGTCTTTGGTCGAGAACTTCGGCGTCCGGCGCGAGGACGTCCACTACATCTGCATGCCGATGTTCCACGGCAACGCGGTGATCGCCGACTGGGCGCCCGCACTGGCGGGCGGGGCCGCGATCGCGCTGCGCCGCCGCTTCTCGGCCTCCGGGTTCCTCGACGACGTGCGGGCGCACCGGGCGACGTACTTCACCTACGTCGGGCGCGCCGTGCAGTATCTGCTGGCCACGCCCCGGCGCCCGGACGACCGCGAGCATCCGCTGCGGCTCGGCTTCGGCACCGAGGCCGGCGCGGTGGACGCGGCCCGCTTCCGGGAGCGGTTCGGGGTGCGGCTGGTCGAGGGCTACGGTTCCTCCGAGGGCGGTGCGGCGATCCAGCGGACGCCGGACACCCCGGAGCGGGCAATCGGGAGAGCGTCGGCGCGCGACGACCTGGCGGTCGTCGACCCGGAGACGGGCGAGGAACGGGCCGCCGCGCGCTTCGACGGGGCCGGAAGGCTGGTCAACGGGGACGAGGCCATAGGCGAGCTGGTCAACCGGGGCCGTACGCCCTTCGAGGGGTACTGGCGCAACGAGGCGGCCGACGCGGACCGGCTGCGCGGCGGCTGGTACTGGACCGGTGACCTGTTCTTCCGCGACGCCGACGGCTTCCTCTACTTCGCGGGCCGCACGGACGACCGGCTGCGGGTGGACAGCGAGAACCTGGCAGCCGCCATGATCGAGAACATCCTGGCCCGCTGGGCGGACGCGGCGGCCGTGGCGGTGTACGCGGTCCCGGACCCGGTCGCCGGTGACCAGGTGATGGCGGCGCTCGCGATGCGGGAGGACACCGCTTTCGACCCGTCCGCCTTCGCCGCGTTCCTCGGGGCGCAGACGGACCTGGGTACGAAGATGGCGCCCCGCTTCGTACGGATCGTTCCGGCGATGCCGGTGACGGCGACGAACAAGGTGCACCGGGTGGGGCTGCGACGCGAGGGATTCTGGTCCGCAGTGTCCGCAGAGTCCGCAGGATCCGCAGGGTCCGTCTGGTGGCGCGGCCCGGACGGGGCGTACGAACCGCTCACGGGCGATCGGCTGGCTGCCCTGCTGGGGGAGTACGCGGCCCACGGGCGGGAAGGCGTGCTGCCCGGCGCGGTCGCCGACTCCCGTACGGATGCGTAGCGCGTCTGCGCCTTCCGGAGGGGGTGGACAACGCACTGGGCGGTCCACGTGTGTACGTGAACCGCCCAGTGCGTTGTCTGTGCGCCGCCAGGGACTCGAACCCCGGACCCGCTGATTAAGAGTCAGCTGCTCTAACCAACTGAGCTAGCGGCGCCTGCTGACAGAAAAATAGTACCTGCTCCGGAGGGGTGCTTCGGACACGGCCCGTCGGACCGGCCCGATGGGGCCGGTGGCCGGTCCTGGGGCGCCCCGGCCTGCCCCGCGGTCCCGTGATTCAGAGGGCCATCGACAGCAGCACGGGAGCCGCCCGTCGATTCAGTGCGTCCGCCGCCGCGCGCAGGCGATGCGCGTCCTCGACCGGCAGGGACAGGGCCAGGCAGCCCGCCGATGCCCCGGCCGTCAGCGGTACCGCCGCGCACACCGTGCCGACCGCGTACTCCTGGAGGTCGAGCACTGGGACCGTCGCCGGCTGGCTGTCCAGCTTCGAGAAGAGCACCTTCTCGTTGGTGATCGTCCGGGAGGTCAGCCGGGCCGTCCGGTGGCGCGAGAGGTGGTCGCGGCGGCCGTCCTGGTCGAGCTGGGCCAGCAGGCACTTGCCGACCGCCGAGGCGTGCGCGGAGGAGCGGAAGTCCACCCACTCGTTGACCGCGGGTGCATGGGGGCCGTCGGCGTACTGCGTGACGCGGATCTCACCGTCGACGTACCGGCTGAGGTAGACCGCCGCGCCCACCGAATCACGCAGCTGGACCAGCATCTGCTGGAGCCTGGTCTCCAGGGCCTGCCTGCGGGCCTCGCCCGTGCCGAGGAGCAGCAGCGAGGCGCCGATGACATAGGCACCGTCGGTGATCTGCTCGACGTATCCCTCGCGGCGCAGGGTCAGCAGCAGGGAGGTGAGGTGCCCGAGGGGCAGCCCCGTCTCCTGGGCGATCCGGGTGTCCGTCACGCCGCTGTCGTGATGGGACACCGTTTCGAGAATGCGAAGGGCGTACTGCACCGAGTGGAACGGAATGGTCGGTTCGGGTTTCAGTGCCACGGTGTCCCCCACCAGGTCGTGACCGCAGGATCTTTCCCACGATAGCCGTCAAGAGCCCTGTACGGGGCTGCTGTTGGGCACTTCACGGGGGTGCCCCGGCGCTGTCATCAGGAGCGCGCTCGTGCGGCATATGCCGTCGTCATACGTGAAGAAAGAGTGACGAGGTCACAGCACCGCGGCGAGGAACTCGCGGGTCCGTTCATGTGCGGGATCGGAGAAGATTTTTTCCGGTGAGCCCGATTCGATCACGTGTCCATTATCGAACATCAGTACCTTTTCTGATACGTCCCGGGCGAAGTTCATCTCGTGGGTGACGCAGAGCATGGTGATGTCGGTGTTCCTGGCGATGTCGCTCAGCAGCTCCAGCACACCCGCCACCAGTTCCGGGTCGAGCGCGGACGTCACCTCGTCCAGCAGCAGGATCTCCGGCTGCATCGCCAGTGCGCGGGCGATCGCCACGCGCTGCTGCTGGCCGCCGGAGAGCTGGGAGGGGTGGGCGTCGGCCTTCCCCGAGAGCCCCACCAGGTCGAGCAGGTCACGGGCACGGGACTCCGCCTCGTCCCGGTCCATGCCCAGCACGCTGACCGGGGCCTCGGTGATGTTCTGCAGCACCTTCATGTGAGGGAAGAGGTTGAACTGCTGGAAGACCATGCCGATCTTCTTCCGGGCCTCGCGCAGATGCCTCTCGGTCGCCGGCCGCAGTGAGCCGTCCGGTGCCTCGATGTGGGAGAGCGGGGCACCGTCCACCCGGATGACGCCGTCGCTGACCCTCTCCAGCGTCATCAGCAGCCGCAGGATGGTGGTCTTGCCCGAGCCGCTGGGCCCGATCAGGGTGACGTGTTCGCCGCGCCGCACCGAGAAGTCCAGCCGGTCGAGGACCACGTGGTCCCCGTACCGTTTCACCACCTTGTCGAAGAGGACCAGCGGGGGGCCCGCCGCAGGATCCGGGGCGGCGTCCTCGGGGGCGGCGGCCGCCGACGGGCGCAGGGGGAGGGGTTCAGTGGCCAAGGCGCTTCTCCAGCTTTCTCATCAGCAACGACGTGGGGTAGCTCGCGACCAGGAAGACCAGCCCGGCGAGCGTGAACGCCTCGGTGTACGCGAAGTGGTCGGCGCCGTACTTACGGGCCTCGAAGACCATCTCCTGCACCGTGATCACCGCCAGGAACGGGGTCTCCTTGAACATCGAGATCGCGTAGTTCCCGAGGGCGGGCAGCACCTTGCGCACGGCCTGCGGCAGGATCACCGCCTGCCAGGTGCGCCGCGGGGTGAGCGAGAGCGCCCGGCAGGCCTCCCACTGGCCCTTCGGTACGGCGTCGATCCCGGCGCGGTACACCTCGGAGGTGTAGGCGGCGTAGTGGACGCCCAGCACCGCGATACCGATCGTCAGCGGCTCCACCGAGGTGAACAGTGCCGCCGCGCCGACCAGTTGGACGAGCAGCGGGGTGGACCGGACGAACTCCGTCACGATCCCCACCGGCACCGTGACGAACCTGCTCGGGGCCCGTCCGGCGATGGCGACGGCGAGACCGAGGACCGCCGCGACGAGCGTGCCGAGCACGGTCGCGAGCAGGGTGACCTCGAAACCCCGCAGGAGCAGAGGAAGGGCGTCCGCGGCGGCGTTCCAGTCGAAGCCGTTCACCGGCCACCTCCGGCGGTCGGGGCGACGGCCGGTGCGGCGCTGCGCCCGCGCAGCAGTGATCCCGCACCGGTGGGCAGGCCGAGCCGTCGCTTGGCGCGGCGCTCCAGCAGATTCATCAACAGGGTCAGCGCGTAGGCCAGGACGAAGTAGACGACGAGCAGAGTCAGGTAGGCGGTGAGCGTCTCACCGGTACGGTCGCGCAGTTGCTGGATCACGGTCATCAGGTCGGCCGCGGAGATCAGCCACAGCAGAGGGGTGCATTTCAGCAGCTGGATCAGCAGGTTGGTGAAGGACGGGATCATCTGCACCCAGGCCTGCGGAAGGATCACCTTCCCTATCTGTTGCAACGGCGTCATGTTGAGCGCGACGGCGGCCTCGTACTGGGCGCGCGGCACGGAGTTGATCGCGCCGCGCACCACTTCGGCGCCGTACGCCCCGTAGTTGAGGCCGAACGCGATGACACCGCAGAGCAGCGGCGCCAGTTCGTACCCGGTCAGCGGCGGCATCGCGTAGTAGAGCCAGAACAGCTGGATGTACAGCGAGGTGCCGCGGAAGAACTCCACGACCACGCGGGACACACCCCGCAGTACCAGCAGCCGGCCGACCGACATCAGACCGAGGACGAAGGACAGGAGCAGAGCGAGCAGTGCGCCGAGGACGGTGGCCTGGAGCGTCACCCACAGCCCGGAGCGCAGTTGCGGCAGATCGTCGACGAAGGCGGAGAAGAAATCACTCATGCGGTGCGTCCCGTCCCGGTCAGCCCTTGCACAGATCGGCCGTCTTCAGGGTGGCCGGAGGGAGTTCGGTGGCCCCGAAGCCGTAGTCCCGGAGCAGGCTCACATAGCGGGAACGGTCCGAGACGATCTTCTTCAGCTCGCGGTTGAAGGCATCCCGCAGGTCCTCGTTTCCCTTGCGGAAGACGGCGCCGCCGGGGCTGTACTGCTTCCTTCCGTCGAGCTCCGGCAGGAAGGGCTCGGTGACCTCGGTGCCGGGGTTGGTCCTCGCCAGCCAGCGCAGCGAGATGCCGGTGAGCAGGAACGCGTCGATCCGGCCGCCCTTGACCGCGTCGGCGCCGTCCTGCGGCTTCTGCAGCGTCTTGATCCGGTCCGATGCGAGGCCGGCGCCCTCGGCGTACGAGCCCTCGACGGCCCCTGACATCACGCCGACGGTGATCCCGGCGGCCTTCGCCGACGCCAGGTCGGTGACCTTCTTCGGGTTGCCCTTCTTCACCATGAGTGCGGTCGGCGAGATGAACTCGGGCTCGGAGAACAGAGCGTTGGCGCAGCGTTCCGGAGTGATCGCCATGCCCGCGCTGACCACGTCGTACTTGCCCGCCTGCAGCCCGGGGATAAGGCCGTCCCACTCGGAGAGCGTGGGCCTGAGTTCACCGACGCCGAGCGCCTTGAAGATCTCCCGATGCAGGGTGGGGGCCTCGCCCTTGAGCCGCTTGCCCTCCAGATAGCCGTACGGGGCCTCGTTGGCATACGCGACCCGGACGAAGCCCTGGGTGCGGAGCTTGTCGAGGGCTCCCGCGCCGTCCGCTGAACCCGCGTCGGTCTTGCTGCATGCGGAGAGAAGTCCGGGAACGACGAGCAGACCACCCACGGCTGCCGATCGGTTGAGAAAGCCCCGGCGGGACGGGTTCGGGAAGTCAGCCATGGTTCGCAGTCTCCTGAAAGGGTCGAACAGTCCGGACAGGGGAAGCGCCTGCCCGATCCCGCGCGTCTATGCAGGAAGCGGCCGTCTGTGACCGAAGGGTGACCGGGGCGTGATGTTGCCGTGTCCGGTCGCGAGGCGGGCGAATCCCGGGGATCTGCTCGAACTGTCTTATTGAGGAGATGGTGTGACGGAACGTCAGTTACACATGTCGGTCCGAGTGATGGAACGCCCAGGGGCGCCGGTCCGTCGAGCTCACTCGCTCCGGTCCTGGACGAGGACGTACCCGCGCCGTTTGTCCACCACGTTCGGCAACGGCGCCCCGGCGACCCACTGTTCGTACATCTCCACGAACTGCTCGCCCAGTTGGTCCCGCCAGCCGGTCGTGGCGCCGCTCATGTGCGGTGACACGATCAGCTCCGGAACGTCCCAGAGCGGGCTCTGCGGCTCCAACGGCTCCTGCTCGAAGGCGTCGAGCGCCGCGCCCGCGATCCAGCGTCTGCGCAGGGCGGTTGCCAGATCGTCCTCGACGACCAGTGGGCCGCGCCCCACGTTGATGAAGTGGGCCGACGGCTGCATCAGCCCGAAGAAGCGCGCGTCGAACATGCCGCGGTTGGACTCCGTCAGCGGCGCCGCGCAGATCACCCAGTCGGCCATGGCGGCCAGTCGGTCCAGATCCGCCGCGCCGTGGATGGTGCGCCGCGCCCGGCGTCCCACCAGGGCCACCTGGACCCCGAGGGTGATCAGCAGCCGGGTGATCTCCCGCCCGATCGGGCCCGCGCCGACGACCACCGCGCGGCTGCCCGCGATCCGCGTGCTCTCCCGGTGCCGCCACTGCCGCCGGTGCTGGAACTCAAGCGTGCCCGGGAGATCCTTGGCGAACGCCAGCACCAGACCCGTCACGTACTCGGCGACGGGCCGCTCGAAGATGCCCCGCGCACGGGTGACCACCGTGTCGGAGCGCACCAGCTCCGGGCAGAGCAGCCGGTCCACGCCCGCGCTCGCCGTGTGTACCCATCCCGGGCGGGGCCCGTCGCCGGGCCAGGCGGCGCGTACCGCGTCGGAGGCGACGTCCCACACCAGCAGCACGTCGGCTTCCGGGAGTCGTGCGGCGAGTCCGGCCTCGTCCGTGTACCGGACACACGTCCGGCCGGTCAGCCGGCCGAGACGCGGCGACGGGGCGGTGTCCAGGACGAGCAGGGTGGGCGCTGGCATGAGAGACGATCGCTCCGCTGCGTCTGGGGTGGGCGGAATGTCCACGCTCGCACCCGTGCACACCTTCGTCAACAGGTCGCGGTGGGGGTGGCAGCGGATGGGGGAATACTGGAGGAAGCGGGCGAAAACGACCAAGGGGCGTTCCGCCTCCCCTGTATTCGTCCGGCTCCCGGACACCCGTCCGGTGGCCCCGCACGCACAGGAAGGGTGGACATGACGACCCTCGGTTTCCTCTACCCCGGCCACCATGTCGCGGAGGACGACTTCCCGCGGATGGAGATCCTGCTCGACGCCGTCAGACTGGTCGTGAATCACACCGAGGTCGACGAGGACGTCTACGAGACCGACGCGCTCGCCGAGACCGGCGCCCCCGGACGCCTGGCCACCGGGGTGGTGGGACTGCAGCGCGCCGGTGTCGAGTCCGTCGTGTGGGCCAGCAGTGGCGGCAGCTTTCTGCGCGGCTGGGAGGGCGCCCACGAACAGACGGCCGCGCTGGCCCGGGCGGTCGGCGTGCCCGCCTCCAGCACGTCCTTCGGCTTCGTGCACGCGGTGCAGGAACTGGAGGTGGCCCGGGTCGCCGTCGCCGCGACCTATCCCCGGCCCATCGCCGAGGCGTTCAGCGCCTTTCTCCGGTCCGCCGGCATCGAGGTGGCGGCCACCCACGCCGCAGGTCTCACCTCCGCCGCCCAGGCCGCCGCCTGGGACCTGGAGCAGCTGAAGGAGCTCGTCACCGCCGCGGACCGGCCGGAGGCCGAGGCGATGCTGGTGCCCGACACCGCCCTGCACACCGTCTCGCACGTGACCGAGCTGGAGGAGCTCCTCGGCAAACCGGTCCTCACCGGAAACCAGGTGACGGTCCGGGAGGGGCTGCGGCTGGCGGACCGCCGGTCCTGGTCCCCGAGGCTCGGCAGGATCTTCGCCGAGCGCGAGGCACCCCCGGCCCCGGTGGCCAGGTGGGGCGAGGGGCGGGCGTACGCGCACAGCGGGAAGAAGCCGTGGCACGGAAGGCAGATCCGCTCCGGCGAGTGAACCGGACCCTGCCAGGGGCGAGGGCGGGGGGTGGGTCGAGGGGTGTCGAGCAGGATCCGGGCCGTCGGCCGGAATAAACGGAGACAACCTCCCGTTAAGCCCCTTCGACGTACGAGGCGGACGCAGGAACATCACCGGAGAGGCCAGGACGTGGACGAGACGCGAGGCGACGAGATCCGTGGAAAGGCGGAGGGAACGGCCACCGTGCCGCTCTCCGTGCTGGACCTGGTGACGGTGGGCCAGGGCCGGACCGCCACACAGGCCCTGCGCACGAGCGTGGAGATCGCGCAACTTGCCGAGCGCCGCGGGTTCCACCGCTACTGGGTCGCCGAGCACCACTCGATGCCCGGGGTCGCCTCCTCCTCGCCCGCCGTGATCCTGGCCCACCTCGCCGCGTACACCGAGCGCATCAGGCTGGGCTCCGGCGGGGTGATGCTCCCCAACCACGCACCGCTCGTCATCGCCGAACAGTTCGGCACCCTCCAGGCCATGGCCCCCGCCCGCATCGACCTCGGTCTCGGCCGCGCCCCCGGTACCGACGGCGCGACGGCCGCCGCCCTGCGCCGGACGGACCGGCTGGGCGAAGGCGCCGAGGACTTCCCGCAGCAGCTCGCCGAGCTGACCCGGTTCCTGGACGACGACTTCCCCGACGGCCACCCCTACGCCCGCATCCACGCGGTTCCCGGCCCGGTCCAGGCCACCGCCGAGGGAGGCGTCCAGTCACCGGCCCGCCCGCCGATCTGGCTGCTGGGCTCCTCCGGCTTCAGCGCCCGGCTGGCCGGCACACTGGGGCTGCCGTTCGCCTTCGCCCACCACTTCTCGGCCCAGAACACGCTGCCCGCCCTCGACCTGTACCGGCAGTCGTTCCGGCCGTCCGCCGTGCTCGACGCCCCGTACGCGCTGATCGGCGTTTCGGCCCTGGCCGCCGACGACGCACGCGAGGCCCGGCGGCAGGTGCTCTCCGGTGCCCTGTCCATGGTCCGCCTGCGCACCGGGCGCCCCGGCCTGGTCCCCACGCCCGAGGAGGCGGAGGCCTACGCCTTCAGCCCGATGGAGCAGGAGTTCGTCGACAACTGGCTCGTCAACATCGTCCACGGCACCGCGGACGAGGTCCGGACCGGCCTCGACGACCTGGCCAAGCGCACCGGCGCCGACGAACTGATGATCACCGCCAACGCCCACGGCGGCGAGGCCCGGCTGCGCAGCTACGAACTGATCGCGGACACCTACGGGATGCCGACCGCCTGACCGGGGCCGCCGGTCCGCGCCACCGGGTTCAGACCTTGAGGCTGCCGCCACCGATCAGCTCGGCGATCCGCTCCGGCGCCACCGCCCGCGAGTACAGCCAGCCCTGCCCGGTGTCGCAGCCGATCCTGCGCAGCCGTTCCGCCTGGTCGACCGTCTCCACGCACTCCGCGGTGACGGTCAGACCCAGACGGTGCGCCAGTGCCACCATCGCCTCGACGATGGTCTCGTCGGCGGGGCTCGGCCGGTCGCCCTCCTCATAGCGGAAGCCGCGGACGAACGAGCCGTCCAGCTTCAGCACGGAGACCGGTAGCCGGCTCAGATAGGCGAGATTCGAATAGCCGGTCCCGAAGTCGTCGATGGCGATCCGTACGCCCATGTCGCTCAACGCCCGGAGGGCCTGGAGCGGGCGGCCCGCCGATCCCATCACGGCCGACTCGGTCAGCTCCAGCTGCAGCAGCCCGGGGTCAAGCCCGGTCTCGGCGAGGATCTCCGCGACATCGGTGACCAGGTCGGAGTCCCAGACCTGCCGTACGGCGACATTGACGCTGATGAACAGGGGCGGCTCGGACGGGTGGTCGAGCTGCCAGCGCCGGGCCTGCCGGCAGGCGGACCGCAGCACCCAGCGGCCGAGCTGGACGATCGAACCGTCCTCCTCGGCGATCGTGACGAACCGATTCGGCGAGAGCATGCCGAACTGCGGGTGGTTCCAGCGGACCAGCGCCTCGACCCCGCGTACGACTCCGTCGGCCATGCCGACCAGCGGCTGGTACTCGATGGTGAACTCCCCGCGTTCGACGGCGGGCCGCAGGTTGGAGGAGAGCGTCTGCCGGGTCATCCGATGGGCGTTGCGCTCCGGGTCGAAGACCGTCCAGCGCGCCTTGCCGTCGGCCTTCGCCCAGTACAGCGTGGTGTCGGCGGCCTGCATCAGACCGGTCGCCGTGGTGCCGTCCACCGGCCGCTCCACCACGCCGATCGAGGCCGAGACGGAGAGCCGCTGCCCGCCCAGGTCGAAGGGCTTCTGCAGCGCCGCGAGGACCTTGCGGGCCAGGTCGGTGAGCTGCTGCGTACCGGCGGAGTCCTCGACCAGGAGCGCGAACTCGTCGCCGCCCAGGCGCGCCACGAGATGGGGCCCGCGAGGGTGCGGGCCGCCGTCCTGTGCCGCGCAGTCGCTGAGCCGTGCGGCGACGGCGGCGAGCAGCCGGTCGCCGGTCCGGTGGCCCAGGGTGTCGTTGACGGCCTTGAAGCCGTCGAGGTCGAGGTAGCAGAGCCCGATCCGGCCGCGGTGCGGGGCGCTGCCGTTCCGGTACGGCGGGGTCTCCAGGGCGGCCGAGAGCCGTTCGAAGAACAGCGTCCGGTTGGGCAGCCGGGTCAGCGGGTCGTGCATCTGGAGGTGGCGCAGCCGCTTCTGCAGTGCGCGGCGGTCACTGATGTCCGTGATGGAGAGCAGCACCCGGCCGGGCTCCGGGGCGTCGGCCCGGCCGGCTTCGGGCCCGGGCATCGTCACGACGGTGATCTCGGCCCACAGCGCGCGCCCGTCGGGATGCTTGAGCCTGCGGGTGCAGCAGAACCGCGAGCGCCTGCGGTGCAGCACCTCGCGGTAGGCGCGCCAGGTGTGGTCGTCCGCCACGAGGTCGAGCAGATCGGCTGCCGACTGAGCGGTCAGGGCCGCGTCGGAGAGACCGAGGAGGCCGCCGAGGGCGTCGTTGGCGGCGACGACCAGGCCCTCGTGGTCGACGACGGCCATCGGGAGCGTGGCAGCGCGGAAGGCGGCCCGGTAGTCGTGGTGCTCGGACCGTTCGGTTCCGGCCGACGGCCACGCGTGGTGACGCTCCGTGATCGACAGTCCTGCGGAAGGGGCGGCTGCGCCCGCCGCGCGCCCCGGCCCTTCGGAGGTACCGCTCACCGCTCGCTCCCGCCGTGCAGTTCTGTCCTGAACAGGTGTGGCCGGACTGGCCCGCCGCGCGGGGCGCCGTCGTCGGAGGCGGTAACCACGCGGGAAAGCCTGGTGAAGCATAGAGGCTGGGGCGCGGGGCGTTCCAGCGCCGGGCCCTTCCGCGCCCCGCGTACGCCCCACTTGGGTCAGTCGCACATCGATCCGGTTTGCCCCTGGCTGATCGTTTGTGAGCGATTCGGCTCTCTCGCGGTATCCCAGTGAGCGATCATGACTGTCTGTGACGGCAAACGTCTCGATAGGTCGCTGACTCGACTGGGGCAGCCCAGCAGGACGAAAGCCGTAAATCATCACAGGGTGGATGGGTGACCGTATCCCGCACCCGGAGGTGGACGTGCCGCGTCAGCGCAGAGCCGGGGGAGTGGAGAGGCCGAGCCTGCGCGGTGTCGCGGCGGCGGTGACCTCCCTGCTGGCGCTCGCTGCCACCTCCTTGGTCACCGGGCCGGCCGCGGCGCTCACCAGCGAAGCGGGGCCGTGTGCGCTGCCCCGGACCGAGGTCCACCACTCGCTCGGCCTGGAGGACTGGAACGACGCCTATCTCCGCCCGGACCACTCGCTGGACGCGATCATGGTCTTCGTCTCCTTCCCGGACCACCGCCCCACCGCCACCCCCGGGGAACTCGTCGCCGACTACTTCCCCGCCACCACCCAGTTCTTCCAGCGCGCCTCGTACGGGAAGTTCACCCTGCGCCCGCACCCGCTGCAGCAGTGGATCCAGATGCCGAAGGCGTCCACCTGGTACGGCATACAGCGTGACTGGAACAACGAACGGCGCAGCGCCTATCTGCGCGACGCCATCGCGGTGGCCGATCCGGAGGTCGACTTCTCCCGTTTCGACATCGTCTACCTGGTCGCGGACCCGGACGCCCCCGGCGTCGACGCCGACGCCACCAAGGTCGTCAACTTCGACCGCCCGCTGCACGCCGACGGCACGGACATCCGGCGCATCGTCACCGTCTTCGAACAGCACCCGCCGGACCACAACGTCCTGGCCCACGAGACCGGGCACGTCTTCGACCTGCCGGACCTCTACCACCGGCCGTCCGACGGCAAGGGCGACTGGGACACCCATGTCGGCGACTGGGACGTCATGGGCAGCCAGTTCGGCCTCGCGCCGGATTTCTTCGGCTGGCACAAGTGGAAGGTGGGCTGGCTGGACCAGAGGCAGGTGGTGTGCGTCCAGCGCAGTCGGGACATCACCCTGGAGCCGATTTCCGCCGTGCCCGTCCCCGGGGCCTCCCTCGGCACCCGGCTCGCGGTGATCAGGACCGGTGAGGGAAGCGCCGTGGCCATCGAGGCCCGCAGCGCGACCGGCAACGACCGCACGACGTGCGCCGAGGGCATCCTGCTCTACCGGGTACGCAACGGAACCCCGTCGGGCGGTGGCCCGATCGAGGTCATCGACACCCATCCGCACTCCGACGCCTGCTGGGAGCGCTCCGTCTACCCTCCGCTCGCGGACGCCCCGCTGCGGGTCGGTGAGACGTACACCATCCCCGGCGCGCACGCCCGGGTCGAGGTTGCCGACCAGAAACCGTCGGGCGCCTGGACGGTCCGGATCGTCACGGGGGTGTGAGGCGCCGGCGCCGCGTCCCGAGGCGCACGCCCTCGGTGCACATGCCTTCCCGCGCACACGAAGAAGCCCCCTCGCGTATGCGAGAGGGCTTCTTCTGTCTGTGCGCCGCCAGGGACTCGAACCCCGGACCCGCTGATTAAGAGTCAGCTGCTCTAACCAACTGAGCTAGCGGCGCCTGCTGACGTCGTAGACATTAGCACCCTGATCGGCGGGAGGAAAAATCGAATCCTGGTCGGCCGGTGCGGGTGTCGACCGGGCGACCCGCACGCAGGCCCAGAGGAGCACGTCCGGACCCGGCAGCCAGGGGGCGCGGGTGTCGGGTGCGACCACCCAGCGCGGGCCCGGCGTGGAGGAAGTGCAGGTCAGCGGGGGTACGGTCACCGCGTCCCCGGTGCCGTGACAGAGCAGCGACGGAACCCTTCCGTCGCCCCGGTCCTGCCGCCGATCCGTGCCGCCCCGTGGTTCGAGACCGCCGCCCCACTCCTCCCAGTCGAGCAGCGACGGCAACCGCTGGGCGGTGCCGGGGGAGGCGAAGAGCAGCATCCGCCCGCGGTGGGTGGCGACGGGGCCGGAGCCGGGGCCGTCCGTCCACAGGTGCCCCAGCATCCGGCGCCCGAAGAGTGCGGGCACGTTCACCACGTCGAAGGCCGAACCGCACGGGAGGACCCCGGGCAAGGTGGGGTGGGACTCCCACTGGACCAGGGTGCTGCGCGGATAGGCCGTGGCGCCCGCGAGCCAGGCGGCGCCGGCCGCCGTGATCCGGGCGGTCCGGTTCGCCGCGCGGGCCTGCGGGAAGGAGCGGAGGCCGGTGCCGTGGTGGGGGGTGTCGCTGCGATGCAGGGTCGTCTCGTCTGGCAGCCGTGTGCTCATGGATCCATGTCTACCGGGCGTGACGGAGCGGATCCCGAGAGTTGCCGGAAAGCGGGACAGGGTGGGGCGCCGAGGAGTATTTTGCACCCCGGCATATGCCAATGGAGGTGCCCGGTGTCAGGAACCGACGAGACCGGCGCGATCGGCGGAACCGGGCGAACCCGCACGACGGTGGGAGGAGGCCGGTCCCGCGGTCAGGGCGTGTGACCGCCCAGCAGACTCCAGCCGAACTCGACCATCTTCTTCGCGTAGTCCTCGGTCCACTCCGCCCGCTCCGCGATGTCGGCGATCGTGAGCCGGTCGAACCGGCTCGGATCGGCGAGCTGGGCGGCAGCGATCGCCTGGAACTCCACCGCACGGTCGGTCGCGGCACGGAACGCCAGGGTCAGCTCGGTGGCGCGGCTCAGCAGCTCGCCCGGATCCTCCATCGACTCCAGGTCGAAGAAGTGCTCAGGATCGGCGACCGCGACCGACGGCTCGAAGAGCAGCGGCGCGGGACGCAGCCGCTGCTGCTCCTTCCGCTCGGGTTGTGCCATGTGGTGTGTCCTCCTTCGGTGGGCCCGACGGCCACCCTCCATTCTCCAACGTCGCGCAAGGGGACATCGCGGATCCCGGGACGGGGGCTCACGGCCGCCACGGCACCCGGTGCTCGTTCAGATGGGCCAGCACGGCATGGTTCGCCTCCCAGCCGTCCGGGAACTTGACGGTGACCCCCAACTGCACCGGCTCCGTCGACGGGTGCTCGTCCAGCAGGTCCGCGACGCCCGCCCGGCACACCACGATGCACGCATGGCGGTGGCGCGAGGCAAGGACGCACAAGCGGCCCGTCTCCAAGTGGAACGCCGTGGCGTCCGGGCGGCCGGACAGCGGGTGCAGGACCACCGTCACGTCGAACTCGCGGCCCTGGAGCCGGTTCGCCGTGTCCACCGCCACGCCTGTCACACCGAGCTCCGCGAGTGCCGCCCGTACCGCCGCCGCCTGGTCGCGGTGGGCGGTGCCGACCGCCACCCGGTCCGCCGTCACCGCGACCGGCTCCGGGGAGCGCTCGCTCGTCGCCGCGCCGCCCCGGTCCAGGAGCCGGCGGACGACCAACGCCACCGCCCGCACCGCCTCCGGATCGGTGCGCGGGGTGTGCCGGGCCGGGAGTTCGAGCAGACCCCAGCCGGACTCCGCGGCCTCGTCCAGCACCCGGTCGGGCGCCGAGCCGTCGGACGCGACGCCGAACGACAGCCGCCGGTCCCCGTGGTCCGTACCGCTGCGGAACGGGGTGTACGGGTAGAACGCGTCCGAGACGAGCGGCGCGGCGGAGGCGGGCAGCCGCCACGACACCGGCAGCCGGTGCTGCGGCAGTCCGGGATTGTGCGCGAGCAGGGTGGAGACCGCGCTCGCCGACGGGTCGTAGCTCAGCCCCGCCCACTGGTCCGCACCCACGATCGAGAACGGGTCCAACTGGCCCGGGTCACCGACGAACAGAGCCCGTTCGAAGAGACCGGCGACGGCCAGCAGCGCATCCGAACGCATCTGGTACGCCTCGTCGACGATCGCGTGGCCCCACGGCTCGACGTTCTTCACGTGCGCCCACTTGGCGGCCGTCGAGATGACGATGTCGAGGCCCGCGAGATCCGCGGCCTTGGCCGACTTCCGTACGTTGGCCAGGCCGTCCAGCACCGTGTCGTACGGATCGGAGTCGCTGCTGTGCAGCCGGCCGACCGGCAGCTCCGGGTCCTTCTCGGCCAGCCGCACCACCAGGTCGTCCACCTGTGCGTTGGTCTGCGCGACCACCATCAACGGGTGTCCTGCCGCGGCGAGTTCGCGTGCGGCGCGCACCACGAGCGTTGACTTCCCCGCGCCCGGCGGGGAGTCCACCACGATGCCGCGGGACCTGCCGCGCAGGGTGTCGGCGAGGATCGCGTCGGTCGCCTGCGCGGCCTGGGCGCCCGGGTCGAATACGGCCGTCACAGCAGGTCCTCCGGTGTCACGGGATCGGGGCTCTCGGCCCGCACGGCGGCGGAGCCCGGCGGGCCGCCGTGCGTCCAGGGCGTCTCCTCGGGATCCGGCAGCTTCGGACCGCCGCGCTGATCGTGCTCGAACAGGGTCCAGGCGATCCGGTCGCCCGGCTCGGGCACCGAACCCGGGGCCGGCTCCTTGCCGCGGCCCATCCGGTCGGTGATCCGCAGCACCAGCGAGGGCGCGCCCCCGTCGTCCGGCTCCGCCGTGTGACTCACGAACTCGGCGGTCTGCGGCCGGCCGTCCAACGAGCGGTACACCTTGGAGCGTTCGCCGAGATGCGGGCGCTCGTCGGTGCGGACCGTGACCAGCGGACGGGGGGAGGGGCGCTTGGAATCGCTGTACGCCATCACGACCTCCGTCACCTCGCCGACGAACGCCTCACCGGCCAGCCGCCGCCCGGCCAGCACCAGCGGATCGTCCAGCGCCTCCTGCGCGTCCAGCTGGGCCTGCGCCGTCTCGCGCGAGGCCAGCTTCTGCGCCGCCGTCACCGCGTCGTCCCGGCGCGGCTGCGGGGGCTCACCGGAACGCACCCGGTCCCGGTGGCCGGTGAACGACCAGCGGTCCCTGGTCCAGCGGTCCTCGGCCCGCGCCCCCTCGGGCAGCTCCTTCAGCAGATCGAGACCCCGCCACACCGCGTCCCAGGTCGGCCGCATCACCCGGGCCAGCAGGGCCCCGATCTCCCGCTCGGCGGCGGACAGTGCGGCGAGCCGGGTGTCGGCCGTCGGACCGTCCTCGGCCGTCGCGAGCGCGGTGCGCGCCCGGTCGTACTTTTCGATGGCGGGCGCCAGCAGCTTGTTGTCGAACGCCGGGTCGGTGGCCGGACCGGCGGGCGGGCACCACAGCTGCCCCTCGCCGTCCCGCTCCAGCTCCGCACGGAGCGCGGCCAGGTCCCCGCGACCGCCCGGCGGGGTGTCGATCCAGGCCAGCAGCGCACCCAGGTGCTGGTCCTCCAGACTGCTCTGCCCGGTCGCCCAGTGCCGGTTCAGCAGATCGGTCGCGGCCAGCAGGAGCGAGGAGCCCGGCACCCTGGAGCGTTCCCCGTAGTGCGTCAGCCAGCGGCCCAGCAACGGAACGCGGGCCGGGGCGGGATACGGGGTGTCGGGATCGTCCTCGGCCGTCCGCCGGAACCGCATGGAGCGGCCGAGCAGTCGTACGAGCTCGATGCCCGCCCGGCTCGGCACGATCAACTGCGGCGCGTCCGCGCACAGGTCTACCTCGACCTTGACCTTCTTGCCGGTCTCCGGATCGGTCTCGTTCCGCTCGGCGGGCTCGACGACGTCCTCGTACGCCTCGATGTGCGGCAGCACCTGCTCGGCCAGCTCGGCCAGGAACGCGAAGCGCAGATCCCGGTCGCGCGGCTGCGGCACCGTCAGCAGACGCGGCGCGTCCCGGTCGGTCCCGACGAGCGCGCCCAGCGGTGCGCCCGCCTCACCGGCCGTGGTCAGGGGCACCAGGACGAGCGGCCGGTCGGTGAGATGGCGGTGCAGGACCGTCGTCAACGGCTGCGCGCGCCCGCTCTCCACGGCCTCCAGCCGGGCCAGGGTGCTGATCAGCGACATGCCGCTCCGCCCTCCAACGCCTCGGCGCGCAGCGCCGCCGCACACCGCAGGGCCGCTACCGTCGGATCCGTCGGGTCGCCCTCCTTGCCCGCGGCCGCGGCCAGGACCGCCCGCACCGTCGTCAGCCCGCCGAGCTCGCCCCGCACGCTCCGCCCCAGCGCCTCCACCGCGTCGGCCGCGCGGGCCTTCGCCCGGCAGTGGAAGGCCAGCTCGCAGGCGGCCAGGCACTCCGGGGCGTACGCCGCGGCGACCGACTCGACCGCGGCGTCCAGCTGCTGCCGGGAGCACCCCGGATCGAAGGTGGTGCCCTCGGGCAGGGCCGCCGCGATCTCCTCGAACCGGGTCAGCCTGGCCAGCTGGCGCCGGGTGACCGCACGCTGTTTGCGTACGTCGACGACCGAGGCGGTGGGCAGGTTGGAGAAGTCCTTCGGGCAGACCAGCAGCACACGGTGGTCCACCGCCGCGCCCTCGGTCAGCTCCGCGATGCGTTCCAGTGCCAGGACGTAGACGGCGGACTGCCGGGCCGCCGCACCGACCTTCGCCGCGTCGGCGGAGCCGTCGATCATGGGGAAGGACTTGATCTCCACAACCGTCCAGGTGCCGTCGGGGTGCACCGCCACCGCGTCCGGCTCCAGATAGGCGGGAGATCCCGCCACCTCCAGCGCCAGCATCGGGTGGTCCAGCAGGGCCCAGCCGCCCGCCCCGGTCGCCTCCCGCAGCGCCAGCGCCGTACGGGCCGCGCGGCCCTCGGGGCCGGCCGCGGTCAGATCGGGCACCACGACCTCGCGCGGAGCCTCGCCGCCGCCGAGGCGCTCGCACAGCAGCCGCATCAGCTCCGTACCGCCGTCGGCCTTCACCCTGGCCTCGAAGGCGTTGCCCCGGACGAGAGCGAACTGGGACTGGCCGAAGGGAGCCGGTGAACCGAGCGCGTCGGCCAGCTTGGCCTTGTCCACCCCGGCCCCGTCCAGCAGGGCGCGGCGCCGGCAGCCCGGATTGGCGGCGAGGGCGGCCAGTGCGCGGGCGTCCAGCGGACGCGGCGGAACGGCCGGGCCCCGCAGCTCAGCGATCCGCCGGCGCAGTGCCGTCCCCCGCTGCTCCCGCTCCTGCGGGGGCAACGGCTTCGGCCCGGGGTGCCCGGTCTGCCGGGGCGTCTGCGTCGGCCGATGGCGCGGCATGGGGGGAGTCTGCGGAGGTGGTCCGCTGGCCAGGGATTCGCTCACCCGCCGAAGTCTTGCATCCGGCACCGACAACCGGGGACGTCACGGCCGCGGTGTCACCAGTGACCGGGGATGTCACGACCGCGGTCTCACCGTCGGCCGGGGACGCTGTGACCCCGGCGAACCGCGGGAAGCGGTCCGCGACCCGGCTCCTGACCCGGTCGGCGATGCGCAGCACCGGCCTCGCCAGCAGCGCCCCGACCCCCATCACGGCAGCGCCCGCGACGGCGTCGAGGAAGTAGTGGTTGGCCGTACCCATCACCACCAACGTGGTGACCAGGGGGTAGAGGACCCCCAGGGCCCGGACGAGCGGGTGCCGCGCGTGGCGCCATATCAGGATTCCGCACCAGAGCGCCCAGCCGACGTGCAGGCTCGGCATCGCCGCGTACTGGTTCGTCATACCGCCCATGCCCCGCGGGGCGCTCGCCTCGGTGCCCCACCAGCCGTACGAGCTGTACTGCGCCATCGTGTCGACGAAACCGTGGGCGGCGTCGAGCAGCCGGGGCGGGCAGGTCGGCATCAGTGTGAAGCCGATCAGGCCGAACAGCGTCGAGGTCATCAGCCAGGTGCGGGCCCTGCGGTACACCGCCTTGTGACGGCGGAACAGCCATATGAGAACGACCGGGGTTATCACGTAGTGCAACGTCGCGTACACGAAGTCGGCGGGTATGCCGAGCGAGGAGCGGGCGGTCAGCAGCCGGTTGAGCGGGTGCTCGAAGTTGATGCGGAGCACCTTCTCCAGATGCAGTATGCGCAGACCGTGGTCGACGGCCGTGGACACATCCCCCCGCGCCACCAGCCGGCCCGCCGAGTAGGCTCCGTACACCAGAGCCAGCAGCGGCAGCTCGGTCCACCAACGGGGCTGCGAGACCGGCACAGGTGCGGTGCTGGCTGACTGCATCCGGAAGCTCTCCATCATGTGTGCGTGCGGCGACGGCGGGCGTTCAACCGTACGGCGCGGGTCGGTGGTCGTTTTCCCCGGGGTTCCCAGGACGGATGCCCCAGGTATGCGGACTTCTCCGCTCAGGGAGGGACGCGGGTCCCGGCCCCGGGGTTGCTTCCGGCAGGCGTGCGCGATGATGGGAAAACCGGAAGATCTGATTCGTGTTTTGTTGATCTCCGTCCTCCGACCTCAGTTTCAGGGAGAGCCGTCATGGCACCGCGTATCCTGCTCGCCCGGCACGGCCAGACGGAATGGTCGGTCAAGGGCAATCACACCGGCAGGACGGACATCCCCCTGCTCGACAGCGGCCGGGCGGGTGCCAAGCTCCTCGGCGAGCGGCTGCACCGCAGGCCGTGGGCGGACCTGCCGGGTCTGGAGGTCCGCACCAGCCCGCTGCTCCGGGCCAAGGAGACCTGCGACATCGCGGGCTTCGCGGACCGGGCCGAACCGTGGGACGCGCTGCTGGAGTGGGACTACGGGGCGTACGAGGGGATGACGCCGGCCCAGATAAAGGCGATCCGCCCGGACTGGTTCATCTGGCGCGACGGGGTGCCCCAGGGGGAGACCCTGGCCGAGCTGTCCGCCCGTGCCGACGAGATCGTCGCGTGGGCGCGCTCGGCCGAGCGCGATGTCCTGGTCTTCGCCCACGGCCACATCCTGCGGGCGCTGGGGGCGCGGTGGCTGGGCGAGGACGTGTCGTTCGCGGCGCGCATCCGACTCGATCCGACCTCGCTCTCGGTGCTGGGGTGGGCGTACGGAGCACCCGCGATGGAACGCTGGAACGACACGGGCCACCTGGAGCGCTGAGCCGGGTCCGGCAGAGGATCCCGGCGGCACCGATCATCCCGCGGCAGGGTGCGGCACCGGACGCGCGAGCCCGGCGGCACCGGATCATCCGGGGGCGCGGGCTGCCCGTTCCGCGCCGGCTACCCCTTCGACACCTCGGCGTACCTGTCCAGGAATCCCCGCACCTCCTGCGCGGCCCGCTGCGGGGACAGCGCCTCCGCCGCCGCTGCGAGCATGGCCCGGATCCGGGACGACTGGACCTGGTTCAGCAGGTCCAGCACCTGATGGCCCGCCCCCGCCGCCTCCGCCGACCGGCCGGCCCGGACCAGATCCCAGGCCAGCTCGGCCCGGTACAGCGCCAGGTTCCGGGTGAAGTGCGGGTCCTGGAGGCGGGTCGCCCGCAGAGCGTGGCGGGCCGCCCGGGACCAGTCGCCCATCGCCGACCAGCACTGGGCCTCCAGCATCTCCAGCTCCGCCTCCCGGAAGAAGGACATCCATTCCGGATCGGCGTCGGCCGGACCGCGTCCGAACGCCGTGTGCGCCCGTCCGATCGCCCGTTCGCAGCCCGTGCGGTCCCCGAGCCCGGCCCGGCCCCCGGCCTCCCGCAGGGCCAGCAGCGCCAGCAGCCGGGGTGAGCCCAGCGGCTGCGCCGCCCGCTGCCCGGCCTCGGCCGCGCGCACCGACTCACGGGGCCGCCCCATGTCTCTGGCCAGGAACGACGCATTGCAGAACGCATGTGCCTCGAGCGCCCCGTCACCGGCCACCCGCGCCGTGGCCAGGGCCTCCGCATAGTGCGAGCGGGCGTCCTCGAACCGGCCCGAGTCATGGGCCAGCCAGCCCACCGAGATGGCCAGTTCGCCCGCCCCGGTGTGCAGCCGGTCGGCGGTGGAGCGCTTGGCCGCGGTCCCGGAGTCGAGCAGCGCGTACGCCGCCCGCAGCGGCTGGGACGCCCTGCGGTACAGACCGTCGCCGCCGTGCCGGTCGTCGAGCAGCCGGATCTCCCGCACCGCCTTCTCGACGGCGGTCACCTCGGCCTCGCCGACCCGGTGCCGGGCGGACGGGACAGCGGCGGCGGATGTGCCGCCGAGACCGAGTCCCAGGGTTGCGGCGGCCACCGCGGTGGTGCCGTTCGTCATGAATGCGCGACGCAGCACGTCGCTCTCCTCGTCGGTCTGGCTGTGGAGCGTGGGGGGCGGTGGGGGTTCGGCGTCGGACCGGCCTCCCCGCCCGCGTACCGTTTCGCGCGGTGAGAAGCCCAGATCCGCCAGGGTGGCACCGGGGAACATGTGCAGAAAGACCCGCTCGTACGCGTAGTTGGGGCAACGGATCTCGCCGGACTCCACACGTCCGATGTACCGGGCGTCGCACGAGACCTGCTCGCCGATCTCGCGGGCGGACCTGCGTACCGCGGCCGCGAACTCCCCGGCCGAGCGCGGTCCGCGCAGCCGCCGGAAGGCGAGGTTGGGAACTACCCCTGTCGACACCATGGCTGAGCCCTCTCCGGTGCAGCCGGGTTCCAGGTTCCGGTTCCCGGCGGAGCAAGAACGTACCGGCTGCGGCACCCTGCGCACACGGCGTTTGCTGACAAAAGCAGACTTCTCACCCGTGATCTGCCATGAACTGCCACCCTTTGCGGCGGCGCGGCACCGTAGCCCTTGACGCTGTCAGGGCGTTGGTCCCTGTGGAGACGGAATCCGGCTCCGCCCGGCGATGAGAGGAGAGGTCCCTTGTTGCACATCGGCACGGAGGCCGGTTCGCGGACGACTGCGACCACCCCGGCTGCGAGCGGTGCCCCGGCACCCGGTCAGGACCACGGTGCCATTCCCTGTGACCTGGTGACCGTCCCGGCCCGCCAGGGACTGGAGGCCGTGGACATCCTCCGCCGGGGCGCCGACCAGGAGTCCGTCGGCCCGGTCCTGCACGACGGTGCCTGCGCCATCGTCGGGTTCCTGGTGCCCCCGGGGACCGCCGACGCCTGGGACGTACCGGGCAGCGCCTGTACGCGGACCGACGGCCGCGGGCTGCGCATGCCGGCCGAGCCGCCGGCCACCGGCAGCGGCTGGCTGCTGCCGCCCGGGGAGGACGCCCCGGTCACGGACCCGGCCGTGCTGAGGGCCGCACTCGACCAGGCGGCCCGGCTGATCGAGGCGGCCGACAACCGCCGCTGACCGCGGACCGACCGCCGGCACGGACCCGACCGGCCGGGGCTCCTGCGGACGCGCCGATAATGGACCCGTGGCGGAACCTTCCGGCACGGCCGGTCCGTACCGGCCCGGAACGATGAGCGGTGAGCAGGCACGAGCAGCGGTGGCACGTCGAGGAGCGTCGAGCAGAGGCGCGGGGGGCCACAAGCGGTCCGACGCCAGGACCGAACGCGGGACCGGACGCGGGACCGGGCGCGGGGCGGCGCCCATCGCCGAGCCGGTGGACGGCGCTCTCGCCGAACTCGTGCCCGACCGTGAGCGCCCGCGCGCCTGGACGCTGACGCTCGACGGCGCCCCCCAGTCCCATGTGGACCTCGACGACCCCACCTGTCTGTCCTTCGAGTACCAGCGCAGGATCGGCCACATCGCCGATCTCGTCGCACCTCCCGGGCAGCCGCTGCACGTCGTGCACCTGGGCGGCGGCGCCTTCACGCTCGCCCGCTACATCGCCGCGACCCGGCCCCGCTCCACCCAGCAGATCGTCGAGGTGGACGCCGCACTCGTCCAACTGGTCCGCCGGGAACTGCCGCTGGACCCGCAGGCCAGGATCCGGGTCCGCACCACCGACGCCCGGGCCGGCCTCGGGAAGATCCAGGACGACTGGGCCGATCTCGTCATCGCCGATGTCTTCAGCGGGGCTCGGACCCCCGCCCACCTCACCAGCACCGAGTTCCTCGCCGAGGTGCGCAGGGTGCTGAAGCCCGGCGGGAGTTACGTGGCCAACCTCGCGGACGGCCCGCCGCTGACCCATCTGCGCGGCCA
Source organism: Streptomyces sp. NPDC052052 (assembly GCF_040680455.1). Lineage (NCBI taxonomy): Bacteria > Bacillati > Actinomycetota > Actinomycetes > Kitasatosporales > Streptomycetaceae > Streptomyces > Streptomyces sp. NPDC052052. The sequence continues at coordinate 103,287 of NZ_JBFAWU010000019.1, read as the reverse complement.
GATCGCCACCGCGGCCGCGGTCTTCCCGGAGCTGGCGCTCGCCGCCGATCCGGCCGTCTGGCGCGGTCGCCGCTTCGGCAACGCGGTACTGCTCGCCTCGGACGTGCCCCCGAAGGTCGCCGAGTTCACCCGCCGGGTCGCCTCCGACCCGCACTCCGGACGCGTCGAACACGGGCGTGCGCTCGCCGACTTCACCGGCGGCACGGCCGCGGTGAGCGACGCCGACGCGCGACCGTCACCGGCGCCCCCGCCCTCGACGTTCGACTGAGGGACCGCCGGGTGTCCCGGGCGCCCGCCCGCGACACCCGGACCGGTCAGACGATGTCGACCTGGGGCGCATGGTCGTTCCAGGTGCAGAAGACCGACACCGTGGTGCCGTCGTCCCGGCTGAAGTTCACCCGGATCCACGCCGCGTTCGTCCAGACCTGCATCGACCAGCCGGGCGCCGGAGTCGCCGAGACGAGCTTCGCCCAGTCGTCGCCGAGTTCGAAGACGACCCGGCCGCCGTCCGTCGCGTAGTTCCTCACCGCGCCCTGACGCGCGGTGGAGCGGGCCGGTGAGGGGCTGCCGGCCGCCGGGGTCCGGGACGGCTGCCGGGAGGGGGACGCGGAGGTCGCGGGGGCGCTGCGGGGAGCGGTGCCGGTGGGCGAGGGCGACGGGGACGGCGCCGCTTCGGGGCGCTGGGTCGAGGACGACAACTCCTCGGTGGGCAACCGGGCGCCGCGGGCGCCCGCCGCGATCGGTACGGCACGCGGCGGGTCGTACGCGGTGCCCGCCATCACCGTGTGCACACCCCACCACGACAGCGTGGCCGCCGCCCCGGTGGCGAGCAACCACGCGAGCACGTGTACGAGTCCTCGTTGCATCCGGCACATCCTGCACCACCGGACCCCGCACCGTCCCCGAACCCCCACGGACAGGACCGCGGGCCTCCGGATGGCGTACGGTGCCGCCCATGCCAAGTGTGCTCGTGGTCGAGGACGACCAGTTCGTGCGATCCGCCCTCATCCGGCACCTGACCGAGGCCTCCCACACGGTGCGCAGTGTCGGCACCGCGCTCGAAGCGCTGCGCGAGGTCGCCCACTTCCGCTTCGATGTCGTCGTCCTCGACCTCGGCCTGCCCGACCTCGACGGCGGCGAGGCGCTGAAGATGCTGCGCGGCATCACCGACGTACCCGTCATCGTCGCGACCGCGCGGGACGACGAGAGCGAGATCGTCCGGCTCCTCAACGACGGTGCCGACGACTACCTGACCAAGCCGTTCTCGGTGGAGCACCTCTCCGCCCGGATGGCCGCCGTGCTGCGTCGTTCGCGCGCGGCCGGGAGCGAGGCACCGGCGCCGCGCGTCATCCGGGTCGGCGGGCTCTCCATCGACCCGCTGCGCCGCCGGGCCGAACTCGACGGCACCGAACTCGACCTCACCCGACGTGAGTTCGACCTGCTGACCTTCCTGGCCGGGCGGCCCGGAGTCGTCGTCGCACGCAAGGAACTCCTGGCCGAGGTCTGGCAGCAGTCCTACGGCGACGACCAGACCATCGACGTCCATCTCTCCTGGCTGCGACGGAAGCTGGGCGAGACGGCCGCCAGACCCCGCTATCTGCACACCCTGCGCGGAGTGGGCGTGAAGCTCCAGCCGCCCGCGGTGCAGCCGCTCGGCCCGGACCGGCCCGCATGAGATGGGCCCTGGTCAAGGTCTGCCTGGCCGTGACCGCGATGGTCGCGATCGCCTTCGCCGTACCGCTCGGTCTGGTCGTCAAGGAGATGGCCCGCGACCGCGCCTTCTCCGACGCCGAGCGGCAGGCCGCCACCATCGCGCCGACCCTCTCGATCACCACCGACCGCACCGAACTCGAAACGGCCGTGCTCACCACCGAGCCGGGCGGCGCGGGCCGGATGGCCGTGCACATCCCCGCCACCCAGGAGACGGGCAGCGTGCCGGTGGAGATCGGAACCCGGCGCGCCGCCCGCAAGGACCTGGAGACCGTACGGAAGTCGGGGCGCGCCTCGATCAGCGGGGTGCCGGGCGGCTCCGTGCTGCTCCAGCCGACCGCACTGGGCTCCGGGGGCATCGCCGTCGTCGAGGTGTTCGTGCCCGAGGACGAGGTCACCCACGGGGTCACCGCCGCCTGGCTGATACTGGCGGGCGTTGCTGTCGCACTGGTCGTCGGCTCCGTCGCGGTCGCGGACCGGCTCGGCGTACGGATGGTGCAGCCCGCCGGACGGCTCGCGGCGGCAGCCCGAGACCTGGGCGAGGGAAGGCTGGGGACCAGGGTTCCGGAGGAAGGGCCGGCCGAACTGCGCTCGGCCGCCTCGGCATTCAACTCCATGGCCGACCAGGTCGTACAACTCCTCGCTGCCGAGAGGGAAATGGCCGCCGATCTCTCGCACCGGCTGCGCACCCCGCTCACCGTGCTCCGGCTCAACGCCGCTTCGCTCGGCGAGGGCCCGGCCGCCGAGCAGACCCGGGCCGCGGTCGAACAGCTGGAGCACGAGGTCGACATCATCATCAGGACCGCCCGCGAACAGCGCCCGCAGACCCAGGGGCGCGGCGGCGGGCCGGGCGTCGGCTGCGACGTCTCCGAGGTGATCAGGGAACGGATGGCCTTCTGGTCGGCGCTCGCCGAGGACGAGGGCCGGAAGGTGAGCCTCGCGGGAGTGGACCGTACGGCCCGCATCCCGGTCGCGCGCACCGAACTGGCCGCGGCCCTCGACGCATTGCTCGGCAATGTCTTCCGGCACACCCCCGAGGGAACCGCCTTCGCGGTCGATGTGCACCACAGCGGTGACGCCGTGATCGTGCTGGTCTCGGACGCGGGCGGCGGCATCGCCGACCCGGAGGCGGCCCTGGAGCGGGGCGGCAGCGGCCGGATCGGCCCTGGCGGAACCGGGGCGGCGGTGGGTTCCACCGGACTCGGTCTCGACATCGTCCGCCGGGTCGCGGAGTCCACCGGCGGCGATGTGCGGATCGGCCGCTCGGTGCTCGGCGGGGCGGAGATACGGATCTGGATCGGGCTCGACGGCCGGCGCCCGGAGCGCGGCGGGCGCGGCCACCGGGTGGGGAGGCGGCGACGCGGGGCGGTCCTCGGGGACGTGTCGCGCCGATTCCGGTCCGATCCGGGTCCGAACCTTTAACCAGCGCCGATGCGTTCCTTAAGGCAGTCCTAAGATCCTCAATCCGGGCCCGGAAGAAGCGATTTGTCGGGTTGTCGGTCGCTAGCGTGCTCCTCGCACCCCACCCCCGCAGGACAGAGGCAGGCACCCGATGGGCACCAGGACGCACCGGCGCACGGCGAGCACCAGGAGCAAGGCGATCGGCGCGGTCGTCGCCGCGGCCGTCATCGGCGGGGCGGCCTTCGCCCTCACCGGGACGGCCCAGGCAGCCTCGGTGGCAGCCGCGTACACCAGGACCAGCGACTGGGGGAGTGGCTACACCGGGCAGTACGTCATCACCAACGACACCGACACGGCGCAGTCGGGCTGGACGCTGGAATTCGACCTGCCCGCGGGCACCGCACTCTCTTCTCTGTGGAACGGTGACCACACCGTCAGCGGCCGCCATGTCACGGTGAAGCCCGCGAGCTGGAACAAGCGGCTGGCGCCCGGCGCGTCGGTCACCGTCGGCTTCGTCACCTCCTCGACCGGCACGGCCGCCGACCCGGCCGGATGCCTCATCAACCACGCGAAGTGCTCCGTGGACACCTCGGGCACCCCGGAGCCCAGCGGCCGCCCCACCGAGACCGCGACCCCCACCCCCACCGCCACGGCGACCACCTCCCCGACGCCGCAGCCGACCGGGACCACCACGGCCACCCCCACGGCCACCCCCACGCCCACCCCCACCGAGACCGGTGGCGGCGGTTCGACGAGCAGCGCGGGCTTCGCCCCGTACATCGACACCTCGCTCTACCCGGCCTACGACCTCCTCGACACCGTCACCAGGACCGGGGTGAAGGAGTTCCACCTCGCCTTCGTCACCGCCGGCGGCGGCTGCACCCCGCTCTGGGGCGGCGTCACCGCACTCGGCGACGACCGGGTGGCCTCCCAGATCGGCGCGCTGCGTGCCAAGGGGGGCGACGTCCGGGTCTCCTTCGGCGGGGCCGTCGGCGCCGAACTGGCCCTGCGGTGCACCTCCGCCTCCGACCTCGCCACGGCATACGGCAAGGTCATCGACACCTACAAGCTCACCAAGGTCGACTTCGACATCGAGGGCGGCGCACTGCCCGACACGGCGGCGAATTCCCGCCGCTCCCAGGCCATCGCACAGCTCCAGAAGTCCCACCCCGGCCTGGACGTCTCCTTCACCCTGCCGGTCATGCCCGAGGGGCTGACCCAGCCGGGCGTCGATCTGATCGCCGGTGCCAAGAAGAGCGGTGTCACGGTCGGCGCGGTCAACATCATGGCGATGGACTACGGCTCCTCGTACAGCGGCGACATGGGCACGTACGCGATCCAGGCGGCCACCGCCACCCAGGCCCAGATCAAGGGCGTGCTCGGACTCTCGGACGCCGCCGCCTGGAAGGCCGTGGCCGTGACACCGATGATCGGTGTCAACGACGTCAGCACCGAGGTCTTCACGGTCGCGGACGCCACCCAGCTGGTGGAATTCGCCCGACAGAAGGGGATCGGCCGGCTGGCGATGTGGTCGGGCACCCGCGACAAGGCGTGCACGGGAGGGCCGAAGCCGAGCGCCGACGCGACCTGCAGCTCCATCGCCCAGGAGCCGCTGGCGTTCACGAAGGCGTTCGGCGCGTACAAGTAGCCGCGCCACCCCCTGCAGACCACCGACCCCCACGGATCACCCTCCCCGCGCATCCCGGCCGGCCCCCACACCCCCACATCCGGCCGGGGTGCGCCCCCACGTACGGGGCACCACCCTCCCGGAGCGGCACGGTCCCGGACCGTGCCGCTCCCGTACGTTCCATGCTGCTGCCCCCTGCTGCCCCGCCGCCGCTCGATGCCGGCGGGCCGCACCGCACGGGCCGAACCGGAATCGACGCCCGCCCGGTTGCGCGCAGCCTTCCCAGGGGTGCGGCTTCGGAGAAAGAAGGCGGATCCGCCCCGGAGCCCCCGCCGCGCGCGATAGCCCGTTCACCTTCCGGCGGGCGATCGGAGGTGAACCGGAGATGACCGCGCCGCTTCCGACGGCGGACCAAAATGCGACACAGCGGCGGTGGCTCGATCTCACCCCTCCGTCACCCTCCCTCAGAAACCATTCTGACCTGCGGTTTTCCGGAAAACCGCAGAGGTTCGGACGGCCTGCGGCGGATATGGCAAGACTTGGGCGGGACACGGTCTCGTGACTTGCAGGACACACTCGGGCAACGGAAGCGTCTTCAACTCTTGACACCCACCCCCTTGAGGCAGCAACCTTCCGACATCGACGCATGGGAGCGCTCCCACATCGAGTGGTTTCCTCCGCTCGAACGGCACTGCCCGTGTTCTCCCCCCTGAGCCAGTTGGCAGCCGCACCCACCAGTGCGTATGCCGCCCCGTTAGAACGCCAGTCCCACCCTGGAACAAGGAGTAGTGGAATGCGTATCACCCGCACCGTCGCCGGACGGAGCCGCAGAGCCGCGGTTCTGGCCACCACCGGCCTGTCGGCTGCAGCCCTGCTGCTGACCGGCTGCAGCAGCGACTCGGATTCCTCGGACAACAGCTCCGATGCGAACGGGAAGATCACGCTGACCGTCGCCGACTTCGGGCAGTTCGGCTACAAGGAAGCCGGTCTCTTCGAGAAGTACCACGAGCTGCACCCGAACATCACGGTCAAGGAAGACGTCACCGCAGACGAGAAGACCTACTACCCGAAGCTGCTCCAGCAGCTGAACTCGGGCAGCGGTCTCGCCGACGTCCATGGCCTCGAGGTCGGCCGGATCAAGGAGATCGTCGACACCAAGGCGGACTCCTTCGCCGACCTCAGCAAGGTGATCAACGTCGACGACTGGGTCTCCTGGAAGGCGAAGCAGGCCACCACGTCCAGCGGTGCGGTGATCGGCGCGGGTACGGACATCGGCCCGATGTCCCTCTGCTACAACACCGAGCTGTTCGAGAAGGCCGGCCTGCCGACCGACCGCGCAGAGGTGGCCAAGCTGGTCGCCGGGGGCTGGGAGGACTACCTCAAGCTCGGTGAGAAGTACAAGAAGAACGCCCCCAAGGGCACGTACTTCATGGACTCCGCCAGCGCGATGTTCAACGCCGTGGTGAGCTCCAACGCGGAGCAGTACTACGACGAGAGCGGCAAGGCGATCTACAAGGACAGCGCCAGCGTCAAGCAGGGCTGGCAGCTCGCGGCCGAGGCCGCGGACAAGAAGCTGACGCAGGGCCTGGCCCAGTTCAGCGACCCGTGGAAGGCCGCCCTGCGCAAGGGCACCGCCGCCACCGTGGCCTGCCCCGCGTGGATGGCCGGCCAGATCTCGGTCAACGCCGGTGACGCCAACAAGGGCAAGTGGAGCATCACCACCGCGCCCGGTGCGACCGCCGCCAACTGGGGTGGCTCCTTCCTCGCCGTGCCCAAGTCGGGCAAGCACGTCGCCGAGGCCAGCGAGCTCGTCAAGTGGCTGACCGCCCCCGAGCAGCAGGCCGCCGTGTTCAAGGCGATCGGCAGCTTCCCGTCCAACAAGGCTGCCTACGAGCTGGCCGACGTGAAGAACGCGACGCTGGAGTACTTCAACGACGCGCCGATCGGGCAGATCTACGCCGACGAGGCCAAGTCCATCCCCGAGGCGGTCCTCGGCCCGAAGGACGGCGTGATCAAGGACACCATCTCCACCCAGATCAACAACATGGAGCAGCGCGGCACCAGCGCGGATGACGCGTGGAAGGCTGCCACCGAGTCGATCGACAAGGCGATCGGCTGACCTTCGCCGGTGCGGGCGGCCCCCAGGAGCCGCCCGCACCGGCGCGTGCACGATCCCGCCCGGCCCCGGTCGCTCTCGGCAGCCACCTCGCACCTCAGCCACCACGCCCCGGGCCCCCCAGCCCCGTACCTGGGCGATCGATCGAAGTACCGGCAACCCAGCAACGCAGGGAAGGACTCCCGCCCGTGGCCACCTCGACTCCCACCCGGGACGCATACGCCCCGCCACCCGGCGGTCCCCAGAAGACCTCGGCGGGCCCCCACCGGTCTGCGTGGCGCAGCCGGCTCTGGAGGTTCGACGACAAGGCGTCGCCGTACGCCTACATAGCCCCGTTCTTCCTCGTCTTCGGGGCTTTCGGCCTCTACCCGCTGCTGTACACCGGATGGATCGCCCTGCACCGGGTGGAGATGACCGGCCTGGACCAGATGGAGTGGGTCGGCTGGGGCAACTTCGACAAGATCCTGCACGACTCCGAGTTCTGGACCGCTGTCGGCAACACCTTCCTCATCGGGGTCATGTCGACCGTTCCGCAGCTGCTGGTCGCGCTCGGCCTGGCCCACCTGCTGAACTACAAGCTGCGGGCCAGCACCTTCTGGCGGACGGTGATCCTCACCCCGTACGCCACCTCCGTCGCCTCCGCGGCCCTCGTCTTCGCCCTGGTCTTCCGGGCCGACGGCGGCCTGCTCAACTGGGCGCTCCACTTCATCGGCCTCGGCGACACCAACTGGGTCAACGGCCACTGGACTTCGAAGATCGCGATCTCGGTCATCGTGATCTGGCGCTGGACCGGCTACAACACCCTGATCTACCTGGCCGCCATGCAGGCGGTACCGACCGATCTGTACGAGGCCGCATCGTTGGACGGCGCCTCGCGCTGGCAGCAGTTCCGCAAGGTGACCATCCCCGCGCTGCGGCCCACGATCCTCTTCACGATCGTCATCTCGACCATCGGCTCCATGCAGTTGTTCGGTGAGCCCCTGCTGCTGGAGGGCGGCACGCTCGGAGCCATCGGCGGCAACGAGCATCAGTACGAGACGCTGAGCGTCTACCTCTACAACTACGGCTGGAATCTGGGGCACCTCGGTCCGGCCGCCGCAGTGGCCTGGGCGATGCTCGCCCTCCTGCTGATCATCGCCGCGGTCAACTGGCTCATCGGCCGCTTCGTACGCAAATCCGCGGTCTGACCGGGAGCGATTTCCATGACCATGACCAGCCCCACCACAGCCCCGGCGCGCGGTACCGCGCAGCCGGCCCACCGGGCGACGCGGCGCCCGTCCCGCTTCAAGCCGGGCGCCGGCCAGCAGTTGAAGGGCGGCCCGTTCGCCTACATCGCCCTGACCGTCGTCGGCATCGGCTCGCTCCTGCCGCTCTACTGGACCCTGGTGGCCGCGTCCCACACCCAGGACGAAGTGCTCGCCTCCACACCGCCGTTCCTGCCCGGCGGGCGGCTGTTGGACAACCTCGACGCGGCCTGGACCCAGGCCAACCTCGGCAAGGCGATCGTCAACAGCTTCATCGTCTCGCTCTGCATCACGGCCGCGACGCTCTTCTTCTGTACCCTGGCCGGCTATGCCTTCGCCAAGATGCGCTTCCGGGGCCGCGGCGCGCTGATGACCGGGGTCATCGCCACCCTCACCATCCCGCCGCAGCTCAGCGTCGTCCCGCTGTTCATGATGATGTCCGACATCGGCTGGGGCGGAAAGCTGGAGTCGGTGATCTTCCCGACCCTGGTGAGCGCCTTCGGCGTGTTCTTCATGCGGCAGTACCTGAGCGAGGCACTGCCCTACGAACTCATCGAGGCCGCCAAGATCGACGGCGCGAACAACTTCCGCATCGTGCGGAGCGTGGTGCTGCCGGTGGCCCGCCCCGCGATGATGGTGCTGGGAATGCTCACCTTCGTGCAGGCGTGGAACGACTTCTTCTGGCCCTACCTCGCCCTCAACCAGCAGAACCCCACGCTCCAGGTGGCCCTCGGCCAGCTGAGCGCCTCCTACACCCCCGACCAGAGCATCGTGATGGCCGGTGCGCTGATCAGCACCCTGCCGCTGCTCGTGGTCTTCGTGATCTTCGGCAAGCAGATCGTCGGGGGAATCATGTCCGGCGCCGTCAAGGGGTGACACCGCGTCACCCGTCACCTCCGGATCTCCCGTACGGCCTGTTCCCTGACCACAGGCCGTGCGGGCCCGGAGTCCCACCTTCATCAGACCCTGTTCGTCCACCCTTGGGAGCGCTCCCGCATGACAGCTGTACGACCCGACATCGCCCCGAAGCAGGCGCCCGAGACGGCGGGCTTCCCGACCGGTTTCGTCTGGGGGGCGGCCACCGCCGCCTACCAGGTCGAGGGTGCCGCGGCCGAGGACGGCCGTACCCCTTCCATCTGGGACACCTTCAGCCGCACTCCGGGCAAGGTCCGCAACGGTGACACCGGCGACATCGCCGCCGACCACTACCACCGCTACCGCGACGACGTGGCGCTGATGAAGGAGCTCGGCCTCAAGGCCTACCGCTTCTCCGTCTCCTGGTCCCGGGTGCAGCCCACCGGCCGCGGCCCCGCCGTCGAACGCGGGCTGGACTTCTACCGCAAGCTCGTCGACGAGCTGCTCGAAGCGGGCATCACGCCCGTCGCGACCCTCTACCACTGGGACCTGCCCCAGGAGTTGGAGGACGCCGGCGGCTGGCCGCAGCGGGAGACCGCCGAGCGCTTCGCCGACTACGCCGCCATCATGGCCGGCGCCCTCGGCGACCGCGTCGGCACCTGGACCACCCTCAACGAGCCGTGGTGCTCGGCCTTCCTCGGTTACGGCTCCGGCGTGCACGCCCCCGGCCGTACCGACCCGGCGTCCGCCCTGCGCGCGGCCCACCACCTCAACCTCGCCCACGGCAGGGCGATGGAGGTCCTGCGCGACCGGATCCCCGCCACCGCGCAGACCTCGGTCACGCTCAACCTCCACCAGGTCCGCCCGCTGACCGACAGCGCGGCCGACGCGGACGCCGCCCGCCGGATCGACGCGGTGGGCAACCGCGTCTTCACCGGCCCGATGCTGCACGGCGCGTACCCCGAGGACCTGATCGCCGACACCAGCCACCTGGTCGACTGGTCGAAGCTGGTCCACGACGGCGACCTGGCGGCCATCTCCCGCCCGATCGACGTCCTGGGCATCAACTACTACACGCCGACGCTGGTCTCCACGCCCGCCGACGGCTCCGGCGACTCCCGCGACGACGGCCACGGCAACAGCGAGTACTCCCCGTGGCCCGGCTCCGAGCACGTCGCCTTCCACCTCGCCGAGGGCAAGCCGCGCACCGCGATGAACTGGGCCATCGACCACAACGGGCTGTACAACCTGCTCATGGACGTCGCCCGGGACAACCCCGGCCTGCCGCTGATGGTCACCGAGAACGGTGCGGCCTTCGACGACTACGTCTCGCCCGAGGGCCGGGTGGAGGACCCCGAGCGGATCGCGTACCTGCGCGACCACCTCGGCGCCGTGCTGCGGGCCGTGGCCGACGGGGCCGACGTCCGCGGCTACTTCCTCTGGTCCCTGCTGGACAACTTCGAGTGGGCGTACGGGTACTCCAAGCGCTTCGGCGCCGTCTACGTCGACTACGCCTCCCAGCGCCGCATCCCCAAGGCGAGCGCCCACTGGTACTCCGACGTCATCCGCCGCCACGCGCTGCCTCCGGTGACCGACCTGGGCTGACCCGCACCCCGACCCGAGACCCGGCCGTCCGTGCCGGGTCTCCGTCGTTTCCGCCCTTTCTCCCGTCGTTTCCCCCTTTTCTCCGGTCTTCCCGGGTCTTCTCCGGTCTTCTCGGGTCTTTCCCAGGGGTTTTCTCCGGGGTTTCCGCGCTTTCTCCCGAGGTCGCGGAACCCGAACCGTCATGGACATAGGATGGGAGCGCTCCCACTTCTGGTCCTGTGGAGAGGCCGCCTGGGCATGCCGAAGGTCGAGGGACCCAGCACCAGGACTTGGTTCGGGTATCCGACTGTGAGAAATTGACCGCGAACGGGAGGCAGCCATGACGGCAGCGCGAGTACGGAGCGGTGGGCGGCCGCCCACCCTCGAAGAGGTCGCGGCACGGGCGGGGGTGGGGAGAGGCACGGCTTCGCGTGTCATCAACGGCTCCCCCCGGGTCAGCGCGCAGACCCGCGAAGCGGTGGAGGCGGCCGTCGCCGAACTGGGTTACGTACCCAACCGCGCGGCCCGTGCGCTCGCCGGAAACCGCACGGACGCCATCGCCCTCGTCGTGCCCGAGCCGGAGACCCGTTTCTTCGCCGAGCCGTACTTCTCCGACATCGTCCGCGGTGTCGGCGCGGCGCTCGCCGACACCGAGATGCAGCTGCTGCTGACCCTGGTCGGCAACGACCGCGAGCGGCGCAGGCTGGCCCAGTATCTGACCGCGCACCGCGTCGACGGCGTGCTGCTGGTCTCCGTCCACGCCGACGACCCGCTCCCGGACCTGCTGGAGCAGCTCGGCATGCCGACGGTGATGAGCGGCCGCAGATCCGGCTCCGAACCGCTCGCCTCGGTCGACTCGGACAACTTCGAGGGCGCCCGCGCCGCCGTCGAACACCTGGTCTCCCGGGGTCGCCGGGTCATCGCGACCATCGCCGGACGCCTCGACGTCTACGGTGCGCAGCGCCGCCTCGACGGCTACCGCAAGGGCATCGCCGCGGCCGGCCTCGAACCGGACGAACGGCTGATCGCCCCCGGCGACTTCACCGAGGAGGGCGGCGCCCGCGCCATGCGCGAGCTGCTCGCCCTGCGCCCCGATGTCGACGCGGTGTTCGCCGCCTCCGACGTCATGGCCGTAGGGGCCCGCCAGGTGCTGCGCGAGGCCGGCCGGCGCATCCCGGACGACGTGGCCCTCATCGGCTTCGACGACTCCGCCGTGGCCCGCCACATGGACCCGGCGCTCACCAGCGTGCGCCAGCCGATCGAGGAGATGGGCCGCATGATGGCCCACGTACTGCTCCAGGAGATCGCGGGCTCCAACAAGGAGCGCCCGCAGATCGTGCTCCCCACGGAACTGGTCGTCCGCGACTCCTCGTGAGGGGGGTGGGGAGGGGCGCGGGGGCCTTTCGGGGGCATCCCCGCGTGGGCGGGGAGCAGTGCGAGCCGGTCTCGCTAAAACGGGTGCCGATGGGGTCACCCCCGCACGCGCGGGGAGCAGTTCGCAGACCAGGCCGTAACGTTCCGGTGTGGGGACCATCCCCGCACGCGCGGGGAGCAGATGTGCAGTGTCCATTCCCGGCGCTGCACCACGGGACCATCCCCGCACGCGCGGGGAGCAGGAACCCCTCAGCCTCACCGACATCAGCCGGGCGGGACCATCCCCGCACGCGCGGGGAGCAGCAAACGAAGCACGTCGAACGCACATGGGCGCAGGGACCATCCCCGCACGCGCGGGGAGCAGTGCTCGACGTGCACGGTCGTGGACGACGGGCTGGGACCATCCCCGCACGCGCGGGGAGCAGTCCACGCCGGGTACGAGCACCTGGCCGTCGACGGGACCATCCCCGCACGCGCGGGGAGCAGACCTCCGTGGATCTGCACCGCAGCAGGTCGAGGGGACCATCCCCGCACGCGCGGGGAGCAGTCGAAGCCGATCATCCCGCTGAGCCCCTGGCGGGGACCATCCCCGCACGCGCGGGGAGCAGTGGCCGAGGCCGGTCACCGTTGCCCGACGGACGGGACCATCCCCGCACGCGCGGGGAGCAGAGAGAGGTTCAGAGGGGTTCGAGCGGTGCGGAGGGACCATCCCCGCACGCGCGGGGAGCAGTCGGCTCCGAAAGGAACGTCGGCGAGATAGTTGGGACCATCCCCGCACGCGCGGGGAGCAGACTGGCTGACCTGCGGCTTTATCTGCCGCGAGCCCTGAAATCAATGACTTTCGCCGATTCGGACATTTCTGAATGAAAGGTATGGGTGTGGGGTCGTGGAGGACCGGCCATCGTGTTCCGGTGGTGCTCCCAAGCTTCTGAAGAGCGCGGAGGGTTGACGTGTGTCATGGATCAACCCTCCGTCATTCAGGGCGGGTGGCGGGACTCGATTCGGTTTTGTTCCCGCCCTTGACCCACTCCGACACTCAAATTCCATTCTAATGAGTTCAGTTCGGCATTGGTGGGGGCCACTGGAAGATGCCAGAGTCGAGAGTGTCCGACAGCGATTGGACGCGGGAGTGATCGGCCGGCAGTCGCTGGGCCGTAGGGGACGGCATTCGCGCCGCCGGCACCAGCCCAGACTGACCCGGCTGGATATCGTCGGGCGCACTGGCAGGGGCCGGGGCGCGCAGGTCTTGGGGAATAGCCGCCCATTTCCGGTGGTGCAGTAGAGCCCGGCCGCGACCGATCGGCGACAGTCGCGGGGCGGGAGGTCACAGGGGGCGTGCGTCACGGTCCAGTGCTCGCCTGAGGCGCGCCTTGCCGGATCGGGGTGTGGGTTTGCAGGCCGGCGAGCCGGGCGGGTGTGCGTACATGTCCTCGCGGGCTCCGCTCATGGAGGTGCCGTGGGCGACGGTCGCATAGGGGCCCGTGATCACGCGGTCGCAGTCGATGCAGATCATCGACGGGTCTCCCGCCAGACGCGGCCGAGCCGTACGGCGGTCGGGCACGCGGCTCCGATACGGCAGGTGGCGCAGGCCACGGTGTGACCCAGCCAGGTGCGATACGCGGTGTCCGGGCCCGAGGCCCGTTTCGTGGGAGTGATCACGTGCGGCCCTTCCAGCAGGAGTGACAGCAACGGGGGAACCAGTGAACCGAAGTTCCGTACGCATCCACAGGACGTGGGCCGAGGTTGTGCGCAGCGTCATTCGACAAAGGCGCCGCGCACCAGACGCAGTTCGCTCCGCGCTGCTGATTGCTGGTCAGTGCGCTGACCGGCGGTAATTCCCTTGCGGGCATGGCATCTCCGACTCGTCACTGATCAGGTGAGAAACAGAGTGACGGGCCGGGAAGGGTTCAACGCTCACAGATTCGTGAGCGTTGGCAGCTCAGGGGGAGAGTGTGGCTACAGGCCGATCCAGGCGGCCATGTGGCCGAGGGCGTCAGGGGTGCGACGTGCGGAGTGCACCAAGCCCTTGAGGGTCTCCCGAGCCCCCGGGTGGTAGCGCGTCTGTTCCGGCGCGACGTGCCGGGCATCGATGATGCTGCTCAGTGCGGCTTCAGTGCGGCCGGTCTCCATTTCTGCGCGGGCTCTGTCGATGAGGAAGTGGGCACGCCGAGATGTGGCCAGAGCCGTCGGCAGCTTGATCTTCCGGGCCTGCTTCAGGGCTTCGTCGTACTGCCGCATCTCGACCGCGGCAGACATGCGGTGCAAGGCGACGTTCGTCGGGCCGAAGCTCAGCCAGTGCACTTCGGAAGCGTCACCGGTCTGTTGGGCACACTGCTTCGCCTCTGCAATGTGCGTATCGACCGCGCTCTGGTGGTCGGCGCGGGCTGCGATGACTGAGGCCCCGAGGTGAAGTTGCCCGGTGACGGCGACAGCCTCCCGGGTCTGCTCTGCGGCGCCGACGATGCCGTGGCCGGCAGCGACGAGACGCTGCCCGATCGTGTACTCGCCCTCCCGGAAGTACACCAAAGCCCGCATGTACTGCCGGATGGCTGCCAGGCACGGGTCAGAGGCCCGACAGGCTGCCCAGTCCATGCGGTCCAGGGCGACTGAGCTCAGGTCGTAGTAGCCCAGCTTCACACTGATGTCGTGTGCGGTGCGGTACGTAGAGGCGAGCGCCTGCCACAGTTCCGTCGACTGGGCTCGCCAAGCCGCGGTGGTGAGTTCGGAGATCGTGGCGGGCAACATGCGGGCAGCGTTCCTCAAACGAGTTGCCCGCACCAGGGCACAGAGACCTTCGGCACCGGCGATCAGTTGCTCAGCCGACCTGTCGGGAATGGCGTCGTCGGCTCCCAGGTCGTACAGGTCAAGCGCCTCCCTGATAGGACGGACAAGCTCGGCGAGGCGGTCCTGCTGTAGTTCGGTCACGTAGGGCTGTCCCGTCAGCACGGTGACATCGATCCGGAGTGCCTGGGCAACCGCCGCGACGAAGTCGACGCCCGCCGGTTTGGCGCCGCACTCGACTTGGTTGAGCAGGCTGTACGAGTACGGGATCCGGTCCGCGAGCTGTCGCTGTGTCAGCCTGGCGAGTCTCCGCTGCTCTTTGATCCGGGCGCCTGTGTGGTCGTCTTCCCGTCTGGGCATACGGGTCTCCGTTCCTGACTCGTCATCCGGAACGGTACCCGCGCCGCATCATGCAAGACCCCGCGTCGCCCCTGATCCTCCCGGTTCGGGGGGTGGTTGCATGTCCTTGGCCCGGAGGGTGGGATGGGCACATGACGTCTCGCGTGCTGTACCTGTTCGGTTCTGCAGCCCCGCCGGTGCTCGAAGCGGGCCAAGTGATCGCGGAAGGCCAAGGCCGCGGCTGGGACGTCTGCCTGGGGCTCACGGAGACTGCCGCGAAATGGCTGGGGCCGCAACTGCACAAGCTGGAGGAGCTGACCGGCCACCCGGTGCGCTCCGAGTACAAACTGCCGGGCGAGCCGGACGTATGGCCGCCGGCGGACGCAATCCTGCTCGCGCCGGCCACGTTCAACACCATCAACTCCTGGGCCCTCGGCCTGACGTCGTCATTCATCGTCGGCGTAGTGGCTGAGGGAATCGGGAAGCGCATCCCGACGGTGACGATGCCGTGCGTGAACGCCGCCTACGTGCGACACCCGGCTTTCAGCCGGTCGGTGGAGACGCTGCGCGGCGCCGGCGTGACGGTGCTCTACGGCGAGGGAGGCTTCGAGCCGAACCCGCCTGGCGAGCCTCGCCCGGACGGGTACCCGTGGCATCTGGCCCTGGACGTGATCAGTGCCGTTACCGGCTGACGCTGGAAATGGTGGCTCGGCCGAGGGCGAACAATGGCATCTGGGAGCATGAAGTGCCCTGTCGGCTCAAGGGGGTCTGCTGAGCTCAGTAGGCAGACAGCTGATCTCATTTTTCGGGCAGGAGTGAACCATCCCCGCACGCGCGGGGAGCAGGACGCGGATGCCCCGGTACGGACCGTAGTGACGGGACCATCCCCGCCTGGGCGGGGAGCAGCCCTCGGGCGAGGACGTGAGCCACCAGCACTCGGGACCATCCCCGCACGCGCGGGGAGCAGACGGACTGACCTGCGACTTTATCTGTCACGAACCCTGAATCCAATGGCTTTCACTGATTCGGACATTGCTGAACAAAAGTTAGGCATGAGATGCGGGTGACTCCGGGCGGTACTGACCACCGCATTGTTCCGGGGTGCACGCAAGGTCTGGGCGCCGGCAGAGGGGTGACGTGCGTCAGGACCAACTCTCCTTCATTTGGTGCGGGTTCCGGTCCTGGTTGCGCACCAGCGTGAGCGATGCCTGCGGAAGCTCGATGAGCGGCTGTACGGGTGGATGACGACGGTCAGCGCGCTCGCTCGTTGAACTGCTTGATCTCTTCCGGGAGTTGGACCAGCGACTCCATGCGGAACGTGGGCAGGTCCCGCGCTTCGGTGGTGTCCCACTGGATGGTGCCCCACGGCCCTCGGCGGATGAGCGCGGCGTGCATCCCGGCGGCTATTGCGGGACGCAGGTCGTTGTCGACACGGTCGCCGACATACAGGATCTCGCTCGGTTCATAGGGAACGACATCGGCGACGCGCTCGAAAAACAGCGGGTCGGGCTTGCTGGCGCCCCAGTCGTACGACGTGCCGATCAGATCGACGTCGTCGGTGAACAGCTGGCGGAGGATGCTGCCCGCGCGCACGGTCTGGTTGCCCGCGATGCAGAGCCAGAGCCCATCGGCTCGAAGCTGCGCAAGAGCCAGCCGGACGTCCGGGTACAGGTCGGTTTCGTCGAAGTGCTCGGCTTTCCCAGACTGCGCGCGCTTCTCCCGCTCGGCCGCAGCTTGTTATTCGCGACACAACGCGGACGGTCTGTCGCGGTCTCCCTGTGTGCGTGGGGGTGTCCCGCCCTGCGGGCCGCGAGCAGAACGAGCGGCCGGGGTATCTCCGTAGCCGCGGAACCACATAGAGAACATGTCGCCGCCCGCTGTCCTCGGCCGGTGTGACTGCCACTGGCGAAGTTCATGGCGGGCCCGGTGGTCGAGGCGCGGTCCGCGGCACCGAGCGCGGGAGATCGGTCGTCCGGGGCCCTCCGCCGGGCCCCTGAGCGGCTCGGAGCGCCCAGGCTTGCCCCGGTCGCTCTCCGTCCCGGTCGCGTCACTCCGCGGGCGCCGTGTGCCCCTGCTCAGGCCGGTCCGCGACGCCCTCCGAGGGGACTACAGCATGGCGCAGGGGCGACCACACCTGCCTGCCAACGCCCCGACATGGAAAAACGGTCCGACGGGCGAGCCGTCGGACCGCTGTGAAAGAAAAAAGATCAGTCCCCGAAAGTGACGATGTAGATCGGGCTGTTGTAGGGCTGCTCCTGGTGCACCACCGGGCACGACGTCTTCTGCTTGCTTTCCTCGGTCTTGATCTGGATTCCGCAGAAGGGCGACCTGTCCCAGTCGAGGTACTTGAACTGGCTGAGGACGGGGATGTCGTCCCCTCCCTTGTGCTCCTCCATCCCGTTGCGGGGGTCGGCGCTGGCCCCGCCGATGCCGGCGAGGAGGATCCCGCAGGTAGCCACGGCCACCGCTGCGATCTTCCGGACGTTCTTCATGGTGTTCTCCTTCGCTGCACTGCCCGGGATCGGGCAGCTCCGTGGAGAACGATGCACGAAAAGGGATCAAAGCGTAGCGTTGCGAATCTTTCGGGCACTCGCATGGCCGCATAAGTCATGAAATACCTGGACACTACTTACTACTGCCTGTGCGTGGTGATGTTCCCATGGGTCCCGTCGGGGATGGATCAGACGTGAGCGCTCCCGTCGGCCTCGCGGACGTGGCCGAACCTGTCGTGCGAGGGGTTGTTCCGCCGGCGGCGACGCCCAGCGGTCCGCTTGCGTACACGGTCGACCTGGGCGGCGGAGAGTGCAATCCGGCGTCGGGCCTGCTCGGCCTTCGGCGGGCAGTCGTGGGGTGCTGCTCGCCCTGGGGTCGACGAGTTTCTGAACCGGTCGGCTGACATCTTGTCACCGAAGCTCGGGTTCGTTGCTTCCGCTGCGCGGCCGCCCCACACCCACCGGACCGGATAGGCGAGGGTGCCGTCTTTCCGTGCACGCTTCCTGACGGTCACCAGGGCAGGGAAGCGGGCCCGGTTCGAGGGGGGCGTCGGGTCGTGGTGGGGCCGTGAACCGACAAGAGATCAGCCCCCGACCCGTTTCCCAGGTCAGGGGCTGATCATTCAGGGTGAGTAACGGGACTCGAACCCGCGACATCCTGGACCACAACCAGGTGCTCTACCAGCTGAGCTATACCCACCATGCCCGGTCTTTTCTGACCGGCCGAGAAAAAGTGTACAGGGTCTGAGAGGGTGCTCGCGCCTCCGTTGTCCGGCCGCTGGTCACGTCCTCGGAAAGGTCCGTGACCAGCGGCTTCACGCGGTCCTACGGCGTGGGCGGCGCGACACGTGCCGCGATTGCCTTGGCGCGCTCCGAATCCGGGCCGGGCGGCGGCACGAAGACGGCCTCGCGGTAGTAGCGCAGCTCCGTGATGGAGTCCCGGATGTCGGCGAGTGCCCGATGGTTGCCGTTCTTCTCCGGACTGTTGAAGTACGCCCTCGGGTACCAGCGGCGCGCCAGTTCCTTGACCGAGGACACATCGACGATCCGGTAGTGGAGGTAGCTCTCCAGGGCTGACATGTCCCGAGCAAGGAAACCGCGGTCGGTGGAGACCGAGTTTCCGCAGAGCGGGGCCTTGCCGGGTTCCTTCACGTGCTCGCGGACATAGGCCAGCACCTGGGCCTCGGCGTCGGCCAGGGTGGTGCCCCCGGCCAGCTCGTCGAGGAGGCCCGAGGCGGTGTGCATCTGGCGCACCACCTCGGGCATCGTCTCCAGGGCCGTGTCCGGCGGCCGGATCACGATGTCCACCCCGTCGCCGAGCACGTTCAACTCCGAGTCGGTGACCAGTGCGGCCACCTCGATGAGTGCGTCTTCCGTCAACGAGAGCCCGGTCATCTCGCAGTCGATCCACACCATGCGGTCGTTCATGGCCCCCAGCCTACGGGGCGCTCCGTTGACCCGGCAGGGTCGGGCGCCCCGCGGCATACGCGTCGAGGTCCGGCTTGCCGTACTCCGACTGCCCCGCCCCGACCGCCGCCGACGGGACGGCGAGCGGACCCGGTGGGGCTGCCGCGACCGTGGTACGGCGGCCCGCCGGGGTGCCCTGTGCGGGCACCATCGGCTCGGTCGCCGGGGCGACGGGCTCCCCGCCCTGCGGTCGACGGACCCGGTAGGCCGCCCGGTACGCGGCGGGGGAGGAGCCCAGCTGGCGCCGGAAGTGTCCGCGCAGCGCGACCGGCGAACGGAAGCCGCAACGACCCGCGACCTCGTCGACCGAGTACTCGGACGTCTCCAGCAGCCGCTGCGCCTGCAGGACCCGCTGGGTGATCAACCACTGGAGCGGCGCGCTGCCGGTGAGTGAGCGGAACCTCCGGTCGAAGGTCCGCCTGCTCATGTAGGCACGCGCGGCCAGCGTCTCCACGTCGAACTGCTCGTGGAGGTGCTCCAGGGCCCAGGCCACGACCTCGGCGAGGGGGTCGGAGCCGATCTCTTCAGGTAAAGACCTGTCGAGGTAGCGCTCCTGACCGCCGCTGCGCCGCGGCGGCACGACGAGCCGACGGGCCAGTGCCCCGGCGGCCTCCGTGCCGTGATCCGAGCGGACTATGTGCAGGCAGAGATCGATCCCGGCCGCCGTCCCGGCGGAGGTGAGCACGTCGCCGTCGTCGACGAAGAGCTCACGCGGGTCGACATGCACCGACGGATAGCGCTTGGCCAGCGTCGGTGCGTACATCCAGTGCGTGGTCGCCGGGCGGCCGTCCAGCAGTCCGGCGGCGGCGAGCACGAATGCGCCCGTGCACAGCCCGACGATGCGGGCCCCTTCCTCGTGGGCGCGGCGCAGCGCGTCCAGTGCCTCGGCGGGCGGCGGCGAAGTGATCGAACGCCAGGCGGGCACCACGACGGTGCCTGCCCTGCTGATCGCCTCCAGCCCGTACGGCGCGCTCAGTTCGAGCCCGCCGGTGGTCCTCAGCGGCCCCTCTTCCCCGGCGCAGACGAGGAGTCGGTAGCGCGGAACTCCCGCGTCCTGACGGTCGATTCCGAAGACGGAGAGCGGGATCGAGCTCTCGAAGATGGGGCCGCCGCTGAACAGCAGCACGGCGACGACTTCCCGTCGTCGTCGTCCACTGAGCTTCCGTACAGCCTCCGTTGCGATGGCGGAGTCCTGGCTCATGACGCTAAGCCCCCCTCGGTGTTCGCGTCTTCCTGGTCCTTACGGGCCTGTCGTTCCCGCACTTTTCCCCTCGGTCCTGCACGAGTCCCCGTCCTCGATGCCCAAGATCGAATCTACTGCTTCCCGTGGTGCCGACGTGACAAGTTCACCAACCGGCGTTATGTCGACAAGGCAACTTGGCGGGAAGCGTTCGATCACGAAGGGTTGCACTCGGTGGCCGCGGAGGGAAGAGGGTCTCTCCTTCATGGCCCGTCCCCATCGGGTGGAAGCGTACCGTGCGGTCTCTTCCGGCCTGGTGGCAAGGGGGTTGCTCGGCCAATCCTGCAAGGAAGTGGAAGGGTTGGGAAGTTGGCTGAAAATAGATGGTTGTGCATGCGTGATTCAGCTGTTGGACCGGCGCACAACCCCAGGAAGAGGCCACTTCTTTGCACCCCTCGGCGGATCGGGCGGCCGGACGTGTGGAGCGTCGCATGCCGGACACTCCCGGAGGGAATCCGGCAGAAGGCCCGATATCGCTCCCGGTCCCGGGTGAGCGGTCCGGGCGGGGTCGGTGGGCCTCGGCGGATGCGAGGTGACTCCTGGGCGCGGCCCGCCGCTCCGGCGACGGGCGGCGGCCGCGTGCTCCCTCCCGGGCCGGCCCGTGCCGGGGGCGCCGTGGAAACGGCCCGCGGGTACGATGCCGCCCGGCCGTCGAGGGGCGCCGGTCGGACCCGTGACGCCGGTGTACTGCGCAACCGGCATTGCCATACGGGGCTGCCTCGGGCATGCTCCGTGAAACGTCCTACGCGCTTTGCGTGGGTCTGGGCAGTGCAGGAGTGGCGCCGTACCCTTGGGGGTAAGGGGTTGGGAAGATGTTTCCCGGACACCGCAGCACCGTCCCACGACGCACCTTCCCCACGTCGCTCTCCTCACGAGGACTCTCTTCGCCGAGACACCGATGGCCGGTCACGAATTCCCTGAACCCGCCGACCGCAAGCAGGTAGCCGATCCCATGTCGGACCCGCAGGCGGTCGAAGAAACACGCCATTCCTGCGATCCTGCCTTCCGGCACGGGGTCGTCGTCGGCTTCGACGGCTCGACCTCCAGTGAGCGTGCTCTCGCGTACGCGATCGGGATGGCCCGGAGATCGGGTTCCGGCCTGATCATCGTCCATGTCGCCAACCGGCTGCCGACCACGGTCTGGGCAGGTTGTGAGCCGCCCGTCTTCGTCGATGTGCCCGACCACCGCACCGAGGTGCTCGGCCTGGAGCTCGCCTGTGCGGACTACCTCTCCGAGGTGCCCTGGGTGCTCGTCGAGCGCGGTGGGGACATCTGTCACGAGCTGGAGGAGGTCGGCCGGGAGTACTCGGCCGACGCGATTGTCGTCGGCTCCACCCACGGCGTCGTCGGCCGCATCTTCGGTTCCGTGGCAGGGCGTCTGGCACGGCGCGCACAGCGCCCGGTCGTCGTCATTCCCTGAACTTCCCCCGTCCCGGGACGTCGTCGCCGTCACACCCGTCACGAGTTGCCTGCCGTTGGTTGACATGGCGTCAAGTCGCCTGCGGAAACCGGCAGTCCGCCGACTCGGAGAGAGGGGCCGGGAACGGATGCAGGGTGCGCCGGGGTCCGCGGGGGAGCTTGGCCGCCGCACCCTGAGGGCTCCCGGCGCGGTCGGGGATGTTCCCGCGGGGGTGCAGGCGCCGCTGTCCCGTCCATCTCGCCCGGGGCTTGCCCTCCTGGCGTCCGATACCGGTCACACCCGAGTCGTGCGCGGTGGCGAGGTCGATGCTTTCTCGCCCCCCGGCCCGGCCGTCGTCCGGCGCCCGGACCGGGAGCGGCCGAGGAACGCGACAGCGGCGCGGAGAAGGGCAGGGACCGGACGTCCGGATGCCGTTCTCCGCGCTGCCCTGTCGGGCACAGCCGTGCGGAGCGCCTGCTCCGCGGGGTGTCTACTCCACGGTGACGGACTTCGCCAGGTTGCGCGGCTTGTCGATGTCGCGGCCCATGGCCAGTGCCGTGTGGTAGGCGAAGAGCTGGAGCGGGATGCCCATCAGGATCGGGTCCAGCTCGTTCTCGTTCTTCGGCACGACGATGGTGTGGTCGGCCTTCTCCTGCACCTGGTGGGCGACGGCGAGGATGCGGCCGTTGCGGGCCTTGATCTCCTCCATCGCGGCGCGGTTCTTCTCCAGCAGGTCGTCGTCCGGCACGATCGCGACCGTCGGCATGGCGGGCTCGATCAGCGCCAGCGGCCCGTGCTTCAGCTCGGAGGCGGGGTACGCCTCCGCGTGGATGTACGAGACCTCCTTGAGCTTCAGCGAGGCCTCCCGGGCGACGGGGTAGCCGCGCACCCGGCCGATGAACATCATCGACTTGGCGTCCGCGTACTCGGCCGCCAGCCTCTTGATCTCGTCCTCGTTCGCCAGGATCTCGCTGATCTGGGCGGGCAGCCTGCGCAGCCCCTCGATGATCCGCTTGCCGTCGGCGACCGACAGATCCCGGATCCGGCCCAGGTGCAGGGCGAGCAGCGCGAACGCGACGACCGTGTTGGTGAAGCACTTGGTGGACACGACGCAGACCTCGGGGCCGGCGTGGACGTACGTACCGCCGTCGGCCTCCCGGGCGATCGCCGAACCCACCACGTTGACCACGCCGAGGACCCGGGCGCCCTTGCGCTTGAGCTCCTGGACGGCGGCCAGCACGTCGTACGTCTCACCGGACTGGGAGACCGCGACGTACAGGGTGTCGGGGTCGACGACCGGATTGCGGTAGCGGAACTCCGAGGCGGGCTCGGCGTCCGCGGGGATACGGGCCAGCTCCTCGATCAGCTGGGCGCCGATCTGGCCCGCGTGGTACGAGGTGCCGCAGCCGAGGATCTTGATCCGGCGGACCCCGCGCGCCTCGCGGGCGTCCAGGTTGAGGCCGCCGAGGTGCACGGTGGAGAAACGGTCGTCGATCCGGCCGCGGAGCACCCGGTCGACGGCGTCCGCCTGCTCGGAGATCTCCTTGTGCATGTAGGTGTCGTGGCCACCCATGTCGTACGACTCGGCCTCCCACTCCACGGTGGTCGGCGTGGCCGTCGTGGACGAGCCCTCCGTCGTGTACGTACGGAAGTCGTCGGCCTTGAGGGTGGCCATCTCGCCGTCGTCGAGGGTGACGACCTGGCGGGTGTGGGCGACCAGCGCGGCGACGTCGGAGGCGACGAACATCTCCTTCTCGCCGATACCGAGCACGACCGGGGAGCCGTTGCGGGCGACCACGATGCGGTCGTTGAAATCGGCGTGCATGACGGCGATGCCGTACGTGCCCTCGACCGAGCGCAGCGCCTCGCGGACCTTCTCCTCCAGGGTCTCGGCCTGGGCGCGGGCGATCAGGTGGACCAGGACCTCGGTGTCGGTCTCGGAGAGGAAGACGACGCCGTCGGCGACGAGCTTCGCACGGAGCTCGGAGGCGTTGTCGATGATGCCGTTGTGGACGACGGCGACCTTGTGGTCGGCGTCCAGGTGCGGGTGCGCGTTCTCGTCGCTCGGGGCGCCGTGGGTGGCCCAGCGGGTGTGGGCGATACCGGTGGTGCCGGTGAAACGCTTGGGGATGCGGGCCTCCAGCTCGCGGACCCGGCCCTTCGCCTTGACCATCTTCAGGGCGGCGGGCTTCCCGGCCGGCGCCTTGCCGGTGATGACGATGCCCGCCGAGTCGTAACCCCGGTACTCCAGCCGCTGCAGCCCTTCCAGCAGCAGCGGAGCCACATCACGCTTCCCGATGTATCCGACGATTCCGCACATGGATTCTCTGCCCCTCCATCGACGTACCTGTGATGCCCGTTGTTCAGCCGTAAACGATGCGGCGCAGCTGGCGGAGCGAGAGCTCCGGCGGCGCGACCGCCCGGTGCGGCAGTTCGGCCGCGATCCGCTCGAAGATCTCCGCGTTCACCAGGCCGCCGGACTGCAGTTCACGGTGGCGGCGGCGGACGAAGTCCTCGGTCGTCTCGTCGAAGTACGCCAGCACGTCGAGGATCACCCGGGCGGCTTCACCGCGCTGGAGCGCGGTGCTGCGCACCAGGTGATCGATGAGGTCGTCATGCGACGGGCGGCGTTCGAGCACTCGTTGATATTGCTGTGGACGGGGCGCTTACGCAACAATTCTGCCCGATATCGGGCAGAATCGCGTGTGAATGTTCTCGCGGGTGGGTTCGACATCGGGCTCGACCCCGTCGGTCCGGCTGTTCTTCTTTTCGTAAGCACCCTTCCCGCGGCCGGGTGCGGCCCGCTCCCACTCTCCGTCGACGGTCCGCCCGTCGTCATGCCGGATGAATTCCGCCGAAAGGCGGATTCCCCGGGTGCGGAACGGGAAGTGGTCTAAGGCTGACCGTGTGTAATGTCGACCATACGCATGGTGAAGCGCGGTCAGGGGATCCACAGGTGTGAACCCGTTGAAAGGGACCCGGCTTGTGAGACTGCACAGCACACAGCGCACCGCCCTTCCCCGTCTCCTCGGCTCGCTGCTGCTCGTCACAGCGTTCGGAATCTCCGGTGCCGGCACGGCGTCGGCGAGCAGCGGCGCGGCCGCCGCGTCCGCACCCCGTCCGTTCGGGCAGATACTGCCCGCGCCCGCCGAGGCGAAGCCCGGCGGTTCCGCGTACACCCTCTCCGCGGACACCCGGATCCGGGTCGAGGCCCACTCCGGCGAGGCCCGGAGCATCGGCTACTACCTCGCAGACATCCTGCGCCCGTCCACCGGGTACGCTCTGCCGGTCACCGGCCGCGGCAGCGACGGCATCCGGCTCCGGCTCGACCCGCAGGCCGGCGGCGCGGGTGCCGAGGGCTACCTCCTGAAGTCGAACCACAGCTCCGTGACCCTCACCGCACGGACCCCGGCAGGGCTCTTCCACGGCGTCCAGACGCTGCGTCAGCTGCTGCCGGCCGCCGTGGAGAGGAGGAGCCGCCAGCAGGGCCCCTGGGAGGTCGCGGGCGGCACGGTCACGGACGCGCCGCGCTTCGCCTACCGCAGCGCGATGCTGGACGTCTCCCGGCACTTCTTCTCCGTCGCCGAGGTCAAGCGCTACATCGACCAGCTGGCCCTGTACAAGATGAACAAGCTCCATCTGCATCTCTCCGACGACCAGGGCTGGCGGATCGCCATCGATTCCTGGCCGAGGCTGGCCACCCACGGCGGGCAGACCGAGGTGGGCGGCGGCGCAGGCGGCTTCTACACGAAGAGCGACTACCGGGAGATCGTCCGCTACGCCGCCTCCCGCTATCTGGAGGTCGTCCCGGAGATCGACCTGCCCGGCCACACCAACGCGGCGCTCGCCTCCTACCCGGAGCTGAACTGCGACGGCGTGGCGCCGCCGCTCTACACCGGCACGAGCGTCGGTTTCAGCTCGCTCTGCGCCCAGAAGGCCCTCACCTACGACTTCGTGGACGACGTGATCCGGGAGCTGGCCGCGCTCACCCCCGGCAGGTACCTCCACATCGGCGGCGACGAGGCCCACTCCACCAGCCACGACGACTACGTGGCCTTCATGGACAAGGCGCAGGCCGCCGTCGGCAGATACGGCAAGACGGTGATCGGCTGGCACCAGCTGACCGGGGCCACCCCCGTGAAGGGGGCGGTCGCCCAGTACTGGGGCTACGACCGGAAGGGGGCGGCCGAGCGCAAGCAGGTGGCGGACGCCGCGGTGAAGGGCACCAAGCTGGTGCTGTCCCCGGCGGACCGGAGCTACCTCGACATGAAGTACGACAAGAACACGGTGCTGGGCCTGGCCTGGGCCGGTTACGTCTCCGTCCAGCGTTCCTACGACTGGGACCCGGCGAGCTATCTGGACGGCGTGCCGCAGGATGCCGTCCTGGGCGTCGAGGCGCCGCTCTGGTCGGAGACCCTGACCGACAGCGACGAGATCGAGCAGATGGCCTTCCCCAGGCTCCCGGGGGTGGCGGAACTGGGCTGGTCGCCCGCGTCCACGCACGACTGGGGCGCGTACAAGGTGCGGCTGGGCGCCCAGGGGCCGCGCTTCGCGGCACTCGGTATCTGCTACCACCGCGCGCCGGAGGTTCCCTGGGCCGCGCGGTGAGGTGACCGGGGCCGCCTGCCGGCTGTCGTGTTCACGGCCGCCGGACGGCCCCGGTTTCAGAGCCGCCGGACGGCCCCGGTCCTCGGGTCCGTCCGGCGGCCGGGGACCGTCAGACCGCCTGGAACGGCGCGATCGGGTTCCGCAGCGTGCCGACCAGCTGAAGGGCCCCGGAGGGGTCGTTCAGGTCGACCATCTGCTTGTTGTTGCGCAGCTGGAGCCGGTTGAGGCAGGACAGCGCGAACTCCTCGGCGAACATGTCGTACTGCTTGAACTTGTCGGCGAGGCCCGGCACCGACTCCTGGTACCCGGTGACGCACTCGGCGACCGTCCGCCAGAACGTCTCCTCGTCGAGCACGCCCTCGTTCGCCAGCCCCGACCCCAGGAAGCGCAGGAAGCAGTCGAAGACATCGGTGAGGACCGAGAGCAGCTTCATGTCCTCGGGAACCTCGGCCCGGATCCGCTCGACCTGCGGCGGCAGCACCGCGTCCGGGTCCATCACCGCGATCTCCTCGGCGATGTCCTTGAAGATCGTGCGCCGTACGACCCCGTCCTCGACCACCAGGATGACGTTCTCGCCGTGCGGCATGAACACCAGGTCGTAGGCGTAGAAGCAGTGCAGCACCGGCACCAGGTACGCGTCCAGGTAGTGGCGCAGCCACACCTCCGGCGCGAGGCCCGACTCGGCGATCAGCGCGGCGGCGACGGAGCCGCCCTCGTGGTCGGTGTGGAGCAGCGAGGCCATGGTCGCGACCCGCTCACCGGGTGCCAGGCCCGGGAGAGGGCTCTCCCGCCACAGCGCCGCGAGCATCTTCAGATACGGGGAGCCCTTCGCGGTGGCCGCCTCGTACGTCCGGTGGTGGTACCCGATGGCCGCCCGCTCCCGGATGATCGAGAACCGGGCCCCGCGCAGCACCTCGTCGCGCCCGATCAGCTCGGCCAGCCAGTCGTTGATCGCGGGGGTGGCCTCCATGTACGCGGCGGAGAGCCCGCGCATGAACCCCATGTTGAGGACCGACAGCGCCGTCTTGACGTAATGCCGGTGCGGGTTGCTGGTGTTGAAGAACGTGCGGATCGACTGCTGCGCCAGGTACGTGTCGTCGCTCTCGCCCAGGCACACCAGATACTGCCGCGCGACCTCCCCGGCGAAGGTGACGGCCAGTTTGTTCCGCCACTGCCAGGGGTGGACGGGTATCAGCAGGTAGTCGTCGAGGTCGAGCCCCAGCCCGGTCATGGTGGCCGCGAACCGGGCCAGCGTCTCCTCGCCCAGCTCGCCCTCGAGCAGCGAGGAGTAGTCGAGTCCGGCACCCGCGGTGAAGGTGGCGCGGTCGCGGCGGGCGGCGAGCCAGACCAGGCGGATGTCGGCCGCCGCCTCGGGGGCGTACGCCCGGTACTCGTCCACGCCGAAGCCGAGCCGCCCGTTGTTGGCGACGAAGCAGGGGTGGCCCTCGGTCATGCCGGTCTCGATCGCCTGGAACCCGGCGCGGACCAGCTCGGCGGAGGTGACGGGCGGTTTCGTCAGCTTGAACGCCGTGCCCGCCAGGGTGGAGGAGATCTCCTCCAGGTACACCGGAAGGATCTCTGCCGAGAGGCCCAGCGCGGCACGCAGGTCGACGAAGAACTCCGCGGCGTCCAGCGGGAGTTCCGCACCGTGTCGGTGACGGCTGATCGAGTCGGCCTCGACCTGCCAGTGGTCGAGGGCGAAGAGCCGCGCGGTGAAGCGGTACTCGGTCGCCCCGTCGTCGCTGCGCACCGCGTAGCGGTCCTCGCCGAGCGGTGCGGGGACCAGCAGCCGCTCGTGGCTGAACTCGGCGAGCGCCTTGCGGATCAGCAGCCGGCTCGCGGTGGCCCAGCGCTCGGGGGTGAGGTGGGCGGCGTCGGTGATCTGGGAGGACATCAGGCATCAACTCCGATGGCGCTACTGAACTGTTCCCGTGTGCAGGCGCTGAGCAGGGCGTTCTTCTCCGGTTTGGCTATCTCGCCCAGCACCTCGAAGCCGACCGCCTTGTTGAGTGCGTGCACCGCGCTGTTGCGTACGTCGGGTTCGACGACGACCCGGCGTACGGACGGGTCGGAGAAGAGCTCCTTCATCACGGCGGTGATCACGGCGCGTGTGAAGCCGTGCACCGGGGTGTCCGTCGGGGCGACCAGGAAGTGCATCCCGATGTCACCGGGCTCGGCCTCGTACAGGCCCTTGAGCTCGACCTCGGCGGGGTCGTACCGCTCCATCAGGAGGGCGGGCTCCCCGTCGTGCAGGCCGATGAAGGCGTCGTGGTGCGGGTGCGCGACGATCGCCCCGTACTCCCGCTCGACGTCGTGGAGCTCGGCGTCACCCATCATCCAGAAAGCGGCCTTCGGGTGGGTGACCCAGCCGTGCACCAGGGGGGCGTCGTCGACGGGGTCCAGCGGGCGGAAGGTGAAGGTGCCGAGGCCGGCGGTCATACGGCGAACTCCTGGAAGGCGATGGACTTCTCGACGGGGTAGTACTCACGGCCGAGCAGCTCGGCGATGATGTACGCGTTGCGGTAGGGGCCCATGCCCAGGTCGGGCGAGGTGACCGAGTGGGTGTGCGTGCCCCCGTTCTGCAGGAAGACACCGCGCCCGGTGGTGTCGATCGCGTAGTTGCGGGCCACGTCGAAGCGGCCGTGGCCGTCCCGGCGCAGCCGGTCGTGGATGCCGTCGAGGAAGGCCGGCGGGCGGTAGTGGTAACCGGTGGCGAGGACCAGTCCCTCGGTGGTCAGGGTGTAGTCCTTGTCCTGCTCGTCCTGGTGCAGACCCAGCGTGTACGTGCCGGTGCTCTCCTCGTAACCCACCGAGTTCAGCGAGGAGTTGGTGAGCAGGCGGGTGGGGGCGGGGCCGGGCAGGTTCTTCTGGTAGAGCAGGTCGAAGATCGCGTCGATCAAGGTGCCGTCGATGCCCTTGAAGAGGCCCTTCTGGCTGGTCTCCAGCCGGTAGCGGGTCTCCTCGGGAAGCGCGTGGAAGTAGTCGATGTACTCCGGAGAGGTCATCTCCAGCGTCAGCTTGGTGTACTCCAGCGGGAAGAACCGCGGCGAGCGCGTCACCCAGTTGAGCTGGTAGCCGTGCACGTCGATCTCGGAGAGCAGGTCGTAGTAGATCTCCGCCGCGCTCTGCCCGCTGCCGACCAGGGTGATGGACTTCTTCGCCTGGAGAGCGGCCTTGTTCTCCAGGTAGCGGGAGTTGTGCAGGATGTCGCCGCCCAGGTCCTGGCAGGCGTCCGGGACGTACGGGGACGTGCCGGTACCCAGGACGAGCCGCGGAGCCCGCAGGACGTCACCGGTGGAGGTGGTGACGGTGTAGAGCTCGGAGCCCTCGTCGTAGCTGACCGACTCGACGGTCGTGCTGAAGCGGATGCTGTCCAGCTGGGCGGCGGCCCAGCGGCAGTAGTCGTTGTACTCGGTGCGCAGCGGGTAGAAGTTCTCCCGGATGTAGAAGGAGTACAGCCGCCCGCGCTGCTTCAGATAGTTCAGGAACGAGTACGGCGAGGTCGGGTCGGCCATGGTGACCAGGTCCGACATGAACGGCGTCTGGAGATGGGACCCTTCGAGGAACATCCCGGCGTGCCATTCGAAGTCCGGCTTGGACTCCAGGAACACCCCGTTCAGCTCGTCGATCGGCTCGACCAGGCAGGCCAGCCCGAGATTGAACGGGCCGAGCCCGATGCCGATGAAGTCGTGGGGTTCAGCAAGCGCGGTCAAGGGAGTCTCCCAGGTACTGCTCGGCGTGGCCGGCGATCAGATCGAGTACCGCGGCGATGTCGTGCGCGGTCGTTTCGGGGTTGAGCAGGGTGAATTTCAGGTACTGGCGGTCGCGGACCTTCGTGCCGGCGACCACGGCCTCACCGGAGGCGAAGAGCGCCTTGCGGGCGTGGAGATTGGCCCGGTCGATCTCGGCGGGCGCGGTGACGTCGGACGGGACGTAGCGGAACACCAGCGTGGACAGCTGGGGTTCGACGACGACCTCGAAGCGCGGATCGGCGGCGAGCATCCGCCAGCCCTCGGTGGCCCGGTCGCAGACCTCGTCGAAGAGTTCGCCGATGCCGTCCGCGCCCATGATGCGCAGGGTCATCCACAGTTTCAGGGCGTCGAACCTGCGGGTGGTCTGGAGCGACTTGTCCACCTGGTTGGGGATGCGTTCGGCGACCGTCCGCTCCGGGTTGAGGTACTCGGCGTGGTACGTGGCGTGGCGCAGCGTGGCCCGGTCGCGGACCAGCACCGCGGACGAACTGACCGGCTGGAAGAAGGACTTGTGGTAGTCCACGGTGACCGAGTCGGCGAGCTCGATGCCGTCGAGGAGGTGGCGGCGCGTGCCGGAGGCCAGCAGCCCGCAGCCGTACGCGGCGTCCACATGCATCCAGGTGGAGAACTGCTCGCACAGCTCGGCGATGTCGGGCAGAGGGTCGATGGAACCGAAGTCGGTGGTGCCCGCGGTGGCGACGACCGCCATCGGGACGCCGCCTTCGGCGACGCACTGCTCCAGCGCGCGTGCCAGGGCCGCCGTCTGCATGCGCTTGTTGTGGTCGACGGGAATGGCGACGACCGAGTCCGGGCCGAGACCGAGGAGTTTCGCCGATTTCTGCACGCTGAAGTGGCTGCACTCGGAGGTGAAGATGCGCAGCCGGGTGAAGTGCTGCGGCGAGGTCTTGGCCTCTTCGCGGGCGAGCAGCAGGGCTTGGAGATTGGACTGGGTGCCGCCACTGGTGAAGACGCCGTCGGCGGCGGGCCCGAGACCGATCCGGGCCGCGGTCCAGTCGATCAGCCGTCGCTCGATGAGGGTGCCGCCCACGCTCTGGTCCCAGGTGTCCAGGGAGGAGTTCACGGCCGAGAGCACGGCCTCGCCGAGGACGGCGGGGATGACGACCGGGCAGTTGAGGTGACCCAGGTAGCGGGGGTGGTGGAAGTAGACGGCGTCACGGAGATAGACCCGGTCGAGCTCGTCGAGGGCGGCCGACGCATCGCCCAGCGGCTGGTCCAGGTCGATCGCGTCCACGACGGGGGCGAGTCCATCGACCGGTACTCCGGTGAACGGCCGTTCCGTGGCGGCGAGTTTGGCTGCGACCCGTTCGACTCCCGCGGTCACGGAGCGCCGGTAGTGCTCCGCATTCGTGTCGTTGAGCAGGTGCGAACGCATGAAGGGGTCCTCCCGGACGCGGGGTAACTTCATCGGCCCTCAGGACAGAGAGGGGGGTGAGGGCCCGATATCGAAGTAAGGTTAGCCTAACCTAACTTCCACTCGGGAGGGTGTCTGCCCCGTGGGGGGAGAGGTTGTCCGAATTCCGGGTGTGGGTGGCCGTTTTCGCCCGGTGGGCCGAGTCCGGCCCGTGGGCGAAAGTGCGAGCCCTGCCCGCAGGCGAGGGGGTGTGGTCAGTCGTCCGTACTCTGCGCCGCCTCGCGCAGCTGCTCCTCGCTCAGGCCGCGGCGCCAGTACCCGACGAACGTCACCCGGCGGCGGTCGAACCGCCGCTCCTGGACGAGGTGTCGACGCAGCTCGCGCATCTGTGACGACTCTCCCGCGATCCACACGTACGGCACCCCCTCGGGCAGCTCCGCCGCCCGGACGGCCTCCGCGGCGGTGGGGGCGCCCTCGTCCTTCACCAGCCAGGTGATCCGGGCTCTGGCCGTGATGTCCAGGGCCTGACGGTCCTCGGCGTGCTGGACCTCCAGCCAGACCCGGGCCTCCATGCCGGCCGGCAGCCACTCCAGGGCGGCGGACGCGGCGGGCAGTGCGGTCTCGTCGGCCCAGATCAGCACCCAGTCGGTGTCCTGGGGAGGGCGGAAGCGGACGGCCTTGTTGTCCTCGACGGCCGGTCCCAGCGTCTTGAGCCGGTCGCCGGGGGTGGCGAGGGCGGCCCAGCGGCAGGCGGGTCCGCCGTCCCCGTGCAGGGCGAAGTCGATGTCGATCTCGGTCGCCCCGTCGGGGGCGCGGCGCTGGGCGCGCACGGTGTACGAGCGCATGACGGCCCGTACGTTGTCCGGAAGGGCCCGCCAGGCGGCGTACCAGTTGCCGTCCGAATCAACCGGAACGACCGGTTCCGGCTGGCCGGGGTGCGGCAGGAACAAGGACAGGCTCTGGTCGCGCCCCCCGGCGGCGAAGCCGTCGAGTCCCGGGCCGCCGAAGGTGACCCGGATCATGGAGGGTCCGAGTCTCCGGGTTCGCAGGACGGTCAGGTCGAAGAACCGGAACGGGGCGATGGGGGGTGCGACGGTCATCGTCATGCGGGGGCTCCTCCCAGGAACCGGAAGCGAAGCCGGGGACCGGCCGCCGGTACGTTCGAAGAAAGGTTAGCCTAACCTCATTGAACATTCGACGGTACCCCAAGGGTCACTCACCGGACTCCCGGTCGTTCACCGGGAATTCGGCCGGTCGCCTGCTTGTCGCTCCGTCACCGGGCTTCTGGCCGACGCCAGACGCCGCTCGGTCATCGGCGTCACGCCCCGAACTCCTCCCGGCAGCCGTTGAGTCCCTCGATCGTCACCTCGACGGTCCGGTGCTTTTCCCAGCCGGCGCGGTCGAGCCGCAGCCGCTGCAGGGTGACGGGCGCACCCCGTACCGCGGCGACCTCCAGCCCGTCCGGCAGATAGCCGAGCCGACGCGAGACACCCAGTGAGCGCGGGTTGTCGGTCATCGCGGCCGAGACCGCCGTCCGGGCCCCGAGACCGGCGAAGGCGAGATGCAGCGCGGCGGCCCGCATCTCGGTGCCGATGCCCTGGCCCTGATGGACCAGGCCCAGCCAGGAGCCGGTGCAGACCTCGCCGGTCACGGCGAAGTCCTTCGCCGTCACGTCCTGCCGCCCGACCGCCTGGCCCTCGTGCAGCACGGCGAGGCTCAGGGTCCAGTCCCGCGCGGACCAGTCGGCGATGGTGGCCAGCACATGCTGGAACGTGGCCCTGCCGCGCTCGGCGGGCGACCCGTCGGTCCAGGGGAACGTGAACGGCATCGCGTCCGGTGCGTGCACCCCTTCGGCGGCGACCGATGCGAGGTCGTCCAGCAACTCCAGCTCGGGAAGCCGTAGTTCGAGGCGGCGCGTGCGGATCCGGAGACCGTGCAGCGGCCAGTGGTGTGGTGTCATGCGGGGACTCTGCCGCCCGGGTGGTGTGCTGTCGAACGAATTGCGGGGTGGGCGCAGGCCGTGGCCCCGGACGAGGAGAGCCCCGGTCAGCTGTCGGGAGTCTGGAGCCGCACCATCGCGATGTCGGGGCAGACCTTGGCGATGGACATGTCGGCGAGGTACCTCACGGACCGGTCTCCCGTTCTCCGAGTACGTCGAAGTCCAGAAACTGCTCCGCATTGTCCTGTAGCCATCTCAGCGCACGCGCCCGGTCGTCCGCGCTGGCTGCAGCGGCCATCGCCAGTGCGCGATTGATCGTCTCCCGCTTGGTGGACGTACCGAGCTGCTGCTGGGCCAAGGCGAGCATCTGATCGTCGATATCTGCCAGGGACTTGGTCATTGCGGGCCTCCTGGAATGTGGGCTTGATATGCGCGAAGGCCCCAATACGTCGCATACGGTCCGGGTTGTCAGGACCACCGCTGCGGTCGGGTAACGGGCAGGCCCAGCCAGGAGCCGGTCTACGTGGCTCCGAAGCGCGGGACGTGAACGGTCGCCGGATTCTTGCTGCGCTGCTCGGATGCCGCACTCAGTGGCCGGCGTCGGCCTCGCCCGCCACGAGCCGGCTCGTGAAGCCCGCGCGACACAGCCGCCTGTACGCGGCTCCCACCTCGTCAGGAACGGGGTCGGCGACCATGAACCCCTGAGCCGGATAGATCATCAGGCGTTGCAATGCGCCGACGAGCATGTCGATCACCAGACGGTCGTCTCGGATGGAGGCCACGTACTCCTCGAACGTCATCGGGCTCGACGCGCTCACGAACTCGACGCCCGGCCACACCTTGCGCGCTGTGGCGTGGGCACGCCGTTCCTCGTACGGCTTGCTGATCAGCAGCACGGACGAGACCTCGACGCCGGACTCTTCGAGCAGGGCCCGGGAGAGGCGGATGTTCTCGCCCGTGTTGCGGGCGCGCGGTTCGACGAGCACGGCGTTGTCGGGGACGCCGAGTTCGAGCGCCCGCTCCCGATAGTGCACGGCCTCGCCCCGGGGCATACGGTCGCGCGTGGTGCGGCTGGTCGCGCCGGTGAAGACGATGAGGGGCATCATGCCGCGCCGGTAGAGACTCACGGCCGTATCGGCCACGTTCAGGTCGTGACTCCCGAGCCCGATCGCCACTGAGCAGGGGCGTGGATCGTGGTGCATCAGGTGGTAGTCCCAGAGGAGTTGGGCGTCCGACCACACCTGCGTGGAGATCACTGCGACCCTTTCTTGTGAGCTGAGTCCGGGACGTTGCTACGCGACGGCAGGTACGGGCGATCGGCGCGCTGCACCGGCAGCGGCACCGGGGCCTGCCCCGGTGACCGGCCCGGAAGGTAGTTCGGGCGGGCCCGGATTGCGGACCCGCCCGCGCGCACCCCGGGGCCGCGTCAGTTCGGCAGCCCCAGCTCCCGGGCGATCAGCATCCGCTGCACCTCGCTGGTGCCCTCGCCGATCTCCAGGATCTTGGAGTCGCGCCACATCCGGGCCACCGGGTACTCGTTCATGAAGCCGTAACCGCCATGGACCTGGGTCGCCTCGCGGGCGTTGTCCACCGCGACCGTCGAGGAGTACAGCTTCGCGATCGCCGCCTGTTTCTTGAACGGCTCGCCCGCCACCAGGCGCGACGCCGCGTCGCGCCAGCCGATGCGGGCCATGTGGGCCCGCATCTCCATGTCCGCGATCTTGAACTGGATGGCCTGGTTGGCGCCGATCGGCCGCCCGAAGGCCTGGCGCTCGCGGGCGTACTTCACCGACTCGTCCACGCAGCCCTGGGCAAGGCCCGTGGCCAGGGCGGCGATGGCGATCCGGCCCTCGTCCAGGATGCGCAGGAACTGGGCGTAGCCGCGCCCTTCCTCGCCCAGCAGGTTCTCCAGCGGCACGCGGACGTCGGTGAAGGACAGTTCACGGGTGTCCGAGGCATTCCAGCCGACCTTGGAGTACGGGGCGGCGACCGTGAAACCGGGGGTGCCGGACGGCACGATGATCGAGGAGATCAGCGGGGCGCCGTTCTCCTTGTGGCCGGTCACGGCCGTGACCGTGACGAGCTCCGTGATGTCCGTACCGGAGTTGGTGATGAAGCACTTGGAGCCGTTGATCACCCACTCGCCCGTGGCCTCGTCGCGCACCGCCGTCGTGCGGGTGCCGCCCGCGTCCGAGCCGGCCTCCGGCTCGGTCAGGCCGAACGCGCCGAGCGCCTCGCCCGAACAGAGCTTCGGCAGCCACCGCTCCTTCTGCTCCTGCGTACCGAAGTGGTACACCGGCATCGCGCCGAGCGAGACCCCGGCCTCCAGGGTGATCGCCACGGACGAGTCGACCCGGGCGAGTTCCTCCAGGGCGATCCCGAGGGCGAGGTAGTCGCCGCCCATGCCGCCGTACTCCTCCGGGAACGGCAGGCCGAACAGCCCCATCCGTCCCATCTCCCGCACGATCTCGTACGGGAACTCATGGCGTTCGTAGTGGTCGCCGATCTTCGGCGCGATCACGTCGTGGGCGAACTCCTCGACGGTGCGCCGCAGTTCCTCGTGCTCGGCGGTCAGCCGGTGGTCCAGGGGCATGGCAGGTGTCACTCCTTGTGGGACGGCGCCGGCTGCTCCGAGAGCGCGCGGACGGTGCGGGACGGGCTGGGTCGGCCCAGTTGTTCGGCGAGCCAGACGCTGGTGGCGGTGAGCACGTCGAGGTCGACCCCGGTTTCGATACCGAGGCCGTCGAGCATCCACACGAGATCCTCGGTGGCGAGGTTTCCGGTCGCGCTCTTCGCGTACGGGCAGCCGCCGAGGCCGCCCGCGGAGGCGTCCACGGTGGTCACACCGTGCTGGAGCGCGGCAAGGGTGTTGGAGAGGGCCTGTCCGTAGGTGTCGTGGAAGTGCACACCGATGGTGTCGGTGGGTACCCCCGCCTCGTTCAGTGCCAGGAGCAGGTCCCGCACATGGCCGGGTGTGGCCACGCCGATGGTGTCGCCGAGGGAGAGCTCGTCGCAGCCGAGATCCATCAGCGCCTTGGCGACCCGGACGACCTGACGGACCGGGACGGGCCCCTCCCAGGGATCGCCGAAGCACATCGACAGGTAGCCGCGGACATGCACCCCGTCGGCCTTGGCCCGGGCGACCACCGGTTCGAACATGGTGAGCGACTCGGCGACGCCGCGGTTGAGGTTGCGCGCGGCGAACGTCTCGGTCGCCGAGCCGAACACGGCGATCCGGCGGGCGCCGAGCGCCAGGGCCCGTTCGAGCCCGCGTTCGTTGGGTACGAGCACCGGCAGGGCGACGCCGTCGAGGTCGGCGAGCCGGGGGAACAGGTCCTCCGCGTCGGCCAGTTGGGGCACCCACTTCGGGTGCACGAAGCTGGTCGCCTCGATGG
The DNA here is from genome assembly GCF_040680455.1 of Streptomyces sp. NPDC052052. Classification (NCBI taxonomy): domain Bacteria; kingdom Bacillati; phylum Actinomycetota; class Actinomycetes; order Kitasatosporales; family Streptomycetaceae; genus Streptomyces; species Streptomyces sp. NPDC052052. The sequence goes on along the minus strand of NZ_JBFAWU010000019.1, from coordinate 66,592 downwards.
TGGCCAGGCCCGACGCGGCGAGGCGGTGGATGAACTCCGCCTTCACCGCGGTCGGTACGACGGTCTTCTCGTTCTGCAGCCCGTCGCGGGCCCCGACCTCATGGATGCGCACCCGCGGAGGCAGGCCCCGGGCGGGCACGGACATGGGCAGGGTGCGGGATGTCATGCGTCCTCCCCGGGGGTTGCGGCGGGTGCCACCACGGCCAGGATCTGGTCCATGGCGACCGTGGTGCCGGCGGTGACGTCCAGCTCGGTGACGGTTCCGGCGTGCGGGGCGGAGATGACGTGTTCCATCTTCATCGCCTCCACGACGAGCAGGCTCTGACCGGCCACGACCTCGTCCCCGACCGCCACCTTCACGACGGTGACGGTCCCGGGCATGGGCGCGGCGAGGGTGTCCGCCCCGGAACGGGCCGCGCCGGCCAGCGACGCCTCCACCGGGTCGTGGTCCTGCACGTGCCAGGTGTCGCCGTCGCGGCCCAGCCAGATCCCGTCCGGGGACTCGGCGTGGGTGAACGTGTGGGTGACACCGGCCAGTTCGAGGACGAGGCGGTGCGGGGACAGCTCGATCAGCCCGGCGGTCTCCGGGCTGCCCGGCATCGGGGCCAGCGGGCCGCAGGCGCCCGTCGCGGGTTCCGGCGGCTGTGCGCCCTCCCCGACGTGGCCGAAGGTGAGCTCGGTGCCCGCCGGGAAGGAGCGCAGGCAGACCTGCACCGGGTCGTGGCCCGGCACCCGGAAGGCGTGCACGGTACGGGCCGGGGTGCCGCCCAGTCGCCAGCCGTTCGGGACGGAGAACGGGTCCACCCAGCCGGAGCCGTCCGCCGCGGAGCCGTCCGCGGCGGACCGCTGCCGCAGCAGTGCCGCCGCCGCGTACACCTCCTCGGGCACGCCCTCCGGCACCAGCCCGGCCACCTCGCGCTCCACCAGGCCGGTGTCCAGGTCGCCGGCCAGCACCGCCGGGTGGGCGAGCAGCCGGCGCAGGAAGCCGGCGTTCGTCGGCACGCCGAGAATGACCGTGTCCGCGAGCGCCGCACGCAGTCGGCGCAGGGCGGCGGCGCGGTCCGGGCCGTACGCGATGACCTTCGACAGCATCGGGTCGTACAGGCTGCCGACCTCGCCGCCCGTGGAGAGCCCGGAGTCCGTCCGTACGCCGTTGCCCTGCGGCTCGTGGAGCGCCAGCACCCTGCCGCCGGACGGCAGGAACCCGCGGAAGGGGTCCTCCGCGCAGATCCGGGCCTCGACCGCATGGCCGGCGAGCGCGATGTCCTGCTGGGCGTACGGCAGCGGTTCGCCCGCCGCGACCCTCAGCTGCCACTCCACCAGGTCCAGGCCGGTGATCAGCTCGGTGACCGGGTGCTCGACCTGGAGGCGGGTGTTCATCTCCATGAAGTAGTACGCGGCGGGGTCGTCGCCCGGGACGATGAACTCCACCGTGCCCGCGCCGACGTAACCGCAGCTGCGGGCCGCCTGCACGGCCGCGGCCCCCATCGCCGCGCGGGTGGCCTCGTCGAGCAGGACGGAGGGCGCCTCCTCGATGATCTTCTGGTGGCGGCGCTGGAGCGAGCACTCGCGCTCACCGAGGTGGATCACCTGGCCGTGGGCGTCCGCGAGCACCTGGATCTCGATGTGCCGGGGCCGGTCGATCCACCGCTCCACCAGGAGCGTGTCGTCGCCGAAGGAGGCACGGGCCTCGCGCCGGGCGGCCGCGATCTCGTCCGCGAGCAGGGCCGCGTCGCGCACCAGCCGCATGCCCTTGCCGCCGCCGCCCGCCGAGGGCTTCAGCAGCACGGGCGTCCCGATCTCGCGGGCCGCGGTGTCCAGCTCGGCATCGGTGAGACCGCTCCCGGCCGAGCCCGGCACCACCGGAACCCCGGCCGCCGCGACCGTCTCCTTGGCCCGGATCTTGTCGCCCATCAGCGAGATGGCCTGCGCGGGCGGGCCGATGAAGGTCAGGCCCTCCTCGGCGCACGCCCGCGCGAAGCCCGCGTTCTCGGCGAGGAAGCCGTACCCGGGGTGGACGGCCTGCGCGCCGGTGCGCCGGGCCGCGTCCAGCAGCGCGGGCACGCTCAGATAGCTCATCGAGGCGGGTGCGGGGCCGATCCGTACCGCCGTGTCGGCCTCCCGCACGTGTCGGGCGTCCGCGTCCGCGTCGCTGAAGACGGCGACCGAGCGGACGCCCAGTGCGCGCAGCGTACGGATGACACGTACCGCGATCTCGCCGCGGTTGGCGACCAGAACGGTGTCGAACATCGTCATCTGTTCCTCACATCCGGAAGATGCCGAAGCCGGGCGCTGCGGGATCCTTGGGGGGCAGGGGGGCGTTGGCGCACGCGGTCAGGGCGAGCCCCAGCACCTGCCGGGTCTCCATCGGGTCGATCACACCGTCGTCCCAGAGCCGGGCCGTGGCGTAGTAGGCATTGCCCTGGGTCTCGTACTGTTCGCGGATCGGGGCCTTGAAGGCCTCCTCGTCCGCCGTGCTCCAGTCGTCGCCCAGCTGGTCGCGCTTGACCGTCGCGAGGACGGACGCGGCCTGCTCGCCTCCCATGACGGAGATCTTCGCGTTGGGCCACATCCACAGGAAGCGCGGTGAATAGGCGCGGCCGCACATCGAGTAGTTGCCCGCGCCGTACGATCCGCCGACCACGACGGTCAGCTTCGGGACGCGGGTGCAGGCGACCGCCGTCACCATCTTGGCGCCGTGCTTGGCGATGCCGCCGGCCTCGTAGTCCCGTCCGACCATGAAGCCCGAGATGTTCTGCAGGAAGACCAGCGGAATCCCGCGCTGGTCGCACAGCTCGATGAAGTGGGCGCCCTTCTGGGCGGACTCGGAGAACAGGATGCCGTTGTTGGCGACGATCCCGACCGGGTGGCCGTGGATGCGGGCGAAGCCGGTGACCAGCGTCGTCCCGTACTCCGCCTTGAACTCGGCGAAACGGGAGCCGTCGACCACCCGGGCGATCACCTCGCGGACGTCGTACGGGGTGCGGGAGTCGACCGGGACGGCGCCGTACAGGCCGGCGGGATCGGCCTTCGGCTCCTCGACCGGCCGCACCGGCCAGGGGAGCGTGCCCCGTTCGGGCAGCGTGGCGACGATGGTCCGCACGATCCGCAGCGCGTGCGCGTCGTCCTCGGCGAGATGGTCGGTCACCCCGGACGTGCGGGAGTGCACCTCGCCGCCGCCCAGCTCCTCGGCCGTCACGACCTCGCCCGTCGCGGCCTTCACCAGCGGCGGACCACCCAGGAAGATCGTGCCCTGGTTGCGGACGATCACCGCCTCGTCGCTCATCGCGGGGACGTACGCCCCGCCCGCGGTGCACGAGCCCAGCACCGCCGCGATCTGCGGAATCCCGGCCCCGGACATCCGGGCCTGGTTGTAGAAGATCCGGCCGAAGTGCTCCCGGTCCGGGAAGACCTCGTCCTGCATCGGCAGGAACGCCCCGCCGGAGTCGACCAGGTACAGGCAGGGGAGCCGGTTCTCCAGCGCCACCTCCTGGGCGCGCAGATGCTTCTTCACGGTCATCGGGTAGTACGTGCCGCCCTTGACGGTCGCGTCGTTGGCGACGATCACGCACTCCCGGCCGCTGACCCGGCCGATCCCGGCGATCACCCCGGCGGCCGGGGCGGCGCCCCCGTACAGCCCCTCGGCCGCCAGCGGGGCCAGCTCCAGGAAGGGGGAGCCCGGATCGAGCAAGGTGTCCACCCGGTCCCTGGGCAGCAGCTTGCCGCGCGCCACATGCCGGGCGCGGGCCCTCTCACCCCCGCCGAGCCTGGCCGTGGCGAGCCGCTTGCGCAGCTCCTCGGCGAGCACGTGATGCGCCGCCTCGTTGGCCTGCCAGGCCTCGGAGGCGGGATCGGCCGCGCTCGCCAGCACCGGTGCCTGCTGCATCGTGTCGAGCCCCTTCGCCCTTGCCGCAGTAGTTAATGATCGTTAACGCACCTTCAGGTTAACGACCGCTAACCCCCCTGTCTAGAATGAATCCTCATGAGCACCCATGCCGCCGCCCGCGTCGCGGCCCCCACCCGCCGCGAGCAGATCCTCAAGGAGGCCGCCCGCCTCTTTGCCGAGCGCGGCTTCCACGGCGTCGGCGTCGACGAGATAGGCGCCGCCGTCGGGATCAGTGGCCCCGGTCTGTACCGGCACTTCCCCGGCAAGGACGCGATGCTCGCCGAGCTGCTGGTCGGCATAAGCGAGCGCCTGCTGGCAGGCGGGCGGCTGCGCGTGTCGCAGGACGCGGCCCGTGGGGACGGCTCCCCGCAGGCCCTGCTCGACGCGCTCATCGAGGGCCACATCGACTTCGCCCTCGACGACCGTCCCCTGATCACCCTCCATGACCGCGAGCTGGACCGCCTCCGGGACACCGACCGTAAGCGGGTCCGGCAGCTCCAGCGGCAGTACGTCGAGGTGTGGGTCGAGGTGGTCCGCGAGCTGTACCCGGACCTGCCCGAGCACGAGGCCCGCGCGGCCGTCCACGCCGTCTTCGGGCTGCTGAACTCGACCCCGCACCTGGGCCGCCCCGGCGCGCAGCCGGATCGGGCGGACACCGCGGCGCTGCTGCACCGGCTGGCGCGCGGGGCGTTCGAGGCGGCGGCGCGCGCCTGAGGTGTCGCGTCGTGCCGCGCCTGCCCGGCGCGTCCAGGGGTGCGCTCGCGGGAGTGCCCATGAGTACATGCCTCATATCCGACCTGAAGCTGAGCATATGAATTCATGCGGGCGGAAAGAAGTGATTCCCTAAAATCCCCCCTCCTTTTCTCCCGCGAGCCTCTCGGTCGGAGTGTCGCGGTGACCCCCAGGCATATGGTTTGAGCGCCCGCTCCCACGCCTCATGGTGCCTGATGGGGAAATTAAATGAAAACATGTCAGGTGTCGATCGTTGTGCCCTGTTTCAACGAGGGCGAGGTGATCGATGCATTCCACCGCGCACTGATCTCCGTCCTCGAACCGATGCGGCGGACCTTCGAGATCTGTTATGTCGACGACGGCAGCAGCGACCGGACCCGGGCCCGGATCGGCTCCTTCGCCACCGCGGACCGACGGGTCCGCTACACCTCCTTCAGTCGCAACTTCGGCAAGGAGGCGGCCATGCTCGCGGGGCTGCGCATGTCCCGCGGCGACGCCGTCGTCCTCATGGACGCCGACCTGCAGCATCCGCCCGAACTGCTGCCCCGCATGCTGGAACTGCGGCAGCGCGGATACGACCAGGTCGTCGCGAGGCGGGACCGGACCGGAGAAGGGGTCCTGCGCGCCTTTCTCAGTGCCGCCTACTACCGGGCCATGGGCCGGTGCATGGAGGTCGAGGTCGTCGACGGCGAAGGCGACTTCAGGCTGCTGTCGCGCCATGCCGTGAACGCCGTGCTGTCACTTCCCGAGACCAACCGGTTCTCCAAGGGGATCTTCTCCTGGATCGGGTTCGACACCGCCAGCTTCACCTACCGGAACATCCAGCGTGCGGCGGGGAATTCGAAATGGGGCGGCAGGCGCCTGTTCAACTACGGGATCGACGGCCTGATCTCCTTCAACAGCCGCCCCCTGCGCCTGGCCATCCACGCCGGCCTCGCGCTCGCGCTGGCCGCGCTGGGATACGCCCTGTGGATCATCACCGGCGTCGTTCGGCACGGGGTCGCCGTCCCCGGCTACACCACACTGCTGACCGCCGTCGTGGCGCTCGGCGGCATCCAGCTCGCCACGCTCGGCGTCATCGGCGAATACGTGGGACGGATCTACTCCGAGTCGAAACGCCGCCCGCACTATGTGGTGCGCGAGACGAGCGAGTCCCCGAAGCCGGTCCCGGTCGACATCCCGGCAGGAGCGCGTCCGGGCCCGTCCGCCCCCGGATCCGGGAAGCCGCCGGTGCGGCGTACCGGATCGACCGCGCTCGGGGCGTCCAGATTCCGCACCATACGGCAGTTCATCGCTTTCGGAATGATCGGAATTGTCAATACGGCGGTATATCTGACCGTGTACGCGATGCTGAACGCCTGGATTCCCTATCTGGTCGCACACATCATCGGATACGTGGTCAGCTTCGTGGGATCGTTCCTGCTCAACTCCTATATCACCTGCCGCACGAAGCCGACCTGGCAGGCCTTCGTCCGGTTCCCCCTGTCGAGCGTCGTCAATCTCGTACTCACCGGAATTCTTCTCTATCTGGGCGTGAGCAGGCTGGGCATGGGCAAGAACATTGCCGCGGTGGCCGCGGGAATCCTCGCCATTCCCTTCTCGTTCCTGATCGCCCGCTGGGCCATCGACTCCGGTGCCGCACTGGCCCGGCAGAACGCCGGCCGGGCCGAGACCCCGGCCGGACCCACCCCACCGTGAACCCGCACCGCCTGACCCCCTTGGCGCGCAAGGCGCGAGCACCGTACGAAGGGCACCCGTGCACATGACCGCTGACACGTCGAAGAGGACCCAGCAGGACACCGAGGACTCTCCCCGGCCGGGAGCCCGTTCGGACCGGGCGCGGCGGTGGGCGGCGATCTGGACGACCGGCCTCGCCCTGCTGCCGCTCGCCCTGCTCGGTGCGGCCTTCTGGATCGGCCGCCTGGTCCGCCCGGGAGGCGACGACTGGTGCTTTCTCCCGGTCGTACGGGACCAAGGCGCCTCCGGGATGATCGGGAAGTTCTTCCTGCACGACAACGGACGCATCGCCAACGCGCTGCTCGTTGTCGCGTACGGATCCTTCGGCGTCCCGGGCCATCAATGGTTCGCTCTGGTCAGCGGGGTGCTCATGCTGGGCATTCTCTGGGCCCTGATCGTCTCCGTGCTCAAGCGGGCCGGGCTGACCGCGCCACGCGGGCTCGCGCTGCTGGTGGCCGCGACGGTGGCGGTGGTCTTCTTCTTCGCGACGCCCAACCCGTACAAGACCTTCTACTGGCCCGCATCCTCCGTCTCGCACACCGTCGCACCGGTGCTGGCCTGCGCCGCCGTGATCCCGCTGCTGCGCGCACGGACACGCTGGGGGCGCTCCTTGGCGCTGGGCGTCGCCTACCTGGGCGGGATCTTCATCGGCACCCTGTCGGAGGAGACATCGGTCGTCGCCTTCGTCATGCTCGCCGCCGTCCTGCTGATCAGCCGCTGGGCCCTTCCCGGGGCCGGCCGGACCCTCACGCGCATCTGGTGCCTGGTCGCCTTCGCCGGGGTCGCGGTCGGGACGGCCATCCTGTACCTGTCACCCGGCGCCCGTCACCGGCGTGCACGGTTCGGCGCCGACACCGCCTCCATGCTCGGCCCCAAGGCACTGGCCACCGCCCTGCGGGAGTTCGGGCACATCCTGGGGACGGTCTTCACCACCTGGCAGTACCTGGGAGCGGTCGCCGTCGGTGTACTGCTGGGCCTGCTGGTGCGCGAGGGCAGGAAGGGAACGGACGTGCCGGACGGGTCGCTGCGCCGCAGGCCGTTCCTCCCGGTCCTCATCGGATTCCTCGCCTTCCTGGTCTCCGGCTACCTCTGCGTCGTCGTCGCCTACCCCGCCTTCGGGGCGAGCGTGGGGACGGCATCGCGCATCTGGGGCGACTTCCTCCTGCTGTTCGTGCTGCTCCTGGTCGCCGTCGGCGCCCTGCTGGGACGGGCGCTGCGTACGAGCAGGTGGGGGATCCGTGCGGGGACGGCGGCGGTCGCCGCGACCGTGTGCGCCGTCGCCTGCGTCGGACTGGCGGTCCCGCTGTACCGACTGGGGCAGCAGATGGACGTGCGCGCCCAGCGCTGGGACCGGCAGGACCGGTGGCTGAGGGAACAGGTGGCGGGCGGCGCCCGAGTACTTCCGTACACACCGGTGTCGGTCAGCGGAATGGTGGAGCCGTTCGGCAACCACGGCAAGAGGCTGTGGCCCGGCCAGTGCGTCGCCCAGTACTACCACCTCGACAAGATCACGCACGGGACCAGGCTGCCCTGATCGGCAGGTGCGGCCGGCGCGCAAGGCGGCCGGCCCGACGGGCAACCGTCCCGTCCGCCGTGCAGGACACCCGGCACACTGCGCACACCGGACGGCACAATGGGCTCATGCCGATACCCAGCCGTGCCGCCCTCGTCGAGCACCTCGTCCGTACGCGCATCGCCGGAGACGTCGCCACACCCCGCGACAACAACCTCTCCCACTACCGCAAGCTCGCCAACGGCGACCGGCACTACTGGCTGGGGCTGGAGCTCGGGGACCGGTGGCGCGACGAGCAGGACGTGCTGGCCGTGATGGCGGAGCGCTGTGGGGTCAGCGACGACCCGGAGCACCGGTTCGGGCAGGACACCATCGACCCGGAGCTGACGGTCGACGCCCTGGAGCGGATGGCGGCACGGCTGCGGAAGGCGGCGGAGGGGGCGCAGCGGGTGCTGTTCGCGACCGGTCACCCGGGCGGACTCCTCGATGTGCACCGGCAGACCGCGCAGGCGATGCGGGCTGCCGGATGCGAGATCGTACGGATTCCCTCGGGGCTGGTGGCCGACGAGGGCATGGTGTTCCAGTTCGCGGACGTCGCGGTGCAGGAGCGCGGTGCGACGCTCTGGCACACGCACTCGCCCGCCCCGATGGCCGCGATCCTGGACGGACTGGAACGGGAGGGCCGGCCGCTGCCCGACCTGGTGGTCGCCGACCACGGGTGGGCGGGGTGCGCGGCGCAGCGCGGGCTGGACGCGGTGGGGTACGCGGACTGCAACGACCCGGCGCTGTTCCTCGGCGAGGCCGAGGGGACGCTCCAGGTGGCCGTACCGCTCGACGACCACGTGGTGGACCCGCGGTTCTACGACCCGCTGACGGACTACCTGCTGGACGCGGCGGGGCTGCTCTGAACCGGCCGTGCCGGACCGGCCGTGCTCGGCACGGCCGGTCCGCGAGGCCAGGGACCGCCCCGGTCCGCCGGACCGGGGCGGAGGGTCAGCCGAGGGGGACGCGGACCACGCCCTCCTGGATGACGGTGATCGCCAGCCGCCCGTCCTGGGTGTAGATGCGCGCCTGACCGAGCCCGCGCCCGCCGGACGCGGACGGCGACTCCTGGTCGTACAACAGCCACTCGTCGGCCCGGAAGGGGCGGTGGAACCACATCGCGTGGTCCAGGCTCGCGCCGACCACGTCGCCGACCGCCCAGCCCCCTCGCCCGTGGGCGAGAAGCACCGAGTCGAGCAGCGTCATGTCGGAGACGTACGTCGCCATGCAGACATGCAGCAACGGGTCGTCCGCGAGCTTGCCGTTGGTGCGGAACCACACCTGGGAACGGGGTTCACGCGGCACACCGACCGTGCCGAGGGGCGGGGCGTCCACGTACCGCAGGTCGACGGCGGCCCGTGCTTCGAGCAGCCGGTCCACCACCTCCGGACCGCTGAAGCGGTCCGCGTACCGGGACAGCATCTGCGCGGCCGTGGGCAGCGTCTCCGGGTCCGGGGCGGGCGGCATGGCCGCCTGGTGCTCCAGGCCCTCCTCGTACGTCTGGAACGAGGCCGAGAGATGGAAGATCGGCTGGCCGTGCTGGACGGCAACGACCCGGCGGGTGGTGAAGGACCGGCCGTCCCGGATGCGGTCGACGTTGTAGACGATCGGCGCGCCCGGGTCGCCCGCCCGCAGGAAGTAGGAGTGGAGGGAGTGGGGGGCCCGGTCCGCCGGTACGGTTCGGCCCGCGGCGACCAGGGCCTGGGCCGCGACCTGGCCGCCGAAGACACGAGGCACGAAGGCCGAACGGCTCGCACCCCGGAAGATGTCCTGCTCGATCCGCTCCAGGTCGAGCAGATCGAGCAGGGAGTCAAGTGCTGCGCTCATGAAGAGAACGTAGCCGTTCCTACAGGCCCATGGACTTGGCGATGATCGACTTCATCACCTCGCTGGTGCCGCCGTAGATGCGGTTGACCCGGTTGTCGGCGTAGAGGCGGGCGATCGGGTACTCGTTCATGTAGCCGTAGCCGCCGTGCAGCTGGAGGCAGCGGTCGATGACGCGGTGGGCGACCTCGGTGCAGAACAGCTTCGCGGAGGCGGCCTCGGCGGCGGTCAGTTCACCGGCGTCGTGGGCCTCGATGGCGCGGTCGCAGACGGCCTCGGCCGCGTCCACCTCGGCCTGGCAGGCGGCCAGCTCGAACTTGGAGTTCTGGAAGGACGCGACGGGCTTGCCGAAGACGGTGCGCTCCTGCACATAGCTCTGGGTGAACCGGATGGCCGCCTTGGCCTGGGCGTAGGCGCCGACGGCGATGCCGAGACGTTCCTGCGGCAGGTTCTGGCCGAGGTAGGAGAAGCCCTTGTTCTCCTCGCCGAGGAGGTCCTCCACCGGCACCTTGACGTCGACGAAGGCCAGCTCGGCGGTGTCGGAGGTACGCAGGCCCAGCTTGTCGAGCTTGCGGCCGACCGAGTAGCCCTCGGACGTGGTGTCGACGACGAGGAGGGAGATGCCGTGCCGCCGGTCGTCCGCCCTGGGCGCGTCCGTGCGGGCGCAGACGATGACCCGGTCGGCGTGGACGCCGCCGGTGATGAACGTCTTGGCGCCGTTGAGGACGTAGTGCGTGCCGTCCTCGGAGAGCTTGGCGGTGGTCTTCATGCCGGCCAGGTCCGAACCGGTGCCCGGCTCGGTCATGGCGATGGCGTACATCGTCCGGCCGCTCACGAAGTCCGGCAGCCAGCGCTTCTTCTGCTCCTCGGTGGCGTACGCCTTGATGTACGGCAGGCAGAGCAGGACATGCACACCGGAGCCGCCGAAGGTGACGCCTGCGCGGGCGCACTCCTCGGAGATGATCGCCTCGAACTTGAAGGACTCGATGCCGGCGCCGCCGTACTCCTCCGGCACCTCGATGCCGAATATGCCCAGCTCGGCGAGCTTGTAGTAGAAGTCGCGGGGCACCTGGCCCGCCGCGAACCACTCGTCGTAGACGGGGACGACCTCGGCTTCGATGAAGGCGCGGATGGTCTCCCGGAACGCCTCGTGGTCCTCGTTGAATACCGTACGGCGCACGGGGGTGCCTCCTTGGTCAGCAGCGGGCGGGTGTGCGGGTGAACTACGGCCAGGCTGTCTAAGCGCTTGCTCAGTTCTGGTCAAAAGTTACCCGGCGGTCACCGAGGCTGTCCAGGGTGATGCGTGACATGTCGGCGCGGGGCCGTGATCGCGGGTGCGTGGGCGCACGGGAGCCCTCCCCGGCGGCAGCGGGGAGGGCTCCCGCCATGTCCCCGTGCGGGGGCATGGGTCAACGGGCGCGGCTCGGCGGGGCCTGGGTCACTGGGGCTTGAAGGAGCGGATCTGGTAGTTCCCCTGAAGGTTGCCGCCGCCTCCGGCGGGGGTGGATCCGACCCGGGCGTGGTAGTTGGTCTGCGTGTAGTACTGCACGCGGTGCTTGGTCGAGTTCCACACGGAGCGGACGTTCTGGCCCCGCTGGATGAAGGAACAGTTGTCGGCGGTGTTCGCCCGCCTCGAGTCCGACCACTGGCAACGGGTCCCGCCCCCGTTCCAGTCGCTGTAGATGCAGAAGTACCCGGGGGTGCAGTTGTAGGAGGCGCGGGCGTTCTCGGTGGTGGAGAGCTGGGTGGCACTCCTCGCGGCGGCGTTCTCGGCGGCCCCGGCGGCGGGGCCGGCGCCGAGCCCCAGGGTCAGGGCGAGCGAGGTGGCGGCGAGTGCGGCGATGCGATGCATGAGGGAGCCCTTTCATTCCTCTCGGTGATGGATCGTGCACGCTTGGTGACATTCAGCGTGGCAGGGCTGTTACGGCAGAAGCCAGGGCGGGAGGAGGGGCGCCCGAAGCGTGTGCGGCGGCCCGGGGTGCGTCGGCGTGCACCGGCGTACACACCGACGTCGGCTGCCCGCCCCGCCGGGTGTCCGCCGTCACGGATGGGCGTCGCTCACTGCTGCCGCAGCGCGAACCACAGCTCCGTCCGTACATCCATGTCGTCCAGGTCCGCGTCCAGCAGCGCCGCGCAGCGGGCGATGCGCTGGCGGACCGTGTTGCGGTGGACCTGGAGGGCGGTTGCCGTGCGGTCCCAGCTGCCATGCAGGCTCAGCCAGCAGCGCAGGGTCTCGGCCAGGGTCTCGGTCAACGGGGCGAGGAGGGCGCGGGCGTGCGCCTCGGCCTGGTCGGGCGGGATCAGGCCGGCCAGCCCGCGGGTGCCGGCGCAGTGGCGGGCGAGCGGGGCGCGGGTGGCGACGGCGCGACCCAGGGCGCGGGCTGCCTGGCCGTCGGCGAGGTCCAGGGCGGCGAGGGGTGCCGGGGTGGAGGCGCCGAGCGTCCAGCCGGCCTGCGGGGTGACCGGATCGCCCCCGGGGACCAGCACCCTGACGGGCCCCCCGGCGCGGCCCGCGTCGATCAGTGCGGAGCCCAGGGCGGTGCCCAGCGCGCCGACGGTCAGCGGATCGAGCGGGCCGCCGCCGCTGCGGCGCGCGTGCACCACCGTCCACTCCTCGGCGCCGCCGAGCAGCGGGGCCACATCCTGAGGGCCCGCGCCCAGCAGCATCCGTACCAGGGCGGCGGACCGGCCCGCCGCGTCGGCGCCCTGGTGCGGGGTGGCCAGCAGGGAGAGCAGGACGACCGCGACCCCGGCGACGGTGTGGTCGCCCGCCGCGCGCCGGGCCGCCGCCAGCGCAAGCACCAGGCCCTGGCCGCCGCCCAGCGCGTACGCGGACAGGTGCGCGTCCCGCACCGCGTCGGTGGCGGACGTCGGGGCAGGGCGCGTCACCGAGGAGACCACCCGGGCGAGCCGGGCCAGCGCCGCATCGACATCGGGGTCCGGACGGCGACCCGCCGCGTGCAGCTCCTCGCCGTCCGCGGAGAGCAGCACCGCCCGGCCTCCCAGCTGGGCCGCCAACTGGTGCAGCACCGCGGGAACCGGGTCGGGCCGGGCCGCCGCCGTGGCCAGGGCCTGCTGGGCCCGGGTCACCCGGCGCAGCTCACGGTGCCGGGCCTCGGCCATCAGCCGCCACACCGCGCGGGCGATCGCCGTGAACGGGGTCTGGGGCGGCACCTCCAGCAGCGGCAGCCCGTGCCGGTCGCACGCCTCGACCAGGGCCTGCGGCACCGTGTCGAACACCGGCGTCACCCCGAAGCCGAGCGCCGCCGCACCCGCCTCCACCAGCCGGGCCACATACGCGTCCGGGTCCTTGAGCAGCACCCCGGCGCTCAGCAGCAGCTCGCCGCCGAGCAGATACGGGTACGGGTCGGCCATCTCCGAGGTGTGCACCCAGAGCAGCTCGGCCTCGGCCGGACCCGCGATCCGGCGCAGTCCCAGTTCCTCCCGGGCGAGCAGCTCGCCGAGCGGGATGGGTGGAGTGGGGGGAGTGGTTGGGGAGGACGGACTGGACGGGCCGGACGGGCCGGCAGGAGGCGATGAGCTGCCGCTGGGTGCCGGAGTGTGCCCGGCCCTGGCTTCCGGCATGGACGCTCCATCCATCGAAGGCTCCGATTATGGATGAAACGTACACTTCAGCCTCGCCTGTGGGCCACCTACCGTCGTCCTGATAGGCAACGTGCGCATCCGACCGGACCTGTGTCACCCGCACAGCGACAGGACCGGACCCGTGTCATCCGCACCGCAACAAGAAAGGCACCCGCCATGAGCAGTAACGAAACGCCGCGCGGTCCCGTCGACTCCTCCCGCGTACCGCGGTTCGCCGGGCCCGCGACGTTCGCCCGGCTGCCCCGCCTCGACGAGGTCGGCACCGCCGATGTCGCCGTCGTCGGCGTGCCCTTCGACACGGGTGTCTCCTATCGCCCCGGTGCCCGCTTCGGCGGCAACGCGATCCGGGAGGCCTCGCGCCTGCTGCGCCCGTACAACCCGGCGCAGGACGCCTCGCCGTTCGCCCTCGCACAGGTCGCCGACGCCGGCGACATCGCCGCCAACCCGTTCAACATCAACGAGGCCGTCGAGACGATCGAGGCCTCCGCCGGCGACCTCCTCGGTACTGGTGCCCGGCTGATGACGCTCGGCGGCGACCACACCATCGCGCTGCCGCTGCTGCGTGCGGTCGCGAAGAAGCACGGCCCGGTCGCCCTGCTCCACTTCGACGCCCACCTCGACACCTGGGACACCTACTTCGGCGCCGAGTACACCCACGGCACCCCGTTCCGCCGGGCCGTCGAGGAGGGCATCCTCGACACCTCCGCGCTCTCCCACGTCGGCACCCGCGGCCCGCTGTACGGCAAGCAGGACCTGGACGACGACGCGAAGATGGGCTTCGGCATCGTCACCTCGGCCGACGTCATGCGCCGCGGTGCCGACGAGGTCGCCGACCAGCTGCGTCAGCGGATCGGTGACCGTCCGCTGTACATCTCCGTCGACATCGACGTCCTGGACCCGGCGCACGCCCCCGGCACCGGCACCCCCGAGGCCGGCGGCCTGACCTCCCGCGAACTCCTGGAGATCATCCGCGGCCTGTCCTCCTGCAACCTGGTCTCCGCCGACCTGGTCGAGGTCGCCCCCGCGTACGACCACGCCGAGATCACCTCCGTCGCCGCCTCCCACACGGCGTACGAACTGACGACGATCATGACCCGTCAGATCGCCGCGGCCCGCACCAAGTGAGTCCGGCCCGCCCGTGTCCCCGGCAGCCGGGGACACGGGCGGAGCAGCGCCCGCGGTAGTCGGGGGCCGGGCGGATCAGCGCCCGCCGGCCTCCCGCACGAGTTTCTCGATGACGTCCAGCTGCGCCTGCCGGCCCTGGAGGAACTGCTTCTGCTGCTCCTCGGACAGCGAGGCCGGCAGATCCCGGGTCGAGGGCATCAGGTCCGGGATCTGCCGGAAGACCGCGCCCGCCGCGGCACCCCTGCCCCGCAGCCGTGCCCAGTACAGGGACTTGCCGGCCGTGTGCAGCGGCACGGTCATCTCCGTACGGGGCCGCTTCGCCGCCCGCTGCCGCGACTCCTCGCGTCCCAGCGCGCGGAACCCGATGTCACCCAGCCGCTGCAGCACCTCCAGGGCCGCGTACAGCTGCCCGCAGATATGCGCGTCGGTAGGCAGGTCGTCCGGCATGGTCCCTCCCCGTGTCCGTCGGCGGAGCCCCGTTCGAGCGGGGGAGCCGCTTCCGCGATCGCGGGCATCCCTACCCGGTCCGCCAGGCCCGGGAACACCGTACGTACACCGGTCGTAGGCAGGACGTCGCACACGCCTCCGACCAAGGACCGGTCTTCTGTGACGGCGGGATGAAATCCGCCGCCCGTCGCGTTGGTGCCTTGCGGCGGTCCAGGTCGAACAGGAGGCACCGGTGACGGAAGCAGGGGAGACACGGGGCGCGGCGCAGGCCCCGGGCTGGGCCCGTCGGCTGGGCGGCTACGCCTGGCGCTATCGGCGCAATGTGCTGCTGGCGCTCGGGTCCTCGCTCGCCGGGATGGCGGTGACGGCCCTCGTCCCGCTGATCACGAAGGTGATCATCGACGACGTCGTCGGCGATCGCACGCGGTCCCTCGCCGGCTGGACCGGGCTGCTCGTCGTCGCCGCCCTGCTGGTGTACGTGTCCACCTACATCCGCCGCTACTACGGCGGCCGGCTCGCCCTCGACGTCCAGCACGACCTGCGGACCGACATGTACGGGACGATCACCCGCCTCGACGGGAAGCGGCAGGACGAGCTGTCCACCGGGCAGGTCGTCGGGCGCGCCACCAGTGACCTCCAGCTGATCCAGGGCCTGCTGTTCATGCTCCCGATGACCATCGGGAACATCCTGCTCTTCCTCGTCTCCCTGGTGGTCATGGCGTGGCTCTCGCCGCTGCTCACCCTGGTCGCGATCGCCGTCGCCCCCGCCCTCTGGTTCATCGCCCGCCGCTCGCGGGCCCGTCTCTTCCCCGCCACCTGGTACGCCCAGGGCCAGGCCGCCGCCGTCGCCGGGGTCGTCGACGGGGCCGTCTCCGGGGTCCGGGTCGTCAAGGGGTTCGGGCAGGAGGAGCAGGAGACCGGCAAGCTCCGCGAGGTCGGGCGCAGGCTCTTCGCCGGACGGCTGCGGACGATCCGGCTGAACGCCCGCTACACCCCCGCCCTCCAGGCCGTCCCCGCGCTCGGCCAGGTCGCGATGCTGGCCCTCGGCGGCTGGCTCGCCACCCGGGGCGAGATCACCCTCGGTACCTTCGTCGCGTTCTCCACCTACCTCGCACAGCTCGTCGGCCCGGTCCGCATGCTCGCCATGGTCCTGACCGTCGGACAGCAGGCCCGGGCCGGCGTCGAGCGGGTACTCGAACTGATCGACACCGAGCCGTCCATGACAGACGGCACCAAGGAACTCCCGGCCGACGCCCCCGCGAGCGTGGAGTTCGACGACGTACGGTTCGGCTACACCGAGGACCGCCCCGTCCTCGACGGGTTCTCGCTGACCATCGAGCCCGGTGAGACCGTCGCCGTCGTCGGCGCCTCCGGCAGCGGGAAGTCCACCGTCTCCCTGCTGCTGCCCCGCTTCTACGACGTGTCCCACGGCGCCGTCCTGGTCGGCGGTCACGACGTCCGCGAACTCACCCAGCGGTCCCTGCGCGCCGCCATCGGCCTCGTACCGGAGGACAGCTTCCTGTTCTCCGACACCGTCCGCGCCAACATCGCGTACGGGCACCCCGACGCCACCCAGGAACAGATCGAGGAAGCCGCTCGGGCCGCCCAGGCCGACCGGTTCATCGCCCAGCTGCCCGACGGCTACGACACCAAGGTCGGCGAGCACGGCCTCACCCTCTCCGGCGGCCAGCGTCAGCGTGTCGCTCTCGCCCGCGCCATCCTCACCGATCCCCGGCTGCTCCTCCTCGACGACGCCACCTCCGCCGTCGACGCCCGCGTCGAGCACGAGATCCACGAGGCGCTGCGCCAGGTGATGGCCGGGCGGACGACCCTCCTGATCGCCCACCGCCGCTCCACCCTCGGCCTGGCCGACCGGATCGCCGTCCTGGAGGACGGCAGGCTCGCCGACATCGGCACGCACGAGGAACTGGAGCGCCGGTGCGCGCTCTACCGCCGACTGCTCACCGACCCGGACGAGCTGGGCGGCACCTCGCCCGGACACCAGGGGCCCAGCCACGCGACGGACCCCACGCCCGAGGACGACCGTGCGCTCCAGGAAGAACTCGACGCCGAGTTCGACGCCGAGCGAGGCATCAGTCCCCGCCTGTGGATCCGCAAGGAGGAGCCGCGCGACACCGGGGCTGCGGGCATGCCCGCGACACCCGAACTCCTCGCCCAGGTCGAGGCGCTGCCGCCGGCCACCGACACACCGGACATCGACGAGGCGCGGGCCGTCCGTGCCGAGGAGTCGTACGGGCTGCGCAGGCTGCTGCGCGGCTTCGGGCTGCCGCTGCTGGTGAGCCTGGCCCTGGTGGCGGTGGACGCGGGCGGTGGGCTGCTGCTGCCCATCCTGATCCGGCACGGCATCGACCAGGGTGTCACCCAGCTCGCACTCGGTGCCGTCTGGGCAGCGTCCGCACTGGCCCTGCTGGTCGTGCTGGTGCAGTGGGCGGCGCAGATCGGCGAGACCCGGATGACGGGCCGGACCGGCGAGCGGGTGCTGTACTCACTGCGGCTCAAGATCTTCGCGCAGCTCCAGCGGCTTGGTCTGGACTACTACGAACGCGAGCTGACCGGTCGGATCATGACCCGGATGACGACGGACGTGGACGCGTTGTCGACGTTCCTGCAGACCGGTCTGGTCACGGCCTTCGTCTCCGTCGTCACCTTCTTCGGCATCATGGCCGTGCTGCTGGTCCTGGACGTACAGCTGGCTCTGGTCGTCTTCGCGACGCTGCCGGTGCTGGTCATCGGCACGGTCTTCTTCCGCCGCGAGAGCGTCAAGGCGTACGAACTGGCCCGGGAACGCATCAGTGCCGTCAATGCCGACCTCCAGGAGTCCGTGTCCGGGCTGCGGATCGTGCAGGCGTTCCGCCGCGAGCACGACGGGGCGCACCGGTTCGCGGAGCGCAGCGACCACTACCGCACGGCCCGGGTCCGCGGTCAGTGGCTGATCTCGGTCTACTTCCCGTTCGTCCAGCTGCTGTCCTCGGTGGCCGCGGCCGCCGTCCTGATCGTCGGTGCGGGCCGGGTCGACCACGGCACGCTCACCGCCGGTGCCCTGGTCGCGTACCTCCTCTACATCGATCTGTTCTTCGCCCCGGTGCAGCAGCTCTCCCAGGTCTTCGACGGCTACCAGCAGGCCACCGTCTCCCTGGGGCGCATCCAGGAACTCCTGCGGGAGCCGACCTCCACCGACGCCCCGGACGAACCGGTGGACGTGCTGTCGCTGCGCGGCGAGATCGCCTTCGAGGACGTCACCTTCTCCTACGGCACAGGCACAGGCACAGGCACCGGCACCAGTTCCGGCTCCGCAGACGAGGCAGAGGAAGCCGAGGCGGCAGAGGAAGCACTCACCGGCGTCGACCTGCGCATCCCGGCCGGGCAGACGGTGGCGTTCGTCGGTGAGACCGGCGCCGGGAAGTCCACCCTCGTCAAGCTCGTCGCCCGGTTCTACGACCCGACGGGCGGCCGGGTCACGGCGGACGGCACCGATCTGCGCCACCTCGACCTCACGGCTTACCGGCACCGGCTCGGAGTCGTGCCGCAGGAGGCGTACCTCTTCGCCGGCACGGTCCGCGACGCCATCGCGTACGGGCGGCCCGGGGCCACCGACGCCGAGGTGGAGGCGGCGGCGCGGGCCGTCGGCGCCCACGACATGATCGCCACCCTGGACGGCGGCTATCTGCACGAGGTCGCCGAGCGGGGCCGCAACCTCTCGGCCGGTCAGCGCCAGCTGATCGCCCTGGCCCGCGCCGAACTCGTCGACCCGGACGTCCTGTTGCTCGACGAGGCGACCGCCTCCCTCGACCTGGCCAGCGAGGCCCTGGTCAACCAGGCGACCGACCGTCTCACCGGGCGCCGCACCACCCTGGTCGTGGCCCACCGGCTGACCACCGCCGCCCGCGCCGACCGGGTCGTGGTGATGGACCACGGCCGGGTCGTCGAGGACGGCACGCACGACGAACTCCTGGCCCGGGACGGGCACTACGCGGTGCTGTGGCGGACCTTCATAGGGGAGGACGAGCCCGCGGGGGTGTGAGCCCGGGGCCACCGGTCCGGCCGGTTCAGTCGGTTCACCCGCTGATGCCGGAGATCCGGCCGGTCCGCAGGTCCGACTGCACGGTCAGGTAGGTGTACCTGGGGTGCTTGCCGTTGCTCCAGGTGAGCCGCACCTTCGACCAGGTGTGGCCGGCGCCGCTGTCGCCCGGGGTGACCCGGAAGGCGAGCGGGGTGTTCTGGGCGCGGAGCACCCCGTCCGCGTGGTTCCGCCGCTCCCAGGCGTCGAGCTGGGTGCGCAGGTGGGGCGTCAGATAGAAGGTCCTCAGGGCGGTGGCGAGCCCGCCGCCGCCCCGGGCGGTGACGGCGTCGACGTAGGCCCCGTAGAAGTGGGCGACCCGCTGGTGGGCCGGGACGCCGACGGCATGGCCTGTCGCAGCCGCAGGGACGATCGCCGGCGCCCGGGTGGCCGCCGCGGCGGCCGGGACCGCGGCGAGAGCGGTCAGCACCGTGGTGGCGAGCAGGGTCCGGCCGACGGCGCGCAGGCCTCGGGGGCGCTGTGCGTGACGGAGTCGGGGCATGGCAGTTCCTGCCTTTCGTGCGGTTCTGTCCTGGTGGGGTCATGGTGTGGCGAACTGATGGCCCGTGAGCCGGAGCACGCCGGGTGCAACCTCCGGATGGCCTCCTGCGTCGTACGCATGTACGGGGAGGTGGCGATGGGTGGCGTGCGTGTTCGATCGGGTGAGGGGGCTGCGGGTGATCAGAGGGACCGGAAAGGCCGGAGTGATCGACCGGGGCGGCCGGGCGTATCGGATGCTTGCGCGTCTGATCGTTCTGCCGCTGGTGGCCGCTGCCGGTCTGGTGCTCGGCGGCACCACGGCGAACAGCGCCGATGCCGCGACCCCCTGCGCCGGGCGCCCCGGGAAGACGGTCCCGTTCAGGACCGGTGAACTGCGTCTCTTCCGGAGCCGCTCCTACGCCTGCGCGGTCGCGGTCGCGAAGCACCCGGGCCCGCGCCGCAGGATGTCCGTGACGATCCAGGCCCGCGGCGGCAGTCCGGTCGTCGACAGCGGCCGGTACACCCGTCGGGCCGGCCCCGTGACGGTCCATGCGCTGAACCGGTGCGTCCGGGCCTCGGCCACGATCTCGGGGCGTTCCGCCTCCACGGGCTGGGTTCTCTGCTGACGGCGGCGGTTGCCGACAGGGGCTGGCGGCCGGGGTGTCTCCCCGCTAGGTTCACGAAATCTGTTGTGAATCAAGCCACGTTCCACGAGTCAAGGGGAGGGTGCATGCGCAAGGTGTTCAGAGGGGTGCTGTCGCTCGCGATGCTCACCGGTGTGGTGAGCGCGACGGGCGCCTCGGCCGAGGCGGCCACCACCGCGGAACCGACAGCCCTTCAAAGCGCTGTCGACAGCGGCACGAGCACGGACATCAAGGACCGCATCCTGGCCATCCCGGGGATGAGCCTCATCGAGGAGAAGCCGTACGCGGGTTACCGCTACTTCGTCCTCGAGTACACCCAGCCGATCGATCACCGGCACCCGTCCCAGGGCACCTTCCAGCAGCGCATCACCTTGCTGCACAAGGACACGTCCCGCCCGACGGTCTTCTACACCAGCGGCTACAACGTCTCCACGAACCCCAGCCGCTCCGAGCCGACCCAGATCGTCGACGGCAACCAGGTCTCCCTGGAGTACCGGTTCTTCACGCCGTCCCGCCCGGAGCCCGCCGACTGGTCCAAGCTCGACATCTGGCAGGCCGCCAGCGACCAGCACCGGGTGTTCACCGCGCTGAAGCAGATCTACACCGAGAACTGGCTGGCCACCGGCGGCTCCAAGGGCGGCATGACCGCCACGTACTTCGAGCGCTTCTACCCGCGGGACATGGACGGCGTCGTCGCGTACGTCGCGCCCAACGACGTGGTCAACAAGGAGGACTCGGCGTACGACCGCTTCTTCGAGAACGTCGGCACCCAGGAGTGCCGGGACAGGCTGAACGGTGTGCAGCGCGAAGCACTGATACGCCGCGAGCCGCTGGAGAAGCAGTACCAGGAGTACGCCGCCGAGAACGGCTACACCTTCGACACCGTCGGCTCGCTCGACAAGGCGTACGAAGCCGTGGTGATGGACTACGTCTGGGCGTTCTGGCAGTACAGCCTGCTGTCCGACTGCGACACCATCCCGGCCGATGCCACCCACGCGACCGACCAGGCGATATGGGACTCGATCGACGAGATCTCCGGCTTCTCCGCCTACGCCGACCAGGGCCTGGAGCGGTACACCCCGTACTACTACCAGGCGGGCACCCAGCTCGGTTCGCCGGACATCAAGCAGCCCTGGCTCGGCAATCTGAGCCGGTACGGGTACCAGCCGCCGCGCACCTTCGTGCCGCGCTCCATCCCGATGAAGTTCCAGCCGTCGGCGATGCGCGACGTCGACACCTGGGTGAAGCA
Organism: Streptomyces sp. NPDC052052; assembly: GCF_040680455.1. NCBI lineage: Bacteria > Bacillati > Actinomycetota > Actinomycetes > Kitasatosporales > Streptomycetaceae > Streptomyces > Streptomyces sp. NPDC052052. The sequence goes on along the minus strand of NZ_JBFAWU010000019.1, from coordinate 45,229 downwards.
GAACGCCCATCAGATGCTGTACGTGTACGGGGAGAACGACCCGTGGGGCGCCGAGCGCTTCCGGCTCGGGGCGGGCGCCCGTGACAGCTACGTCATGACCGTGGCGGGCGGCAACCACGGCTCCAAGGTGGCTGGGCTCGACGCGGACGACAAGGCGACGGCCACCGCCGCCATCCTGCGCTGGGCGGGCGTGGCCCCGGCCGCCGTGCAGGAGGACCCGACGAAGGCGAAGGCGCTCGCGAAGTTCGACGCCCGGCTCGACAAGCAGGACGTGAAGAACGAGCGCAGGCTGCGGCCGTAGCCGCACCTCGGACAGAGGGAAGGGGCTGTGCGGCTCGGCCGCACAGCCCCTTCCCGGGTTACCGGATCTCTAGTACGTCAGCCCGTAACCGACCGGGTGCAGCACCTGCGTCGGATCGTCCGCGCGCTGCACCGGCACCGGCAGCTTGCCCCTCGGTTCGGCGCGTCCCGCGATCACGCGGGCGGCGGCCCGCAGTTCGACATCGGTCCAGGAGTACGTGGCCAGGTTCGCCGCATATCCGGTCCCCTCCAGCCGGGCGATGTCGTACGGGTTGCGGATCGCGACCGTGATCACCGGGATGCCGGTCGCCGCGAGGGCGCTCACGAGGGTGCGCTGCGAGCTGGTCGCCGAGACGTTGTACGTCCCCACGATCACCGCGTCCTTGCCCTGCGCGGCCGCCACCGCCTCGTCGATCTTCGCCTTCGAGGGGGCGGTTCCGGTGGACAGCGCCGTTGCCGCGTAGCCGAGTTCACCGAAAGCGGTCGCCAGCGTGGTGGTCGGCGGGCCGGTGGTGCCGGACGGGGAGGCCGGATCGGCGCCGACCACGAGGAGGTTCTTGTGGGAGAGGCGGGAGAGCGGCAGCACCGCGCCCTCGTTGGCGAGCAGGGTGGTGGTGCGCTCGGCGATCCGGTCGGCGGCCTCGAGGTGCGGCTTCGTCCCGACGGTACGGTCCACACCCTCGTGGGTGACGAACGGGTCGTCGAACAGCCCGAGCTTCGTCTTCAGCCGCAGGATGCGCAGGATCGATTCCTCGATCCTGGCCTCGCTGAGCTCGCCGCTCTTCACGGCCTCCAGAACGGCGTTCCAGGAGACGGCGAGGTTCGGCGGGTTGAGCAGCTGGTCGACGCCGGCCTGGAGCGCGAGAACCGGGACCCGCTCGTCGCCGTACTTGGTGCGGACGCCCTCCATGCCGAGCGAGTCGGTCACCACGACACCGTCGTAGCCGAGCTCCTCGCGCAGGATGCCGGTGAGGATCGGACGGGACAGCGTCGCCGGGTCCTCGGACGGGTCCAGCGCCGGGACCACGATGTGCGCGGTCATGATCGAGTCGATGCCCGCCGCGATCGCGGCCCGGAACGGCGGCGCGTCCAGCTCTGCCCACTGCTCCCGGGTGTGGTTGATGACCGGGAGGCCGGTGTGGCTGTCGGTGCTGGTGTCGCCGTGGCCCGGGAAGTGCTTGGACGTGGCGGCTACTCCGCCGCGCTGATAGCCCTTCACCTGCGCGGCGACCATCCCGGCCACGGACTGCGGGTCGGAGCCGAAGGAGCGTACGCCGATCACCGGGTTGGCCGGGTTGACGTTGACGTCGGCGTCCGGGGCGTAGTTCTGCTTGATGCCGATCGCGGCCAGCTCGGCGCCCGCGATCTGCCCCGCCCGGCGGGCGTCGGACCGGGAACCGCCCGCGCCCAGCGCCATCGCGCCCGGCATCAGGGTGGCGGGCTCGCCGACGCGGCAGACGATGCCGTGCTCCTGGTCGGTGGCGATGAGGACCGGCAGCGGGGTCGGGCCGGCGAGACCCGCGCTCTGGATGCCGTTGGAGAGGTCGGCGATCTGGTGCGGGTCACGGGTGTTGTGCGCCCAGGCGAAGTAGATGATCCCGCCGACGTGGTACTTGGCGATCAGCTCGGCCGCCGTACGGACCCCGATCTCGGAGAGGTTGGCGTCGATGTCGGCCTGGTCGGGCTCGGTGGCGGAGTGCCCGTACACCCGCATCACGAAGAGCTGCCCGACCTTCTCCTCCAGGCTCATCCGGGAGATGAGCCGCTTGAGGCGTGCGGTGGTGGCGGCTGAGCCGTAGCTTCCGCCGCTCGCGGACGTCGGCGCGGCGACGGCACCAGGGGCGAGAACTCCACCTGTGACAGCGACTGCGGCGGTTGCGGCGGTAGCAGTGAGGAGGGTGCGTCTGGAGGGGCGGTGGTGCACGTGAGCTCCTTCGGCCGTACTCAGGGACGAGGTGATGGTGGAAGAAGAGCGTGAAAGAAACTTCCAGGGATCACGGATATCCAGAAAATAACTTCCGGTCAAGTGTTCGGACCGTTTTGAGCCCTCCCGGTGTCGGAGCGGGCGCGGTCGAATCCGGGCAGCCCCTGCTCCAGCCCCACCGTGGCCCCGTGGGCCTGGAGCGCCGACACCGCCGCCGTGATCGCGGGGCGCCGGGCCGCCTCCGTGCGCCACAGTGCGTACAACCGGCGCACCGGTACGGGATCGAGCCGCACCGCCACCACGCCCGCCGGCAGTGGCCCCCGCCCCAGCCGTGGGATCAACGCCACCCCGAGACCGGCGGCGAGCAAGGCCAGTTGGGTGTGGTTCTCCTCCGCCTGATGGCGGATGTCCGGCGCGTAGCCCGCCGCGCGCAGCGTCCGTACGAGCCAGTCGTGGCAGACCGTCCCCGGCGGCTGGCAGATCCACCGTTCCTTCGCCAACTCCTCGCGTCGCACCGCCTTCCGCCCGGCGAGCCGGTGGCCCTCGGGCACCAGAAGATCGCACCGGTCGTCACCGATCACCGCCTGTGCCACGCCCTCCGGGGCGGGCAGCGGGGCGATGTCCCAGTCGTGCGCGACCGCCAGGTCGATCACCCCCTTGGCCACCAGGTCGACCGAGATATGCGGATCGACCTCGGTCAGCCGGACGTCCAGGGCGGGATGGTCCCGGTTCAGCCCGGCCAGCACGTCGGGCAGCAGCCCGCGCGCCGCGGAGGCGAACGCGCCGATCGAGAGCCGCCCCGTCGGCAGTCCTCTGCGCTCCTCCAGCACCGTCTCGGCGCGCTCCACGAGCGCCAGCAACTGCTCGGCCGTATCGGCCAGATGAAGCGCCTCCTCGGTCAACGCGACACCTCGCCCGCGACGTTCGAGGAGCGTCGTACCGGTCTCCCGCTCCAGCTTGCTGATCTGCTGCGAGACCGCCGACGGGGTGTAGCCGAGCGCGGCGGCGGCCGCCGCGACGGAGCCGTGGACGGAGACGGCGTGCAGCGCGCGCAGTCGGGACAGATCGAGCATCGGAACCTCCCTGGAACAGGGCCTTCCGATGGATTGACCCCCTCACGATTCATCAGCAACGCTCAATTCCACCATGAAGAAATCCGCGCTGGTGCTAAATGGTCGAAGCGGGTGATCCTCGGTGCATGCGTCCTCCCCACATCGCCCTGGCCGTCCTGGTGACTGCCGTCTGGGGCGTCAATTTCGTCGTCATCGAGGTCGGCCTCGGGCACTTCCCACCGCTGCTCTTCTCCGCCCTGCGCTTCCTGGTCGCCGCGCTGCCCGCGGTCTTCCTCGTCGGCCGGCCCAAGGTCGCGTGGAAGTGGATCGTGGGGGTCGGACTCGCCCTCGGAGTGGCGAAGTTCGGACTGCTCTTCATCGGCATGGACCGCGGAATGCCGGCCGGCCTCTCCTCCCTCGTGCTCCAGGTCCAGGCGGTCTTCACGGCCCTCTTCGCGGCACTCGCGCTGGGCGAACGCCCCGGCAGGACCAGGGTGCTGGGGATGCTCATCGCCCTCGTGGGCATCGCCGTGGCCGCGGTCGACGAGGGCGCCGGCGGTCCGGTCCTCGCCTTCTGTCTGGTGATCGCGGCGGCGGCCTGCTGGGGCGTGTCCAACGTGCTGACGCGCAAGGCGGCGCCACCGGACTCCCTCAACTTCATGGTCTGGGTCTCGACCGTGCCTGTGCTCCCGCTGCTCGGCCTCTCCCTCCTCTTCGAGGGCTGGGACCGCGACGCCGACGCACTGGCGGCGCTCGACTGGAGCGGTGCCGGGATCATCGCCTACGTCGCCTGGGTCACCACCGTCTTCGGCTTCGGGGCCTGGGGGTTCCTGCTGCGGCATCACCCGGCTTCGTCGGTGGCCCCGTTCACGCTGCTCGTCCCGGTCTTCGGGATGTCCTCGGCCGCGCTGCTGCTGGACGAGTCGGTGAGCCCGCTGCGGTGGTGCGCGGCGGCGCTCTTGGTCGGCGGGGTGGCGCTGACGTCCCTGGCGGGCACGCGCCGGGCGGACGGAGGATCGGATGTGCTGGATGGGTATCGGTCCCGGGCCTCGGAACACGCCTGATGAGAGCCTTTTCACCGACAAAAGTAAAGAGATCGTCAAGACATGCAACCCTGTCATGTTCTGGCGGGTCGTATCTGGCGTCGGGTGCTTCCGGGGAGGGGTCCGGGGGGAATGGGGAGCCCTGACGGGGGGAAACGGGGGAAAGCGAGGGGGTCCGGTCTTGTGGCCGGACCCCGTTTGCTTTGTGTGGGCGCATGGACCCTGCCGGCCCGGGTTGCCGGCGGCACGCCTACCGCCTCGCAGCCGCCTCATGGGTGCGATGCGACCGCAGCAGCACGGGTCGCAGCCTGCTGTATCCGCGTACCGACACCGGGCGGAGTCCCTTGAGTTCGTATGCCGCCAGGCCGGCCAGTTCACCGGCCAGCGCGGTGTTCACCAGCACGGTGCCGGGGCGGGCCACCGCGGTGAGCCGGGCCGCGACGTTCACCGTTGCCCCGTACACGTCTCCGAAGCGGCTGAGGACGGCGCCATGGGCCAGCCCGGTCCGCACCCGCGGCAGGCTCTGTTCCGCCCTGGCCCGGGCGGTGAGCTCCAGGGCGATGTCAGCAGCCGCGGACGCCGACTCGCAGACGAACAGCACCTCGTCGCCGATGGTCTTCACCACCCGGCCCCGGCCTTCGGCGACCACATCACCGGTGAGGCCCTCGAACCGGTTGAGCACCTGCACGAGTTCGCCGTTGTCCAGTCCACGGGTCATTCGCGTGTAGCCGACCATGTCGGTGAACCCCACCGCCAGGTCACGGACGTCGGCACCCTCCCGAGGCAGCGTCGGCCCGCCAACCGCTACAACTCCGGGCCCGCCGTGCCCCTGCCCCGCTCCGACAACGACATGGTCCTCCGCCTCGGCGAGCGCGCGTCCGGCATACGCCGCAAGATGCCGACGCCACACATGCCTCTGCATCAGCTCCATCTCCGGCAGCAGTTCCACGGCGCGATCCATCAACTCCCGGCCGTCCAGAGGGAGTCCCGATTCGCGATTCACCCAGGACCAGAGGGTGTGCACCTGCCATTCGGCGAGCCGGGACAGATGATGCCCCAGCGCGCGGGCCATCAGCGTCTCGGTCTCCTCGGTGATGAGCCCCGCCTCGATGAGCCGTTCACCCGCGCGCAGCGCGTCGACATCGGCGTCGGTGAAGACCTTCGCGTCGTCGTCGACCGCCGGAAACCCGAGCGCATGCCAGATCTGAACGGTGCGCTCGGGCTCCACCCCGGCCCGTTCGGCGATGTCCCGCTTCGTCCAGATGCGGCCGCCGCCGAGCAGTACCTCCTCGATGATCCGTCGCAGATCCTCGACGCCGGACGGGGCTACTGGTTCCTCCGCTGCGTCTGCCGCACTCATGTGGTGTGCACGATCAGAACATCGAGCCCTGCCTTTCTGGCAATGTCCGCGGGGACGGAGCCGAGGATGCGCCCGGCCAGCGAGCGCAGGCCCCGGTTCCCGACGACCACGAGATCGGCCGAGCACTCTCGCGCGACCCGTACGAGTGCGGCGACCGGCTCGTCCTCCACCGCGACCGACCGCACCTTCATCGCGCCCTGCGCGCGGGCCCGGTCCGTGGCGATACGCAGGGTGTGCTCAGCGGGCGCCGAGCCCACCACCTGATACGCCTCGGCGCCCAGTTGGTCCTGCGCCTGCGCGAGTTCGTGCCCGCGCATCGGCATGTACGCGCAGGCGATCACGAGTTCGGCCTCGCAGACGGCGGCCAGCCGGGCCGCCCTGTCGACCGCTGCTAACGACGACTCCGAGCCGTCCGTGCCGACCATGACGGTCTGATAGGCGGTCAAGTCAAGCTCCTTACTTGGAAGTAAACTTACTCCCAAGTAAAATAAGGGTGGTCGGTCTACCGGGCAAGGGGCAGGAGGTGTGACGGTGAGCTCGACCGCCCGTACGCGAATGCGCCCCTCAACCCGGTGTCTGTGTCTACGGGTTGAGGGGCGCAGAGTGATTCCGGCGGGACTGGCTCAGTCGTTGAGGTGGCCGTCCTTGATCGCGGCGACGAACGAGGACCAGTCGTCGGCAGAGAAGACGAGCGCCGGGGGAACCGGACGTCGAGGACCAGTGAGTCGGCGAGGCGGGGCGCCGGACACCGTCCAGGAGTTCCCCGGCCAGAAAGATCTCGAATCTGTCGGACGGGCGGCCTACTCTGAGCTCGTTCGCAATGTCTGGGGGAATCATGACAAGCAGGTTCACCGAGTTGACCGTTGACTGCCACGATCCGGAGCGGCTCGCGGCCTTCTGGTGCGAGGTCCTGGGCTTCACGGTGATCGACCGGAGCGAGGGCAAGGTCGAGATCGGCTCCTGGGTGCCGACCGTCGAGGAGGTCCGGGCCCGACAGATGCCGCCCACCCTGCTGTTCATCCGGGTGCCCGAGGGCAAGACGGTGAAGAACCGGCTCCACCTGGACGTCAGCCCGATCGACGGCAGCACGGAGGACGAGGTGGCCAGGCTGCTGGGCCTCGGCGCCGCCACAGTGGATGTGGGCCAGGGCCCTGGCCGGAGCTGGGTCGTCATGGCAGACCCCGAGGGCAACGAGTTCTGCGTCCTGCGCACCCTGGCACCGCAGCACTAGGGCCTTCCGGCCGGCTCGGGCCGCACCGGCCCCGGCTGCGGTGTACGGCCTCGGCGCACAGGCCCGAGAAGAGGTGTCGTACCTCCCCGGTACCGTCGAAGCATGTCCAACATGGCCGTGCTCGAAGGCGTCCTGGAGCGCATCACCTACGCCAACGAGGAGAACGGGTACACCGTCGCCCGCGTCGACACGGGCCGGGGCGCGGGTGATCTGCTGACCGTGGTCGGCTCGCTGCTCGGCGCCCAGGTCGGCGAGTCCCTGCGGATGGAGGGGCGCTGGAGCTCGCACTCCCAGTACGGCAAGCAGTTCATGGTGGAGAACTACACGACCGTGCTGCCCGCCACCATCCAGGGCATCCGCCGTTACCTCGGCTCCGGCCTGATCAAGGGCATCGGGCCGGTGATGGCGGACCGGATCACCACGCACTTCGGGGTCGACACCCTCGACATCATCGAGAAGGAGCCGAAGCGCCTGGTCGAGGTCCCGGGGCTCGGCCCGAAGCGGACGAAGATGATCGCCGCGGCCTGGGAGGAGCAGAAGGCGATCAAGGAGGTGATGGTCTTCCTCCAAGGTGTCGGTGTCTCCACCTCCATCGCCGTCCGTATCTACAAGAAGTACGAGGACGCGTCGATCTCCGTCGTGAAGAACCAGCCCTATCGGCTGGCCGCCGACGTCTGGGGCATCGGCTTCCTCACCGCCGACAAGATCGCCCAGGCCGTCGGCATCCCGCACGACAGCCCGGAGCGGGTGAAGGCCGGGCTCCAGTACGCCCTGTCGCAGTCCACCGACCAGGGCCACTGCTTCCTTCCCGAGGAGCGGCTGATCGCCGACGGGGTGAAGCTCCTCCAGGTCGACACCGGGCTGGTCATCGAGTGCCTCGCCGAACTGGCCGAGGATCCCGAGGGCGTCGTACGGGAGAAGGTGCCGTCGCCCGAGGGCGGCGAGATGGTCACGGCGATCTACCTGGTGCCGTTCCATCGGGCCGAGGTCGCGCTCGCCGCGCAGGTGCAGCGGCTGCTGCGGACGCCCGAGGAGCGGATGCCGGCCTTCGCGGACGTCGACTGGGACAAGGCACTGGCCTGGCTCGCCATCCGTACCGGGGCGAATCTGGCACCCGAGCAGGAGGCCGCGGTCCGGCTCGCGCTGAGCCGGAAGGTCGCCGTCCTGACCGGCGGCCCCGGCTGCGGGAAGTCGTTCACCGTACGGTCCATCGTGGAACTGGCCCGCGCCAAGAAGGCCAAGGTGGTGCTGGCCGCCCCCACCGGGCGGGCGGCCAAGCGGCTCTCCGAGCTGACGGGGGCCGAGGCGTCCACCGTGCACCGGCTGCTGGAGCTCAAGCCGGGCGGGGACGCCGCATACGACCGGGACCGTCCGCTGGACGCCGATCTCGTCGTCGTCGACGAGGCGTCGATGCTGGATCTGCTCCTCGCCAACAAGCTGCTGAAGGCCGTGGCACCCGGTGCCCATCTGCTCCTCGTCGGGGACGTCGACCAGCTGCCGTCGGTCGGCGCGGGGGAGGTGCTGCGTGATCTCCTCGCGGACGGCGGCCCCGTTCCGGCGGTCCGGCTGACCACGATCTTCCGCCAGGCCCAGCAGTCCGGCGTCGTCACCAACGCGCACCGGATCAACTCCGGGATTCCGCCGCTCACGCAGGGTCTGAAGGACTTCTTCCTCTTCGTGGAGGACGAGACGGAGGACGCGGGCGTGCTCGCGGTGGACGTCGCGGCGCGCCGTATCCCGGCGAAGTTCGGGCTGGACGCGCGGCGCGACGTACAGGTTCTCGCCCCGATGCACCGCGGACCGGCCGGTGCGGGCACGCTCAACGGCCTGCTCCAGCAGGCCATCACCCCGGGCCGCCCGGACCTTCCCGAGAAGCGGTTCGGCGGCCGGGTCTTCCGGGTCGGCGACAAAGTAACCCAGATCCGCAACAACTACGACAAGGGTGAGAACGGCGTCTTCAACGGCACGGTGGGCGTCGTCACCGCCCTCGACCTGGACGAACAGAAGCTGACCGTCCGCACGGACGAGGACGAGGAGATCGATTACGACTTCGACGAGCTGGACGAGCTGGCCCACGCGTACGCCATGACGATCCACCGTTCCCAGGGCAGTGAGTACCCGGCCGTCGTCATCCCCGTCACCAAGAGCGCCTGGATGATGCTCCAGCGGAACCTTCTCTACACCGCCGTGACCCGAGCCAAGAAGCTCGTCGTGCTGGTCGGCTCGCGGCAGGCGATCGGCCAGGCGGTCCGCACGGTTTCCGCAGGCAGGCGCTGTACGGCGCTCGATTATCGGTTGTCGGGAGGCTCGGGCGGAGGATCCTCGGAAAAAATGATCGATCAAAACGGTGGGATACGTCACGCGGCTCTTCCGGAACCGGAGGCAAAGGGGCAGGATGAGTAAGTTCGCGGCACTCAGTGCCGCGAGTAGGTCCAATGGACGACCTCGAGTGCACTCTCCTGAGCCAAATGGGGGAGGGTGGAGACAGTCAGGGAACCTCGAAGAAGAGGCACTACGTCGGTGAGGGATGACGTGAGCGACAACTCTGTAGTACTGCGGTACGGCGACGGCGAGTACACCTACCCGGTGATCGACAGCACCGTCGGCGACAAGGGCTTCGACATCGGGAAGCTCAGGGCCAATACCGGTCTGGTGACGCTGGACAGCGGATACGGCAACACCGCAGCCTATAAATCCGCCATCACCTACCTCGACGGTGAGCAGGGCATTCTCCGCTACCGCGGCTACCCCATCGAGCAGCTCGCCGAGCGCTCGACCTTCCTCGAGGTCGCGTACACGCTCATCAACGGCGATCTCCCCAAGCCCGACGAGCTGTCGACCTTCAAGAACGAGATCACCCAGCACACGCTGCTGCACGAGGACGTCAAGCGGTTCTTCGACGGATTCCCGCGCGACGCCCACCCGATGGCGATGCTGTCCTCGGTCGTCAGCGCGCTGTCCACGTTCTACCAGGACAGCCACAACCCGTTCGACGAGGAGCAGCGTCACCTCTCGACGATCCGCCTGCTGGCCAAGCTGCCGACGATCGCCGCGTACGCCTACAAGAAGTCGATCGGCCACCCCTTCGTCTACCCGCGCAACGACCTCGGGTACGTCGAGAACTTCCTGCGCATGACCTTCTCGGTCCCGGCCCAGGAGTACGAGCTGGACCCGGTCGTCGTCTCGGCGCTCGACAAGCTGCTCATCCTGCACGCGGACCACGAGCAGAACTGCTCGACCTCCACCGTGCGCCTGGTCGGCTCCTCCCAGGCGAACATGTTCGCCTCGATCTCCGCCGGCATCTCGGCGCTGTGGGGCCCCCTGCACGGTGGCGCCAACCAGTCGGTGCTGGAGATGCTCGAGGGCATCCAGGCCAACGGCGGCGATGTCGACTCCTTCATCCGCAAGGTGAAGAACAAGGAGGACGGCGTCCGGCTGATGGGCTTCGGACACCGCGTCTACAAGTCCTTCGACCCGCGCGCCAAGATCATCAAGGCTGCGGCCCACGACGTGCTGTCCGCGCTCGGCAAGTCCGACGAGCTGCTCGACATCGCGCTGAAGCTGGAGGAGCACGCGCTCTCCGACGAGTACTTCATCGCGCGCAACCTCTACCCCAACGTGGACTTCTACACGGGCCTGATCTACCGGGCCATGGGCTTCCCGACCGAGATGTTCACCGTGCTCTTCGCGCTCGGCCGCCTCCCCGGCTGGATCGCCCAGTGGCACGAGATGATCAAGGAGCCGGGTTCCCGCATCGGCCGCCCGCGCCAGATCTACACCGGCGAGGTCCTGCGCGACTTCGTCCCGGTCGAGGGCCGCTGAGCCCCGTACGGCCTCTGCGCCACCCCGGCCGCTGAGGCCGGTCGTCTTCGCCCCGAGTGCCGCGCTTTCGTACAGAGCGCGGTGTCCGGGGCGATTTGCGTGTCCGGCGCGACTCGTGGGGTGCGCCTGGGGGGCCCTGGGGTCCCCGGGTGTCTTCTTCGGGGCCGGACTGCCGCGGGACGGCAGAGAGAGAAGCGCCTCGCCATCGATCCCCCCACGGGCCGACAGCGAGGCGCTTCCCATATCCCGGAGCGGATTCCCCCCACGGGATCCGGCCGGGCGTCCAAGGGAGCCGAAGCTCCTGCGCGCTCCTCATCTGTTGCGAGTTGCGCTCTTCACTTGTATCTCCATGCGGTCCGCCGGGGTACGCACGCACGGAAGGGCCGCTCAAAGCTCCCCGGTGCACGTCCCCCGGCCAAACGCTTGCCCGAAGCGTCCCCCAAGACGCTCCGATGGACGTCCCCCAAGACATCCATGGCATCGCACTCTAAGACTTGCGAACCCGCCGAATGGTTACCCTGAAAGCGGTGTGATCTAAATCTCTTTGTGGAAGTTACGTGAAGGCGCGCAGGCGCAGGCTGTTGGTCACGACGAAGACCGATGAGAACGCCATCGCCGCTCCCGCAATCATAGGGTTGAGCAGGCCAAATGCCGCAAGGGGTAGTGCAGCAACGTTATAACCAAATGCCCAGAAGAGGTTGCCCTTGATGGTGGCCAGGGTGCGTCGGGAGAGCCGGATCGCGTCGGCCGCCACCTTGAGATCTCCACGAACGAGAGTCAGGTCGCTCGCCTCGATGGCGGCGTCCGTGCCGGTGCCCATCGCCAGGCCCAGGTCGGCGGTGGCGAGTGCCGCCGCGTCGTTGACGCCGTCGCCGACCATGGCGACGGCGTGCCCCTGGGCCTTCAGTTGCTCGATGACGTGGACTTTCTCGTCCGGGAGGACCTCGGCGTGGACCTCGTCGATCCCGACGGTGCGGCCCACGGCGTCGGCCACCGCGCGGTTGTCGCCGGTCAGCAGAACGGGGTGGAGCCCGAGCCGGCGCAGCTCGGCGATGGCTGCCGCACTCGACTCCTTGACCGCGTCGGCGACCGCGAGGACGCCACGCGCCTGCCCATCCCAGGCGACCATGATCGCGGTCCGGCCCCGCGCCGCCGCGTCGGCCACGGCGTCGGAGAGGGAGGAGGGAATGTCGATGCCCGCGTCGGCGAGCAGGTGTTCCCGGCCGACGAGGACGGCGTGTCCGTCGACGATGCCCTGGACGCCGAGGCCCGCGACGTTGGTGAAGTCCTCGGGTGTGGGCAGGGGTGCGCCGGTGCGTTCGGTGGCTCCGGTGGCGACGGCCCGGGCGATGGGGTGCTCGGAGGCGTGTTCCAGGGCGCCGGCGAGGCGGAGGACGTCGTGTTCGTCGGTGCCGTCGGCGGTGTGTACGTCGAGCAGGGTCATCTTTCCGGTGGTGACGGTGCCGGTCTTGTCGAGGACGATGGTGTCGACGCGGCGGGTGGTCTCCAGGACTTCGGGGCCCTTGATGAGGATGCCGAGCTGGGCGCCGCGTCCGGTGCCGACCATGAGGGCGGTGGGGGTGGCCAGGCCCAGGGCGCAGGGGCAGGCGATGATCAGTACGGCGACCGCGGCGGTGAATGCGGCGGTGACGTCGTGGGTGATCAGCAGCCAGGTGATCAGGGTGGCCAGGGCGAGGACCAGCACCACGGGGACGAAGACGGCGGAGATCCGGTCGGCCAGGCGCTGCGCGGCGGCCTTGCTGCTCTGGGCGTCCTCGACGAGCTTCGCCATCCGGGCGAGTTGGGTGTCGGCGCCGATCCGGGTGGCTTCGACGACGAGCCGGCCGCCCGCGTTGAGGGTGGCCCCGGTGACGGTGTCGCCGACGCCCACGTCGACCGGGACGGACTCGCCGGTGAGCATGGAGGCGTCCACGGCCGAGGTGCCCTCGACGACGGTGCCGTCGGTGGCGATCTTCTCGCCGGGGCGGACCAGGAAACGGTCCCCGACCCGGAGCCGGGCGACGGGGACGCGCACCTCGGTTCCGCCTCGGAGCACGGAGACGTCCTTCGCGCCCAGGTGCATCAGCGCGCGCAGGGCGGAACCGGCCTTCCGCTTGGATTTCGCCTCCAGATAGCGGCCCAGCAGGATGAAGGTCACGACCCCGGCGGCGACCTCCAGATAGATGGTCGAGGAGGCGCCGTGACGCGAGGCGGTGAGGTCGAAGCCGTGCCGCATTCCGGCCATGCCCGCGTCGCCGAGGAACAGTGCCCACAGGGACCAGCCGAAGGCGGCGAGGGTGCCGATCGAGACCAGGGTGTCCATGGTGGCCGCGCCGTGCCGGAGATTGGCCCAGGTGGCGCGATGGAACGGCAGTCCTCCCCAGACGACGACGGGGGCGGCCAGAGTCAGGGAGAGCCACTGCCAGTAGTCGAACTGGAGGGCGGGGACCATCGCGAGCACGATGACGGGGACGGCGAGGATCGCCGAGACGACGAGGCGCTGACGGAGTGAGGCGAGGGCGTCGACGGCCTTCCGCTTGGCGGAGTCGTCGGCGCGGGCCGCTGCGTCGGCCTGGGCGCGGGCCGCTGCGTCGGCTTGGGCTCGGGCCTCGGTATCGGCTCGGGCCTTGGTTTCGGCTTGGGCTCGGGCCGCTGCGTCGGCTTCGGCGCGGGCCTCGGTGGAAGTGTCGAGGTCGGCTCTGGTGCCGGTCTCGGTGGCTGTCCGGCTCTCGGTGGGTTGCTCGGCGCGGACCGGGGCGCTGTGGGCAGCGCCCTCCTCCGCGGCGTTCGCAAAGGCGCTGTCCGGGGTGACCCTTTCGCCGTCCGGGGACGAGGCCGGGGTGGGAGGAGCTTCCGGTGCGAGGTGGCGTACCGGCTCCGCGGTGTAGCCGGCCTTCTTCACCGTGGCGATCAGATCCGTGAGATCGGTACCCGGGCCGAAGGCCACGCGAGCCTTCTCGGTGGCGTAGTTGACGGTGGCGGTGACACCGTCCATCCGGTTGAGCTTCTTCTCGATGCGGGCGGCGCAGGAGGCGCAGGTCATCCCGCCGATGGTGAGTTCGGCCCGCGAACTCTCCGCTGCCGGGGTCGCGGTCTCTGCTGCGCTGTGCATGGCTGAACTCCCGAAATGCCGAGCGGGCCGTACCCCACCAGTATCCGCTGGTCGGTTCCGGCCCGGCGGCGGAGGAGGCGATGCCGATGTATCCGGTGGCGATGGGCGTAGGGGGCTCAGCCCGATGCGCCCCGAGGGCGATCAGGCCCGGCCGACGAGCCCGTAGCCGGCCTCGTCGACCGCGGCGCGCACGGCGTCGTCGGCCAGCGGGGTCCGGGAGACGACGGTGACCTGGCCGGTGGAGGCGACGGCCTTCACCGAGGTGACGCCTTCGATGCCGGAGATCTCCTCGGAGACGGCGCCCTCGCAGTGCCCGCACGTCATGCCGGACACCTGGTAGACGGTGGTCACCGCGCCTGCTGGGGCGTCGGAGCCCGCACTGTCGTGGCAGGCGCCGCCGGGGGAGCAGCAGGAGCCGTTGGCCTGGGGGAGCTGGGTCTCGGCGGACATGGTGTTCTCCTTCTTGGCGAACGCAGGGATGACGCAGGGATGAGGTGTCGGAGGCCCGGGTGGGGCCCGATGTGCCCGACACTCATCACACTATACCCCTAGGGGGTATGAATGTGCGTGTCCGGTGGTCCGGTCGGGGTGAGTGGGGGGCATGTGTCACGGGGTGCTCGGGGGAGCGGGCGGCGCGGCGATGTCGGCCCATGGCTCCAGGTAGCGGAACAGCACGGCTTTCAGCTCCCTGATGTACGCCTCCCTCTCCTCGCCCTCGTGAGTCATGATCAGATCGAGTCCGCCCTTGAACAGGGTGAGGATCATGTTCGCGATGCGGGTGATCTGGGCGGGCGGAGTGTCGGGCAGCTGACTGGTGAGGATCGATTCGATGCGGTCGAGTACGGCCGTGTGCAGCGCCTCGTGCCCCTGATGGATCGTTCCGGGGGTCTCGGAGCCCTGCATCAGGACGGTGAACGCCGGATTCTCGCAGTTGAAGGTGATCAGTGGGTCGAGTACGGCGTCGAGCATCCGGTCCAGCGGGAGCGTGAGGTGGTCGGGGAGGAAGGCGGCCCCGTACGTCTCCCGCCAGCGGTTGAGGAGCTGGTCGCCGAGCTCGACGGCGATGGCCTCCTTGTTGGGGAAGAACTGGTAGAGCGTGCCCGGCGAGACGCCGGCCTCGCGGGCGATGGCGTTGGTGCTCGCCGCGGTGTAGCCGGTGGTGCAGAAGACGTTGGCCGCCGCTCTGAGGAGCTGTGCGATCCGGGCTTCGCCGCGTGCCTGGCGGCGGCGTGGGCGAGGGGCGCCCGGGGTTGCTTCGGCGGGGGTGCCGCCGGTGCTGGTGGCGCTGCCTCCTGGGCTCGGGGGGGTGGCTCCCGTGCCCTTGGTGCGCCGTGCGCCCGTGCTGCCTCCAGTGCCCGCCCCGGCGCCTGTCCCGGCGCCCGTTCCTCTGGCCTCCGACACGGTCAATCCCCAGCTTTCATGATGCGATTGACAAACGCGAGCGGTCGCTCGCATTCTTGAGGAAATGCGAGCGATGGCTCGTGTTTGCCAGCCTAATCGGCAACGACTGATCCATGCTGCCCTGCGCCGCCGTCTCTGGCCGCCTCGCGCCGCCGGATCCGGGGGGAAGGGGCACCGTGCCATGCCTGAGGCCAATGGCCCGCAGCGTCTGGGGGGCTGGACCCGCTTCGTCACAGCGCGACCACGGCTCGCCCTGTTCGCGGCGCTGGTGATCACGGCGCTCGCCGTGTTCGTGGGCAGTGGAGTGGCCGACCGTCTCGGCAGTGGGGGCTGGGAGGCTCCGGACGGCCAGTCGACCTATGCGACCAAGGTGCTGGAGCGGGAGTTCCCTGCCTCCCAGCCGAATCTGCTGTTGCTCGTGGACAGTGGCACCACCTCGGTCGACGATCCCGCGGTGGCTGCCGCGGCGACCCGGCTGACCGAGCGGCTCGCCGCCGAGGAGGGCATCACGGGCGTCGGCTCGTACTGGCAGAGCACGTCACCCGCGCTGCGTGCCGAGGACGGGCGGGAGGCGCTGATCGCCGCCCGGATCGAAGGGGACGAGCGGGCGATGGGCGAGGTCCTGGACCGGATAGCCCCGGTCTACCGCGGCACACACGGACCGGTGCAGGTCTCGGTCGGTGGCCCGGTCGCCGTACGGCACCAGATGCAGACGATCATCCAGGAGGACCTCCTGCGGGCGGAGCTGATCGCCCTGCCGGTGACGCTCGTGCTGCTGATCATGGTCTTCGGCAGCGCCGTCGCCGCCCTGCTGCCGCTCGGCGTGGGCATCGTCGCGATCCTGGGGACGAACGCCGTGCTGCGTGGCATCACCGAGTTCACCGATGTCTCGGTCTTCGCCCTGAATCTCACCACGGCTCTCGGTCTCGGACTCGCCATCGACTACGCGCTGTTCATCGTGCGCCGGTTCAGGGAGGAGCTCGCCGCCGGGGCCGCGCCCCGCTCGGCGGTGGGCGCGACGCTGCGCACCGCCGGCCGCACGGTGCTGTTCTCCGCGTTGACCGTGGCGGTGTCGCTCGCCGCGATGCTCGTCTTCCCGCAGTACTTCCTGCGTTCGTTCGCCTACGCGGGGATCGCCGTGGTGCTGCTGGCGGCGGCCGCCGCACTGATCCTGCTTCCGGCCGCGCTGATGCTGCTCGGACCACGGGTCGACGCCCTGGACCTGCGCCGACTGCTGCGGCGCGGGGGCGGGCGGGTGCATGCGCGCTCGGAGGAGGACTCCGGCGACCCCCGTCGTGGCCGCCCGGGTGAGCAGGCAGCGCCGTCAGCAACCGCGTCCTCAACACCAACCGCATCGGCGTCCGCCGAATCCGGCAGCGGATGGGGC
The DNA here is from genome assembly GCF_040680455.1 of Streptomyces sp. NPDC052052. Lineage (NCBI taxonomy): Bacteria > Bacillati > Actinomycetota > Actinomycetes > Kitasatosporales > Streptomycetaceae > Streptomyces > Streptomyces sp. NPDC052052. Next base: position 28,597 of record NZ_JBFAWU010000019.1, on the reverse strand, counting down.
CGGTTCGCGGCCCTCGTGATGCGGCGGGCACCGGTGTTCGCCCTCGTCACCACCGTGGGCCTCGTCCTGCTCGGTCTGCCCTTCCTCGGGGTGAAGTTCGGTACGGCCGACGACCGCCAGCTGCCCGCCACCGCCGAGTCCCACATCGTCCAGCAGCACATCCGCGACGGCTTCCCCGGGAGTCCGGGCGGCGGCCTCGAAGTGCTCGTGGAGGGGCCTGCGACGCAGACCCAGTACGCCGAGTATCGCAACAGGATCGCCGGACTCCCCGGTGTGCAGCGGGTCGACGGCCCGATCACGGCAGGCCGGTTCGCCTACTACAACGTCCAGCCCGAGGGCGAGTCCGTGGGCGAGGGGACCCAACAGCTCGTCCGGGACCTCCGGGCCGAGCCCGCCCCCTTCGACACCTCGGTGACAGGTACGGCGGCCGTCCTGGTCGATTCCAAGCACGCCATCGCGGAACGGCTGCCCTGGGCGGTGGGCATCATCGTGGTGGTGACACTGCTCCTGGTCTTCCTGCTCACCGGAAGCGTGCTGATCCCTCTTCAGGCAGTCGTGCTCAACGCCCTGAGCCTCACGGCGATGTTCGGAGCGGTCGTCTGGGTCTTCCAGGACGGGCATCTGTCCGGACCCCTCTCCTTCACCAGCACCGGAGACATAGAGACGACACTGCCGGTCCTGATGTTCTGCGTCGCCTTCGGACTCTCCATGGACTACGGAGTCTTCCTGCTCTCCCGGATCAAGGAGGAGTACGACCGCACCGGGGACCACGAACGGTCGGTGTCCTTCGGTCTGCGGCACACCGGTGGGCTGATCACCGCGGCAGCGGTGATCCTGGCGGTGGTGATGGTCGCCATCGGAACATCACGGGTGACCAACACCAAGATGCTGGGTCTCGGCATAGCCCTGGCCGTCCTGATGGACGCCATGGTCGTGCGCAGCCTGCTGGTTCCCTCGGTGATGAAGCTGATGGGCAAGGTCACCTGGTGGGCGCCCGCGCCGCTGCGGACCCTGCACCGGAGGTTCGGCCTCAGCGAGGGCGGGTCCGCCCCGGTGCCGGCCGAGGAGATACCGGCGAGCGCCCCGGAGCGGGAGAGAGCCACCAGCGGGGCCTAGATTCGGCCGCCCGGACGACGGGCGAGGAGCGCGTCGCCCAGGGGCGGGTGGCGCCGGGGGAGTGGGTCGCGGTGCGCGGCTGCGGAGGAGTCGGACTGCCTACCGTCATGATCGCGGAGGTCTGCAGGGCCCGGGTCGTCGCGGTCGACCTCTCGGCGCACGCTCTCGAGCGGGCCCGCAGGTTCGGCGAAGTGGAGTGCGTGGACGCCCCCGAACGGTGTGGGACGTACGGGTCCAGCGTTCGCTTGCTGTTCGCCGGACTGACCGGGATGCGCAGAGCCATGTCGGTCAGGGATGACGGCACGGCGGCGTCGGACGGGTCACTCCCGCGGCGGCGGGCGGGAATCCGGGCCGTGCCGGTGTACGCCAGATGGCTGAGCCTCGGCACGGTTCGGGGCGCCTTCACCCGATTGGCGGGAAAAGTGTGCTTAGCGTCCCAGTATGAGACGTACCACGCTCGTCATCACCAGTGCCTGCACCTTGTGTCTGGCCGCCGTCGTTCCCGCCTCGGCCGAGTTCTCCGGCAATCCGATAGCCGGGAACAACGGCTTCGGCGTCCTCGTCCAGGAAGGCGCCACGCTGGGCAGTACCGAGACGGAAGGATCGGTGGCCGTCGGCGGGGACCTGACGTTCGGCCCCGGGTACAACGTGGCCCTGCACACCACCGGTTCATTCATCGCGCCCGGCGACACGCAGCCCACCGCGCTCCTCGTGGGCGGGCGCGTCGACTACGCGGGCAGTGCGCCACAGGGCGTCCTGCGGGTGCTCAACAACGGTTATCTCAAGATCGGCGACCCGACCGGCAGTTCCATCCTGGACCGGGACTCCAACGGTGCGAGCGCCGCCACCCGCGCGGTGGCGGAGGGAGCGGCGTACGACTCCACACCACGGATCGAGCTGACAGCGCATCAGAGCGCCGCGTCGGTCACGGACACCACGGGACTGCCGGACCTCGACGCGTTGTTCGCCACCTACCGCGACCGTTCGGATGCCCTCGGCACCTGTGGGACCGACGTGGTGCTGCGCGACGACGCCGGGAACGCGCTCGATCCGGACAGCATCCCGCCCGGTACCAGGGTGCACGTCGACCTGACCGAGGGGCGTACGAACGTGCTGAACCTGACGGGCGAGGCGCTGAACAACATCTCCGAGATGGTCTTCGACACGCGTCCGTCGGCGACGACACCCCTCATCGTGAACACGGACACGACCGGGACGAACAGCGAGTACACCTGGCACGTGCCCAATACGGCCGGGGCCTCGGGCGAGCAGGCCCCGTACATGCTCTGGAACTTCCCCGACGCGACCGCCATCACCATGGCCGACGGGGACTCACTGGAGGGCACGGTCTTCGCTCCCAGGGCGCACCTCACGGACCTGGACCCGGCCAACATCGAGGGCACGGTGATCGTGAAGGAGCTGACGGCCGGTCCGCTGACCGGCGACCGCACGGGATCGGTCACGGCCGGCGAGATCCACGAGTTCCCGTTCGCCGCCGACGTGAGCTGCGGCCCGGACACCGAGCCGTCGCCCACACCGACCCCGACGCCGACGGAGTCCGAGCCCACGCCGACGCCGACGGAGTCCGAGCCCACCCCCACGCCGACCCCGACGGAGTCCGAGCCCACCCCCACGCCGACGGAGTCCGAGCCCACACCGACGCCGACGGAGTCCGAGCCGACCCCGACCCCCACGCCCCCCGATCCCACGACCACGAGCACGACCACGGCCCCGTCCCACCTGCTGACCCCGCAGGACTTCGGCTCGCCCGGTCTCGGCGGCGGGTACTCCGGGACGTCGGGCGGCCGGCTGGCCGACACCGGGACATCGGCCGCCCTCTACGCGGCAGGCGGGGCACTGACGGCGGTCGCGACCGGTGCGCTCCTGCTCGGTCGCCGACGCCCGCGGCGTCACTGACAGCCCTCAGGGCTGCGTGACCCTCAACTCCCTTACCCCCACCGGCTTCTGCGGGTCGTCCGAGGTGACCGTCAGGCGCACCCACCGGGCTGTCGCCCCCGGCCGGTAAGGCCGCCAGTCCTTGCCGTCCACCGAGGTCTCCAGGCCGTGGGAGGACACAGGCGCGTCGGTCCACTCCGGCATGATCGAGGTCACCGGGGCCCCACGTCCCAGGTCCACCGTCAGCGCGCCCGTCGCGCCGTCGGGGGACCAGGACGTGGCCGGGCTGCCGTCCACCGCCGCGGCCGCGTACAGGCCGGGCGTCTCGGACGTGGCCGTCACCGGACGGCAGCGCGCCGCGTCCGCGGTCCGGGCCAGGTCGGGGCGACGGGTGGCGAGAGTGAGCGAACCGGTGAGGAGGCGGGGACCGGTGGGGGAGTGGACGGTGAACGGGGCACCGGAGGTCAGCCGGACCGTCGTCGTCAGGGGACCGATCGCGATGTCGAACGTACTGCCCCGGTGGCGCAGTCCCGTCAGCGTCACCCCCCTGCCCAGCTGCGGCGGCAGCAGCGGGTCGAGCCGCACCCCGTCCTCCCGCAGCCGAAGGCCGGTCAGACCGTGCGTGAAGACCTGGAGGAAGCCGCCCTTCCCGGTGAGGAAGTCCTGGGCCGGTGACCCCGAAAGCAGGTCCTGCGCACCGGATTTCGCGCCCCGGGCCTCGCTGGAGAGGGCGTACGGGCCGCGCATGAACGGGCGCACGGAGCGCTGGAGATAGGTGTACGTGACGCAGCCCGCTGCGCCGATCTCGGCCGCGGCGATCGCCTGGACCGAATCCGTCATGGCCGGGCCGTCCGGATCGGTGCGCTCGGCGTAGTAGTCGAGTGTGGCCGCCCGCGCACCGGATGCCATCGGCCATTCGAGCGGGTGGATCAGCAGTACCGCATCGGCCTGTTTGATCGTCGAGCCGCGGTAGCCCGCGTACTGGAGGAAGAGCTTTCGCTTCGGGTCGTACGGAATGCGCAGACCGTCTGCGACCCGCGCCCACTGTGCCGGTGCCGGGCGGCCGAGCAGCTGCGCCGCGCGGGCCGCGTTGCGCAGGGCGGTTGCCGCGACCGCGTTGGTGAAGACCCCGTCGGTGACGCCGTTGCTGTACTCGTCGGGGCCCGCGACGTTCTTGAGCGAGTAGCTGCCGTCGCTGTTCGCGGTGGCCCGCGAGACCCAGAAGTCGGCGATCCCGCTGAGCAGCGGCCAGCCGTGGCCGGCCAGCCAGTCACGGTCCCCGGTCGCCAGGTAGTACTGCCACACGGCGAGTGAGATGTCCCCCTGGAGGTGGATCTGGGTGAGGCAGTGCGGAGGGTCCCAGCTGTGGCACTCGGACCGCAGAACGCCCCTGCTCGCACTCGTCCAGGGGTAGAACAGGCCCCGCAGGCCCAGCGACGCGGCGTTGGCACGGGCCGCCGCCCGCGTGCGGTAGCGGTACTCGACGACCGACCGGGCCAGTTCGGGGCGGGTGGCCAGGAGCCCCGGGTACATCCAGGTCTCGGCGTCCCAGAACACCAGGCCCGCGTAGTCGTCACTGGTCAGACCGGCCGGGGCGATGCTGTCGCGGGACCCGGTCCGGGCGGAGGCGAGCAGTCCGTACTGCGCCGAGCGCAGCCACTTCTGCAGCTCGGGGCTGTCCGGAACGGAGATGTCGGCCGCCCAGGCCCGGCGCCAGGCGGCGTTGTTCTCGGCGAGGACGCCGGACCAGCCGAGCCGGGCCGCCCGCCGGGAAGCCGCGCGGGCGGCCCGGCGAGGGTCGGACGAGGTGAGCGCGGTGTCCACTCCGACGTACTTCTCGAACGTGGCGGTGCGCCCGTCATGCACCCGGACGGTGTTGCGCAGCCGACTCGCGGAGCTCTCCCGGTTCGTCGAGCTCTCCCGGTTCGTCTCGGGCAGACCGTCCGTGGTGCGCGCCGCCCCGGGTGCGCCGGTGCGCAGGGTCTGGACGATCGCGCCCGCCGTTCCCGTGCCCTCGGTCCGGAACGTTCCGTTGCTACCGAGCCCGATCCGGCGTGCGCCCCGCGCGTCGAGGCGGCCGGTGACCGTGACCTCGCCGTTCCAGTGCGGTGTGATGCGCAGGCGTACGGCCCCGGTGTGCACCTCGGACCGGTCGGCGAGCACCTCGTACGTCAGGTCCGTCGCCCGCCCGTCGGCCGTGGTCCAGCGCAGCGAAGTACGGACCAGGCCGCAGCGCAGGAACACCGTCTGGCGGTAGTGCGAGATCCGGTCCCGGGGTGTCGCCGGGCCGAAGGTCTCGTCGCCGACGCGTACGTCGAGGGTCGTCCAGCTCGGCAGCGCGGCGATGACCTCGCGGCCCGCGGCGAGGCCCTTCTGACGCCCGTACAGGCCCGAGACGAAGGCGCCGTCGTAGCGAGGGGTGAACAGCGGCCAGCCGCTCTTCCCGCCCGGCGCGGCGTAGCCGGCGCCCGTGGGCGGCACCCGGTGGCCCAGATAGCCGTTGCCGACGTAGGGGTGGTAGCCGTGGGCCTCGCCGAACCGGGTGGAGGACAGGGCCCAGGCGGGGTCGGTGTCCCGGCCGCAGCCGGTGGGCGCGGCAGGAGGGGCGGTGGCCGCGTGGGAGGCGGGCGGCAGCGGCGCGATCAGGGCGCCCGCGACCAGGGACGTCAGGGACAGGAGGCAGACCCGGGAGAGGCTCACCGTACTGACGGTAGGGACGCGTGCACCGGGCGCCGGTGCACGGCGCGCGGCGCGCGGGTGAACGGGCGGCGGCTCCGGTCAGTCCGCCAGGCCGGTCTTGAGACCCGCCCCGCACAGGGGCACGACGACGTGCCGGTCCGTCCAGCCGCCGACCGCCGCCCAGCAGGCGACGCCCGTCGTCTCCACATAGAGCCCGCGGGCGGCCAGGTCCCTTTGTGCCGCCCGGATCTGATCCTCGGTCACCGTGAGGAAGGTGCCGCCCGACGCGCGGACCGCGGCCAGGATGGCACCGGCCCGTGGCGGGCGGGGGATGGCGATGCCTTCGGCGAGGGTGGGGGAGAAGGGGCCGGCCGGGGCGTCGAGCAGTCCGTCCGCCTCCGCGCGGAAGGCGGCGGCCAGCGGCGACACGGCCTCGGCCTGGACGGCGATGAGCGCCGGCCGTTCGTCGATCAGCCCCAGGGCGTGGAGTTCGGCAGTGGCCAGGGCCGCGCCGAGCAGAAGGGTGCCGTTGCCGACCGGTACCGCGAGGGCGTCCGGGAGGCGCCCGCCGAGGTCCTCCCACAGTTCGTACACGTAGGTCTTCGTGCCGTGCAGGAAGTACGGGTTGAAGACATGCGAGGCGTAGAAGGTACCGGGGGCGTCGGCTTCGGTACGGGCGGCCAGGGCGGCGGCCTCGCGGTCGCCGGGGACGACTTCCAGACGGGCGCCGTGGGCCCGGATCTGTTCGGTCTTCTTCGGGGACGTGCCCTCGGGGACGTACACCGTGCAGGGGAGCGAGGCGCGGGCGCAGTAGGCGGCGACGGCCGTGCCCGCGTTGCCGCTGCTGTCCGCGACGACGCGCTCGGGCGCCAGTCGGCGGGCCAGCTCGGCGAGCATCACGGCGCCCCGGTCCTTGAAGGAGAGCGTCGGCATCAGGAAGTCGAGCTTGGCCGAGACCGTGTCGGTGAGCGGGACGACCGGGGTGCGGCCCTCGCCGAGGGTGGTCGTGGGCGCGGCGAGGGGCAGCGCTTCCTCGTAACGCCACAGTGAATTGACGCGCCCGGCAAGGGAGTCGAGCGAGAGCGGGGCGGCCACCTCGAAATCGAGGTCCCAGGGGCCGCGGCACTCGGGACAGCACCAGGTGAGGGCGGTGACGTCGGCGCGGGTGCCGTCCTGCGGGCAGACATACATGACCATGCCCCTCAGCATGTCAGGCATGTGGCGCGTGCATGGCGGAGTCATGGCATCCGCCAACGCACCCTTGTGCGATTCCTATGGATCGGTCAATCTTTCGCTGTCGGGCCGGGCCGTGGGCGGCGCGGAATCCGAAGCGCGTTCTTGTCATGCCCATGCTCTTCGAGTCCACTCGGCTCGATTCGGCCTGCCCCGTTCCGCTCCGCACTACGCGGAACTCCCCCCACCAGTGCACCGCAATCGAGGAGGACCCCTCAGATGCCAGAGATGCGTCATACCCCCCACACGCGCCGAAGGCTCGCCGCCGCCGGACTCCTGACCGGCGCCGCACTCGTGTTGTCCACCGCGGCGGCGTTACCCGCCACCGCGAGCGGCGCCTCCGTCGAAGGCCGGATCGAGAACGCGGGCGCCCCGGGCGCCATCAGCGGCAGCTACATCGTCACGCTCGACGAATCGGCGGTCGACGCCGGCTCCGCGAAGGGCAAGGCCCTCGCCAAGGAGTACGGCGCCGAGATCAAGAAGACGTACCACGCCGCCCTCAACGGCTACGCGGTCGAACTCTCCGAGGCCCAGGCGAAGAAGTTCGCCGCCGACCCCGCGGTCGAGTCCGTCTCGCAGAACCGGACCTTCAGGGTCAATGACACCCAGACCTCGCCGCCGTCGTGGGGACTCGACCGGATCGACCAGCAGAACCTTCCGCTGAACCAGAGTTACACCTACCCGGACAACGCGGGTGAGGGTGTCACCGCGTACATCATCGACACCGGTGTCCGGATCACCCACAGCGACTTCGGCGGCCGGGCCTCGTACGGCTACGACGCCATCGACGACGACGACACCGCGCAGGACGGCTACGGCCACGGCACCCATGTCGCCGCCACCGTCGCAGGTTCGACGTACGGCGTCGCCAAGAAGGCGGACATCGTCGCCGTCCGGGTCCTGGACGACAGCGGCTCCGGCACGACCGCGCAGGTCGTCGCGGGCATCGACTGGGTGACGGCGAACGCCGTGAAGCCGGCCGTCGCCAACATGAGCCTGGGCGGTGACGCGGACTCCGTGCTCGACGCCGCCGTGCAGAGTTCCATCGCCTCCGGCGTCACCTACGCCGTGGCCGCGGGCAACGAGTCCACCAACGCCTCCTCGAAGTCCCCGGCGCGGGTCCCCGAGGCCATCACGGTCGGCTCCACGACCAGCACGGACGCCCGCTCCAGCTTCTCCAACTACGGCAGCCTGCTGGACATCTTCGCCCCGGGTTCGTCGATCACCTCGGCCTGGAACAGCAGTGACAGCGCCACCAGCACGATCTCCGGCACGTCGATGGCGACCCCGCACGTCGCCGGCGCCGCGGCCCTCTACCTGGCTGACCACCCGAGCGACACCCCGGCCCAGGTCTCCGCGGCACTGGTCTCCGCGGCCAGCTCCGGAGTGGTGACGAGCCCCGGCACGGGCTCCCCCAACCTGCTGCTGAACGTGGGCGATTCCACCACCACGCCGCCGACCGGCGAGAAGTTCGAGAGCGCGACCAGCTACGCGATCGCGGACAACTCCACCGTCGAGTCGCCGATCACCGTCAGCGGTGTCACCGGCAACGCGCCGTCCGCGCTGGCCGTGTCCGTCGACATCTCGCACACCTACATCGGCGACCTGACGATCGACCTGGTCGCGCCCGACGGTTCGGTCTACAACCTGAAGGCGGACGGGACGGGCGGCAGCGCTGACGACGTGGTGACCACCTACTCGGTGGACGCCTCTTCGGAGGTGGCCAACGGCACCTGGAAGCTGCGAGTCACCGACGACGCCGCGGCGGACACCGGGACGATCAACTCCTGGTCCCTGCAGTTCTGATGACGGCTTTGTGAGTCAGCAATTCCGCTGAACGCGTGGGGCGGTCGCACCGGCGGCCGCCCCATCCGGCGTGCGCCGGGGCCGTTGCGCCGTCGTGACGGGAGACCGCGTGCCGTCCGACGGCCGGATACACATCGCACCCTGGCGAATCATCACTTCGGGTGAAACCCTGGCCTGCACTTGCGGCCAACAACCGACGGTTGCCAGTCTGTTGCAGACTGTCAACCCGTTGGGAGTGGCTTGTGACTTTCGGTGAGCAGCCCGCCTATCTGCGCGTGGCGAGCGATCTGCGGGAGAAGATCGTCAACGGTTCGCTGCCGCCGCGCACACGGCTGCCCTCGCAAGCCCGTATCCGCCAGGAGTACGGCGTCTCGGACACCGTCGCGCTGGAGGCGCGCAAGGTGCTGATGGCCGAGGGGCTGGTCGAGGGGCGCTCCGGTTCCGGGACGTATGTGCGCGAGCGGCCGGTCCCGCGCCGGATCGCGCGCTCCGGCTACCAGCCCGGGGCCGGCGGCAGCCCGTTCCGCCAGGAGCAGACGGCGGAGGGGGTGCAGGGGACCTGGGAGTCCCGCAGCGAGCAGGAGGACGCGAGCGGCGAGATCGCCGAGCGGCTGGGCATCGAGCCGGGTGACCGGGTGATGTGCACGCGATACACCTTCCGGGAAGCCGGGGAGCCGGTGATGCTCTCCACCTCCTGGGAACCCCTCGCCGTGACGGGGCGTACGCCGGTGATGCTGCCGGAGGAGGGGCCGCTGGGCGGCTGCGGGGTGGTCGAGCGGATGGCCGCCATCGATGTCGTCGTGGACAACGTGGCCGAGCAGGTCGGCGCGCGTCCGGGGCTGGCGGAGGAGCTCCTGGCGCTGGGCGGCGTACCGGGCCATGTGGTGATGGTGATCGAGCGGACGTACTACGCATCGGGTCGCCCGGTGGAGACGGCGGACGTCGTGGTGCCCGCAGACCGTTTCCGGGTCGGGTACCACCTTCCGGTCAGGTGACCGAAGCCCGACGACGGCACGTCGGAGCAGTGGCACGTCATAGGCGTGCGAAAAGGGGCGCATCCAGCCGGGTGCGCCCCTTTTATTCGTCCCTTTTATGGCTGGATCAGTGCCCCTTTGTGTCATTACCGATCCGTTGAGTGAAGGTCAGGGGTAGGCTCCGGCATATGCGTATTGCGGTTTCCTGGGGATGCTCAGAAACGTGCACGCCGTGCGAGGGAGGGGCGCGATGCCGAGCAGGGGGACGATGAACGAAAGCGGTGCCGAACTCCTCTGGCTGGTGATACGGCAGGATGACAACGGCAATCGCTACCGCGTCGGCAGATACGCCACGCAGGGCGAGGCTCAGCGGATCGCCGACCAGCTCGATGTCCACGGCCACAAGCAGCTCTACTGGGTGGAGCGCGTCAAGGGGGGCGCCCAGTCGTAGCGGCTCGGGCACGGGGGTCGGGTGGGCGTTACGCTCCGGCTCATGAGTGATCGTGTGGTGGTGGCCGGGGCCGTCTACGACCGGGGGCGCCTCCTGGCCGCGCGCCGGAGCGCCCCGCCCGAGCTGGCTGGCCGGTGGGAATTGCCCGGCGGGAAAATTGAGCCCGGTGAGAGTGGTGAGCAGGCGCTCGTACGGGAACTGCGCGAGGAACTCGGCGTGGAGGCGGAACCGCTGGAGCGCATCCCCGGTGAATGGCCGCTGAAGCCGGGATATGTGCTCCGGGTGTGGACGGCCCGCCTGGTGTCCGGGGTGCCCGCACCGCTTCAGGATCATGACGAACTGCGCTGGCTCGGGCCCGGTGAGAGCTGTGCGGTCGACTGGCTGGAGCAGGATCTGCCCGCCGTCGAGGAGGCGATGCGCCGGCTGCCGGACAGTTCGTCGAGCTGATCCGGGAGTCCGTGTGGATCGTGCGGGCGCGTGCCCAGTGGGGCGTGCGCCCCTTTCTCTACGTACATCCGTTCGCATGCGTAGTCATACGTCCGTACGCCCCACGTGCCGACCCGGACGATATTTTGCCCCGAATGCCGGGTATGTGCCTCACTGTGCCCGTACGCGAGGTGCCCTGTTGCTGGTCTTGGGAAGTGATCGGCGTGACCGACACCGAAGACGACTGCGCCGAGTGGACCTTTCCGGCTGTGCCGGATTCCGTACGCACCGCGCGGCATGCCGTCCATGAGACGCTGCGCGGCTGGGGGCTCGACGCCGCCGTCGGAGACATGACAGTTCTGCTGGTCAGCGAGTTGGTGACCAACTCCCTGCAGTACACATCGGGCCCCATCGGGGTACGGCTCCGGCGCCCCCATCCCAACGGCCACGTCCCCGCGGCCCGCCCCGGACTGCTCGTGGAGGTCTCCGATCCGCTTCCGGATCCGCCCACCGAACGCAGGCCGGGACCCGATGACGAGAGCGGCAGAGGGCTGCAGCTCGTGGCCTGTTCCGCTCGCCGCTGGGGGACCCGGCGAGGAAAGACCGGCAAGACCGTGTGGTTCGAGTTGGCCCTGCCTGGTTAGGAGAGGGGTGGGACGCACAGCGATCACCGGAGGCTCGGAACCTGGCTGAAAGGGACTGAGACCGTGCTGTGATCGTGAACGCCGTGTCGGTAGGGGTCGTAGTGCTGAATACTGCGGGAAGGACCGGTCCGGTGTGTGAGCTGGAGGGGACGGTCGCGTGAGCGAAATACCTGGGACGACGGGCGACATCGTGTGGCAGAGCAGCCCGCCTGGCTCGATCTATGACTACATCAGGGTCGCCTCCTTCTCGATCGGCCCTGACGGCCTGATCGAGCAGTGGAGCCGGCGGGCCGCCGGGCTCTTCGGCATTCCCGCGGAGAAGGCGGTGGGCACGGATCCGGTCGAGGCGTTCATGCCCGCGGAACTGCGCAGGGACGGTCACCGCCGGGTCGGCGAGATCCTCGACGGCAAGGAGTGGACGGGCCTCGTCCCCTTCCGGATACCGGGCGAGGATGCCGCGGACGGGCTCGCCGAGATCTATGTGATGCCGGGCGAGACGGAGACCGGCGAGCGGGCCGCGATCTGTATCGTCGTCGATGTCCGCGCGCTGCGTCGCATCGAGACGGACCTTGCCGCGTCACAGGCGATATTCGGCCAGTCTCCTTTCGGGTTCGTGCTCTTCGGCATGGACCTCACGGTGATACGGGCCAACGAACGCTTCGCCACCGTCTTCGGCGGCCGGCCCGACGAGCACCGCGGCCGCACGGTCGACGACTACCTCGCCCGCTCCGAGGCCGACCGGCTCACCGCCACCCTGAAGCGGGTCCTGGAGACTGGCGCCTCCGTGACCGACCTCCAGCTCGTCGGCATGGCCCCCGGCGACACCGAGAACCGCCACTGGTCCATGAACCTCTACCGCGTGCACAGCGGATCGGGCCGCCCCATCGGCATCGCCGGACTGGCCACCGACGTGACGCGACGGCACATCGCCGCCCGCGAGGCGGCCAGCGCCCGCCGCAACCTCGCCCTGCTCAACGAGGCCGGCGCCCGCATCGGCAACTCCCTCGACCTGGAGACCACCGCACGCGAGCTCCTCGACGTCGCCGTGCCCGGCTTCTGCGACCTCGCCTCGGTCGACCTCTACCAGGGGCTGCTCACCGGTGACGACGCCCCGCCCGGCCGCTGGGACTCGCTCCGCCAGGAGTCCGTCGGCGGCTCCGCGGAACTGTGCCGTGTCGCCCTCGCCAGCGCGGTCTCGGGCGCCCTGCCCGCCGCACCCACCACCAGGCCGGGCCCGCCCGCGCTCGGCGCCGTCCACCGCTTCTCGTTCAACTCGCCCTGTGCCATCGCGCTGCGCACCGGTCATGTCGAGGACGTGCCCGGCGACGACCGGGGCTTCGTCCAGTCCACGCTCGCCGTACCGATGGTCGCGCACGACACGGTGGTGGGCCTCGTCCAGTTCTCCCGTACGAAGGGCAGCGAACCCTTCGGGGAGCGGGACCGCGCACTCGCCACCGAACTCGCTTCCCGGACCGCGGTCTGCATCGACAACGCCCGCCTCTACCGGCGCGAGCACGAGCGCGCACTGATCCTCCAGCGCAGCCTGCTGCCGCCGGGCGACCCCGAGGCCGCCGGTCTGGACATCGCCTGCCGCTACCTCCCCGGCAACACGGCCACCGAGGTGGGCGGCGACTGGTTCGACGTGATCGAACTTCCCGGCCACCGCACCGCACTGGTCGTCGGAGACGTCATGGGCCGCGGACTGCGGGCCGCCGTGGCCATGGGGGAGCTGCGCACCGCCGTGCGGACCCTGGCCCTGCTGGACCTGGAACCCGCCGAGGTGCTGTCCGCCCTCGACGAGGTCGCCCGCGGGCTCGGTACCCCCGGTGGTGGCTCCTTCGCGTCCGACGGTTTCGGCGGCGGCGTCCAGTGGCCTTCCCGGGCCGCCGCCCACAAGTCCCGGGACGCGGACCTCTCCGAGGTGTACCTGGCGACCTGTGTGTACGCGGTCTACGACCCGGTCACCCGGCGGTGCACCTTCGCCAACGCCGGCCATCTCCCTCCGGCCGTGGTCGATCCGGGCGAACCGGCCGTGCTGCTCGACGTCCCGCCCGGGATGCCGCTCGGTGTCGGCGGCGAACCCTTCGAGGAGGTCGAGGTCGAACTGAAGGAGGGCGCCCTGCTCGCCCTCTACACGGACGGCCTGGTCGAGTCCCGCGACCATCCGCTCGACGAAGGGCTGGACTCCCTGCGCGGTGCGCTCGTCGAATCCGGGCGACCGCTGGAGGACGTCTGCGACCACGTACTGACCACCCTCCACACCCGGCACGGCGAGGACGACATCGCCCTGCTCATGGCCCGCATCCAGGGGCTGCCCGCCGACGCCGTCGGCGACTGGCGGCTGCCCCGCGAGCCCCGCTCGGTGGGCCGCGCCCGGGAACTGGCCCGTGACCAGCTGCTCGCCTGGGACCTCGGCGAACTGGCCGACACCGCCGAACTGCTGGTCAGCGAACTGGTCACCAACGCCCTGCGGTACGGGGAGGGGGAGATCAGGCTCCGGCTGCTGCGCGACCGTACGCTCGTGTGCGAGGTGTGGGACGCGGGTCTTGTCCAGCCCAGGCGGCGGCGGGCCCGCGACACCGACGAGGGCGGCCGGGGGCTGCAGCTGGTCGGACTGCTGAGTGCCGCCTGGGGCTCCAGACGGACACCGCGCGGCAAGACCGTCTGGTTCGAACTGGAGCTGCCCGACGGCGGGCCGGCCGCCGAGCCCACGGTCGAACAGCTGCTGAGCATGTACTGACCGGTGGGGGCGGCCGCGGCCGGGGTGCCGTCCGTCAGGAGGCCGTCTTCAGGGCGGCGAGACGGGCCTCGATCTCGGCGTTGTCGCCCAGGCTGTCCAGCTGCTCGAACTGGGCGTCCAGGGACGACGCGGCAAGCTCCTGCTTGCCCAGCGCCTTCGCCTCCTCGCGCCGGACCTTGTCCTCGAAACGGTTGAGTTCACTCGTCGGGTCGAGCACATTGATGTTCTTGACGGAATCCATCATCTGGTTCTGCGCCTGGGCGGACTTGGCGCGAGCGACGAGCTCGTCCCGCTTGGACTTCAGTTCCGTCAGCTTGCTCTTCATCTGGTCCAGGCCGGACTTGAGCTTCTCCACCACCTCGGTCTGCGAGGCGATGGACGGCTCCGCGGTCTTCGCCTCCTTCTCCGACTGGAGCTGACGGCCGAGCGCGACCTTGGCCAGGTTGTCGAACTTGTCCGCCTCCGCATCAGCCCCGGCCGTCCGCAACTCGTCGGCCTTGTGACTGGCGGCGAGCGCCTTGCCGCCCCACTCGGCCGCCGCCTCGACATCCTCCCGGTGGTCCTGCTCCATCAGCCGGAGATTTCCGATGGTCGCGGCGACCGCCTGCTCGGCCTCCGAGATGTTGGAGGTGTAGTCGCGGATCAGCTGGTCCAGCATCTTCTGCGGATCCTCCGCCTGATCCAGCAACGCGTTGATGTTGGCCTTCGCCAGCTGGGTGACCCGGCCGAGGATGGTCTGCTTGGTCATGACGTCTCTCCTGTGTGTGGATGCGTACCAATGAAGTGCTGGGCCGGCGCCCCCGCCGCCGGACGACGACCGGGACGGCGGCTGCGGAGCAACCGGCACCGCCCGGTTCAGAAACGGCCGCCGCCGCCACGTCGGCCGCGCGTACCCCCGCCGCCGAAACTGCCCGGACCGCCGCCCCCGCCGAAACCTCCGCCGAAGCCGCCCCCGTAGCCCGCGCCGCGGCCACCCCCGCCGCGGCCGCCGCCCAGGAGTCCGCCGAGGATGATCCCGCCGAGCACCGCGCCGTTGACCCCGCCGCCGTTCTGGGTGCCGCCCATGCCGCCGCCGCGACCCCCGTACGACCGCACATCCTGTTCGGCCAGGCTCCGCGCCTGCCCGGCCAGCGCGTCCGCCTGTTGCGCCTCGGCCAGCGCGCTCTGGGGGTCGTCGGCGCCGGCCAGCTCGCCGGACCGGTCGAGCCGGCGCTGGGCCTCCGCGAGGCGGGTACGGGCCTGGCTGCCCACGGCCCCGCGGTTCGTGGTGATGTAGTCGGCCGCGGCGGCGATCGTCGACCGCGCGGCGAGCGTCGCCTGGTCGAGAAGGGAGCGGGCCCGCTCGTCGCCCTGCTCCCGTTCGCGGGCGCCGGTCAGCGCCTCGTCGAGCGCCGCATCGGCCTCCTCCACCCTGCGCAGTGCGTCGATGGGGTCGTACGGGCCTGCCCGCATCTCCTCCCGCACGCCGTCGCGCACCGACTCCGCACGCGCGATCCGGCCCCGCAGGTCCGCCGTCGACGCACCCTCGGCGGTGCCCCTGAGCAGCCCGCCCGCGTCGGCCAGGTCGGTCTCCGTCTCGGTGAGCGCGGCGGGCAGCTTGCCCGCCGCCTCCGCGAGTTCCCGGCTTCGGCGGTCCACGGCGTCGACGAGGGTGGTTGCCTGGTCGACCGCTGCCTCGACGGCCCGTACATGGACCGCGGCGGCGGCGTTGTCCCCGCCGTCCATGGACTGCCGGGCGCGGTTGAGGTGGGACGTGGCGAAGACGAGCCGGTCCTTGGCCTGTTCGACGGCGTCGCCGACCGGTGCGGAGGCCGACTCCGCGTACTGATCGCGCATCGTCGTCAGAGCGGCCTCGGCGGTGGAGACGCGGCCGGTGAGCGTACGAAATGCCTCCTCGGCGGTGGCCAGGGCCTGCGGAGCGTTGCGTTCCAGGGCGCGCAGCCGGTCGAAGTCCTCGGACACGGCGTCGAGGCGGGTGTTGGCGTCGGTGCAGCGACTGATGATCTCGTCCAGCATCCGGCGCCGTGTCGCGTCGTCCTCCGGAAAGGCGTCGTCCAGTTGCTGACGCAGCCGGAACGCGGCCGTCAGCTCGCCCTTCGCGTAGCCGACGGCCTCGGTGAAGGGGGCCGCGGCCTCCTCACCGAACTGGGCGGTGGCGAAACCCAGTTCCTCCTCGCTGGTGCGGACCGCGTCGTCGGTGCCGACCAGGGCCTCCTTCGCCCGGCTGTCGAGCTCCGGCAACGGGGTCGGGGCCGGGGGCGGGCCGTCCGAACCGGCGGCGGCCGGTCCCCAGCCGGTCGCCCCGGGGGTGGTGCGGGTCGTGGTCCGTCGCTTGCGCCGGGTGTAGGCGTAGCCGGCGATCGCGGCCGCTCCGCCGGCGACGGCCACCGGCAGAATCAGATCGGTGGCACCCGCCCCGCCGGAACTCCCCGATCCGGGGTCGGCGGCGCCGGGGGTGATCGTCGGTGTGGGTACCGGCTTGCCGGCCAGTACGGCGGAGTAGCCGTTCGCGGCGCCGATCGCCGCGCCGGCCCAGTCGTGCTTCCTGAGGGCGGGCTCGATGGCCGTGCCCGCCACGTCCTTGAGCTGGGCGTCGGTGAGGCGCGCGCCCTGTTCGACGGTGTAGGCGTACTGCCGGTCGTGCGTGGCGACGGCGAGCAGTACGTCGTCGTTGCCGAGGCCGTTGCGTTCGGCCGTCTCGTCGGCCCAGGTCTGCGCGGTACGCCCGGAGAAGCCCCGTACGTACACCACGAAGAGCTGGATGCGCTGGTCGTCGTACAGCCGGTCGAGCGCGGCCGCGACCTGGTTCTTGCGGTCGCCGAGCGCCCCCACTCTGTCGGTGATCTGTCCGTCCTTGGACAGGGTGACGGGATCGTCGGCGCGGGCGGTCGGTGCGGTGGGGAGAGCGAGCCAGTACACCGCCGACAGCACGGCGAGAACGGCCCGGCCCGGCAGGGATATTCGGGTACTCAGGGGCGGTGTCACGTTTGTGAGGTTATGTCCCTCTTCTGTCACCCGCGACCCGGCGACGTTCCGTCACCCCCGACCCGGTCGCCGGAACCGCAACCGGAGGCGACGCCGTCCGCGCTGCGACCGCGCCCCTGCGCTCAGGGAGGGGTGCGGACGTGCGGGCGCGGATGCGGCGGCTTCGGGCGGCGCCGGATCCGCCTCGGCCTCGCGCGGCCGCGCGAGACCCCGTTCCGGTCGGCCGGCGGTCGGAACAAGTCCTCGAAACCGTGCTGAAACACCGTCAAGTCCTGTATCCGTGACATGACTTGCGCTCGTTTTGCGATCGTGCGTGGTCGTGTTCATACACCGGGGAGCGACGCGCCTCACACCTGCATGGTGAAGCGTGCGGACCTCTTCTGTCGCACGTTTCTCCGCCGCGCGAGTGAGGTTTCGGGCGTCGACGCCGTGTCTGCGCCGTCTCCCGCATCCAGGCGCCTTCAGTGGACGGGCGGATCAATCTGATCAACTGCATATGCCCCCACATACGCACACATCCGGACACTCGCGTGCGGGTGGCCCGGGCCGGCCCCGGAGGTATCAGCATGTCCCACGTCGGCGTCCCGCGGGGGACGGCCCGAAAGCGCCGCTCGCTCGCGCTCCTCACGACGGGTGTGCTGACGCTCCCCGTACTGGCCGGCTGCAGCTCCGACGACGGCAGCAACGGTTCGACCGGGACCGCCACCCCGCAGGACATCGCGGTCGCGGCCCGCAGCCTGGTTGCCGACGGCGGCACGGTCGACTGGGCGGTCGATGCCGCGCCCACCACCCTCAACGCCTTCCAGGCCGACGCGAACAGCGCCACCACCCGCATCACGGGCGCTGTGCTGCCGACGCTCTTCCCGCTGGACGCAACGGGCAGGCCGCGGATCAACCGGGACTATCTGAAGTCCGCGAAGGTCGTCGAGCGCGAGCCCCGGCAGGTGGTGCTCTACCGGATCAACCCGCGGGCGGTGTGGAGCGACGGCCGGGAGATCGGTGCGCCCGACTTCGTGGCCCAGTGGCGGGCGCTGAACGGCAAGGACTCGGCGTTCTGGACCGCCCGCAACGCCGGCTACGAGCGGATCGAGAAGATCGAGCGCGGCGCCGACGACCAGGAGGTCCGGGTCACCTTCGCCAAGCCGTACGCGGACTGGCGCTCGTTGTTCTCCCCGCTGTACCCGAAGGAGGTGACCGGCTCGCCCGGCGCCTTCAACGACGAGGCGCGCACCACGCTCAAGGCCACCGCGGGACCGTTCGGCCTGGGCAGCGTGGACACGGCGAACGGCGAGGTCACCCTGGTCCGCAACCCGCGGTGGTGGGGCACCCGGGCCAAGCTCGACTCGCTGGTCTTCAAGGCCGTCCCGCCGCAGGACCGTGCCGAGGCCCTGGCCGAGGGGAAGGTCGGCGTCGCCGACGTCGACGCCGCGACCGCACAGCGGATCGTGCAGGCATCCAGCGGCGCGGGCGGCAAGGGACAGCAGCTCGCCCAGGGCCCCGGCCCCGACACCGGGTCCGGTCCGGCCGCCGCCCTGCGCTCCTGGGCCGAGGCACACGGCTCGGACGAGCAGAAGGCGGCGGCCGCGCAGGCGGCCAGGGAGAAGGCCAGGGAGGCCGCCGAGGCGTACACCGGCGAGCAGGACAAGCTGCGCGTGTACGCGGTCCGCAAGTCGCTGGAGCCCGCCTACACCCAGCTCGCGCTCAACGGCGAGTCCGGGCCGCTCGCCGACGAACGGGTGCGCAGGGCGGTCGCCCGGGCCCTGAACCGTCAGGAGCTCGCCGACACCGTGCTCAAACCGCTCGGTCTGCCCGCCACGCCGCTCGGCAGCCACCTGGCCCTGGCCGGGCAGCCTGCGTACAAGGACAGCAGTGCCGCACTGGGCGGCGAGGACGCCGAGGAGGCCCGCGCCCTGCTGGCCGACGCGGGCTGGACGCGGGAGGGTGCGGCCGAGAAGGACGGCGCCAAGGCGGGCAGCGAGGGGGAGAAGAAAGGGGAGAAGAAGGGGGCGGACAAGGACGCCACCCCCGGCAAGGACGACAAGGCCGCCTCGTCCGGGAAGCCCGGCGGGACCGACGACAAGGCCGGCGACACCGCCCCCGGGCACGGGACCGACGACAACCGGCCGGGCGGCACCGAGGCGGTTCACGACGGCTCCCAGGTCCTCACCACCACCTCCGCCGCCGCACTCCACAGTGCCGCCCTGCGGCGTCAGGCCGGACACCTGGCCGGCACCGGCACCGACGAGGCCGCCCCCGGTGGCCGGCCGCGCGACGGCGTCACCGGCGCCTACGCCCCCGCGGGCACCGCAGCCCCCGCACAGGCCCCGGACACGCGCCGCGGCCCGCTCGGCAAGGACGGCAAGGTGCTGTCCCTGCGCTTCGTCCTGCCGGCCGGCCCCGGCTCGGAGCCGCTGCGGGCGGTCGGACGGAAGATCTCGGAGATGCTCGATTCGATCGGCATCGGCACGACCGTCACGAAGGTCTCCGACGACAGCTACTTCAAGGACCACATCGCATCCGGCGCCTACGACCTGGCCCTGTACTCCTGGCCCGTCACCGCCTACCCGGCCACCGACGACCGCCCGGTCTTCGCCAAGCCGGTGCCGGCCACCGACGGCTCCCTGCTGGTCGAGCAGAACTACACCCGCGTCGGTACGGACCACATCGACCAGCTCTTCGAGCAGGCAGTCTCGGAGCTCGACGAGGAAACCTCCCGGGACCTGATGAAGGAGGCGGACGCACGGATCTGGGCCGCCGCCGGATCGATTCCGCTCTACCAGCGCCCGCAGCTCGTGGCGACCGAC
The DNA here is from genome assembly GCF_040680455.1 of Streptomyces sp. NPDC052052. Lineage (NCBI taxonomy): Bacteria > Bacillati > Actinomycetota > Actinomycetes > Kitasatosporales > Streptomycetaceae > Streptomyces > Streptomyces sp. NPDC052052. The sequence continues at coordinate 8,843 of NZ_JBFAWU010000019.1, read as the reverse complement.
CGGAAGCTGGTGAACGTCGGTGCCTTCGGCTTCGGCGCACCCCGCTACCAGGACATCGGCTTCAAGGCGCCGCAGCCCGCCGGACCTCCGGCGCACACCAGGAAGTAGCGGGCCTCGGTTCCGAAAACGCAGCAGAACCGACTCCCCTCCCTTGCCCGCCGGCATCCCTGGCGGGCAAGGGAGTCCTGCGCGTCTCTCCGTGTCCCGCGGTACCTTTCGGTGGCCGCCGGTACCTTTCGGTGTCCGTGTCCGTCCCTGCCCGCCGGCCACCGCGCACACCCCCGGCGCGGCCCCGTTGTCCGGGTCACACACCCTGGCGAGGCCTCGTTGTCCAGGTCACACCAGCTGAATTCCGGCTGAATACCTGCTGGATACCGGTGGAAGAGCGGCTTGTGAGCGGTCTCGCGGATCGGGCCCGGAAGCCTCGGACCTGTCAGCCCCGTACCATGGGGACAGCCGTGGCGTGTCCGCCCGGCGGGCGTACGAGGACCCGAGAGCGACTGAGACGCCTGATCCCACGATCCGAGAGAAGCGCAAGCCACCCATGCCCACGCGCCACGACATCCGTAACGTAGCCATTGTTGCCCACGTCGACCACGGCAAGACCACGCTGGTCGACGCCATGCTCAAGCAGGCCGGTGCCTTCGCCGCGCACGCCGCCGAGCACCTCGACGAACGCATGATGGACTCGAACGACCTGGAGCGTGAGAAGGGCATCACGATCCTCGCCAAGAACACGGCGGTGAAGTATCACCCCAAGGACGGCGGGGAACCCATCACGATCAACATCATCGACACCCCCGGCCACGCCGACTTCGGCGGCGAGGTCGAGCGCGGTCTGTCGATGGTGGACGCGGTCGTGCTGCTCGTCGACGCCTCCGAGGGCCCGCTCCCGCAGACCCGCTTCGTGCTGCGCAAGGCACTCGCCGCGAAGATGCCGGTCATTCTCTGCATCAACAAGACCGACCGCCCCGACTCCCGGATCGCCGAGGTCGTCGACGAGACGTACGACCTGTTCCTGGACCTGGACGCGGACGAGGACCAGATCGAGTTCCCGATCGTCTACGCCTGCGCCCGTGACGGCGTCGCCTCGCTGACCAAGCCGCAGGACGGCACCGTTCCGCAGGACAGCGACAACCTGGAGCCGTTCTTCTCCACGATCCTGTCGCACGTCCCGGCCCCGGAGTACGACGAGGACGCGCCGCTGCAGGCCCACGTCACCAACCTGGACGCCGACAACTTCCTCGGCCGTATCGCGCTCTGCCGCGTCGAGCAGGGCGAGCTGCGCAAGGGCCAGACCGTCACCTGGATCAAGCGCGACGGCTCGATGTCCAACGTCCGCATCACCGAGCTGCTCATGACCGAGGCGCTCACCCGCAAGCCGGCCGAGAAGGCGGGCCCGGGTGACATCTGTGCCATCGCCGGCATCCCGGACATCATGATCGGCGAGACCCTGGCCGACCCCGAGAACCCGATCGCGCTGCCGCTGATCACGGTCGACGAGCCGGCCATCTCGATGACCATCGGCACGAACACCTCGCCGCTCGTCGGCAAGGGCGGCAAGGGTCACAAGGTCACCGCCCGCCAGGTGAAGGACCGCCTCGACCGTGAGCTGATCGGTAACGTCTCGCTCCGCGTCCTGGACACCGAGCGTCCCGACGCCTGGGAGGTCCAGGGCCGTGGCGAGCTCGCCCTGGCGATCCTCGTCGAGCAGATGCGCCGTGAGGGCTTCGAGCTCACGGTCGGCAAGCCCGAGGTCGTCACCAAGCAGATCGACGGCAAGACCCACGAGCCGGTCGAGCGCATGACGATCGACTCCCCCGAGGAGCACCTCGGCGCCATCACCCAGCTGATGGCGACCCGCAAGGGCCGCATGGAGACGATGACGAACCACGGCTCGGGCTGGGTCCGGATGGAGTGGGTCGTTCCGTCCCGCGGCCTCATCGGCTTCCGCACGGAGTTCCTGACCCAGACCCGTGGCACCGGCATCGCCCACTCGATCTTCGAGGGCCACGAGCCGTGGTGCGGTGAGCTGCGCACCCGCCACAACGGTTCGCTGGTCGCCGACCGCGCGGGCACGGTGACGCCGTTCGCGATGGTCAACCTCCAGGAGCGCGGTGTCATCTTCACCGAGGCCGGCACCGAGGTCTACGAGGGCATGATCATCGGCGAGAACTCCCGCGCCGACGACATGGACGTGAACATCACCAAGGAGAAGAAGCTCACCAACATGCGTGCGGCTTCGGCGGACACCACGGAGAACGTGGTGCCGGCCCGCAAGCTCTCCCTGGAGCAGTCCCTGGAGTTCTGCCGCGAGGACGAGTGCATCGAGGTGACCCCGGAGACCGTGCGTATCCGCAAGGTCGTCCTGGACCAGAAGGAGCGCGGCCGCGCCGCGTCGCGCGCCAAGCGCTGACCAGGCTCCCGAGGGATGATCCTCAGGAAGAATCGTCCCAGCCATTGACATGAGACCCGGGCTCCCGTTCACATGGGGAGTCCGGGTCTTCTCGTCAACCCGATTTTCTGCCCGAGGCGTCCGGTTATCGACCGTCGCTCTCCGAAACGCGTGTTAACAGTCCGTTTCGAGCCTGTCTGTCTGGGATTGGTTTGTCCGGATTTCGGTCATCCATGCCTTCTCGATGTTGTCAAACCGAGACCCTTTAAGTGTGGTTTACAGCCCGGCTGTACTTAATAGTTGGCTGCATTGAGCTCGGGTCAATGGGTCACGCACTGTGGGGAGTGCCGACTCACGAGCACACTCGGGGCACTGAAAACGATCACCGTCAGGGGTGTCGGTGTATCGGTCCAGTGCCCCTCTTGTAGTCAAAAGTGGACTCATGAGGAGGAAACCCATGCGTGGTGCCAAGAGCGCCAAGTGGGTCGCGGGAGCGGCACTCATCGCCCTGGCTGCGACCGCCTGTGGTGGCGGCGACGACAGCGGCAAGGACAACGGCAGCAGTGCCAAGGGCGCGGTCAACGCCGACGGCATCTTCTCCGTCGAGGTCGGTGAGCCGCAGAACCCGCTGCAGCCGGCGAACACGATGGAGTCGAACGGCAGCATCGTCACCGACGCGATCTTCTCGCAGCTCGTCGACTACGACGCGTCCGGCAAGCTCGTCATGGTCAACGCCGAGTCGGTCGACACCAAGGACAGCAAGCTCTGGACGGTCAAGCTCAAGGACGGCTGGAAGTTCCACGACGGAACGGCAGTCACCGCCGAGTCCTACGTCAAGGCGTGGAACTGGGCCGCGAACATCGAGAACGCCCAGACCAACGCTTCTTGGTTCGCCGACATCAAGGGCTTCTCCGACGTCCACCCCGACGGCGAGAAGGCCAAGCCGAAGGCCGACGCCATGTCGGGCCTGAAGGTCATCGACGACTCGACCTTCACCATCGAGCTCAACAACCCGCTGCCGTACTTCTCGTACAAGCTCGGCTACACGGTCTTCTCGCCGCTGCCCGAGTCCTTCTACGCGGACCCGAAGGCCGCCGGTGAGAAGCCGGTCGGCAACGGCGCGTACAAGTTCGTCAGCTGGGACCACAAGAAGCAGATCAAGGTTGTCCGCAACGACGACTACCAGGGTCCCGACAAGGCGAAGAACGGTGGTGTGATCTTCAAGAACTACACCACCCTCGAGACCGCCTACGAGGACCTGAAGTCCGGCAACGTCGACGTGCTCCGCCAGATCGCGCCGAAGGACCTCCCGGTCTACAAGTCCGACCTCGGTGACCGCGCGGTGTCCCAGGCGTACTCCGCGATCCAGACGCTCGGTGTCGCCATGTACACCAAGCAGTGGAAGGACACCGACCCGAAGGTCCTGCAGGGCCTGTCGATGGCCATCGACCGGGACACGATCACCAAGACCGTGCTCCAGGGCACCCGCGAGCCGGCCACGGGCTGGGTCGCCAAGGGTGTTCTCGGCTACCAGCCGAACGTCGCGGGTGACGTCACCACGTACAACCCGACGAAGGCCAAGGCTCTCATCAAGGAGGGCGGCGGTGTTCCCGGTAACAAGATCTACATCCAGTTCAACGCCGACGGCGGCCACAAGGAATGGGTCGAGGCTGTCTGCAACAGCATCACCCAGGCGACCGGTGTCGCTTGCGCCGGCGACTCGAAGGCCGACTTCCAGGCCGACCTGAACGCCCGTGACGCCAAGCAGGTCAAGTCGTTCTACCGCGGCGGCTGGGTGCTCGACTACCCGGTGAACGCGAACTTCATCAGCGACCTGTTCCGCACCGGAGCGGCCGGCAACAACGGCTTCTTCTCCAACAAGGACCTCGACAAGAAGATCGCGGCCGCGGACTCCGCCGCCACGCTCGACGAGTCGGTCAAGGGGTACCAGGAGGTGGAGAAGGAGCTGGTCAACTACATGCCGACCATTCCGCTCTGGTACTACAAGGTCAACGCCGGTTACTCGGAGAAGGTCCAGAACGTCAAGTACGCCCAGGACGGCGACCCGATCCTGACCGACGTTCAGGTCAAGAAGTAACCGACGACGTAGTCCGCGGGCCGGTGCGGGACCGACACTGACATCGGTTTCGCACCAGCCTGCACGCCGTGGCCGGGGGGCCCTCTCCCGTCACCGATGACCCCACTGGGGCCGGTGACGGGGGAGGGCCTGTCGGTTGCCGCTTGCCACTTACATGGAGGCACCATGGGGCGCTATGTCGCACGACGACTGCTCCAGATGATCCCGGTCTTCATCGGGACAACTCTGCTGATATTCCTGATGGTCTACACGCTGCCCGGCGACCCCGTGCGGGGACTTTTCGGGGACAAGGGTGCGGACCCTGCTACTTTGGCCGCGATGCGGCACCAACTGGGGCTGGACCAGCCGATCCTGCAGCAGTACTGGAATTACATGACAGGCATCGTCCTGCACGGTGATTTCGGCACGCAGATAGCCAGCGGCCGGCCGGTCACGGACGTACTCGGTGACGCGTTCCCCGTCACCCTGCGCCTGGCCAGCATGGCGTTCATCCTCGAGATCGTGCTCGGCATCGGCCTCGGTATGATCGCCGGTCTTCGTGCGGGTCGCCTCTCGGACAACGTGATCCTGGTCTTCACGCTGCTGATCATCTCCATCCCGGTCTTCGTTCTCGGGTTCATCGTCAAGTCGGTGTTCGCGTTCCAGCTCGGCTGGATCGAGCCGAACGTCTCGATGGACGCCAACTGGGACGAACTGATAGCGCCGGCCATCGTGCTCGGATCGCTGTCACTCGCCTACGTGGCACGACTGACCCGCACGACCATGGCCGAGAACCTGCGCTCGGACTACATGCGTACCGCCGTGGCCAAGGGACTTCCCAAGCGCCGCATCATCGGTGTGCACCTGATGCGCAACTCGCTGATCCCCGTCATCACCTTCCTCGGCACCGACCTGGGCGCCCTGATGGGCGGCGCGGTCGTCACCGAGGGCCTGTTCAACGTCAAGGGTGTCGGCGGAACCATCTACGAGTCGATCGTCCGGCGCGAGGGCACCACCCTGGTCGGACTGGTCACCATCCTGGTGCTCGTCTACCTCTTCATGAGCCTCATCGTCGACCTGCTGTACGCGGTCCTGGACCCGAGGATCCGTTATGCCTGACGCGATCAAGACCGCACCCGTGACCGAAGACCCGAAGACCGCGCTGTCGGCGGAGCCGGTGAAGGCCGAGAAGGCCCGCAGCCTCTGGGGCGATGCGTGGATCGACCTGCGCTCCAACTGGTACTTCCTCATCTCGGCCTTCCTCATCGTGATCCTGCTCGTGATGACGGCCTTCCCGGGCCTGTTCACCAGTGCGTCGCCGACCTCGGGCGACCTGGTGCACCACTACCTGGGCAAGCCCGAGCTCGGCAAGGTCGGCTCGCCCGAGTGGCTGGGCTACGACGTCCAGGGCCGCAGCGTCTACGCACGTCTCATCTACGGCACCCGTGCCTCGGTGATCGTCGGTATCTCCGTCACCGTGCTGGTGACCGTGTTCGGCGGCCTGATCGGCATGGTGTCCGGCTACTTCGGTGGCTGGGTCGACGCCCTCCTTTCCGGCTTCACCAACATCTTCCTCGGGCTGCCGTTCCTGCTCGGCGCCATGGTGGTCCTTCAGGCGTTCACCGACCGCACGGTCTGGGTCGTCGTCCTCGCCCTGGCGTTCCTCGGCTGGACACAGATCGCGCGTGTGATGCGTGGTGCGGTCATCACCATCAAGCAGTCGGACTACGTACAGGCCGCCAGGGCTCTGGGTGCCGGCACCGGCCGGATCCTCTTCCGGCACATCCTGCCGAACGCCATGGCTCCGGTGATCGTCGTCGCGACCATCTCGCTCGGTGTGTACATCTCGGCCGAGGCGACGCTGTCGTACCTCGGTCTCGGTCTTGCCTCCCCGACTGTCTCGTGGGGCATCGACATCTCCGGTGGGGCCAGCCAGATCCGCGTCGCACAGCACATCCTGCTGTACCCGTCGATCATGCTCAGCATCACCGTTCTGGCGTTCATCATGCTCGGCGAAGCCGTCCGTAACGCCCTCGACCCGAAGACGCGATAAGGAGGGCGTACGTGACTACCATCGACAAGACCGCCGACGTCTCGGCCCCCCGCTCGGGTGACGACGACCACGTCGGCCCGCTGCTCGAAGTCCGCGACCTGCATGTGGAGTTCCACACCCGCGACGGTGTGGTCAAGGCCGTCAACGGCGTCAACTACAGCGTGGACGCCGGTGAGACGCTCGCCGTTCTCGGTGAGTCGGGCTCCGGCAAGTCCGTGACGGCGCAGGCCGTCATGGGCATCCTCGACATGCCGCCCGGCAAGATCCCGCAGGGCGAGATCCTCTTCCGCGGCCAGGACATGCTGAAGATGTCCTACGAGGAGCGCAGGCAGATCCGCGGCCAGAAGATCGCCATGATCTTCCAGGACGCGCTCTCCTCGCTGAACCCGGTCCTCACCGTCGGCTACCAGCTCGGCGAGATGTTCCGGGTCCACCAGGGCATGTCCAAGAAGGACGCGAAGGCCAAGGCCATCGAGCTGATGGACCAGGTCAAGATCCCGGCCGCCAAGGCCCGGGTCTCGGACTACCCGCACCAGTTCTCCGGCGGTATGCGTCAGCGCATCATGATCGCCATGGCGCTGGCGCTGGAGCCGGACCTGATCATCGCCGACGAGCCGACGACGGCGCTCGACGTGACCGTGCAGGCCCAGGTGATGGACCTCCTCGCCGAGCTTCAGCGCGAGTACAACATGGGTCTGATCCTGATCACGCACGACCTCGGCGTCGTCGCCGACGTCGCCGACAAGATCGCCGTGATGTACGCGGGCCGGATCGTCGAGACCGCCCCGGTCCACGACATCTACAAGCGCCCCGCGCACCCCTACACCAAGGGTCTGCTGGAGTCGATCCCGCGCCTGGACCAGAAGGGCCAGGAGCTCTTCGCGATCAAGGGCCTGCCGCCCAACCTGCTCAACGTGCCCACGGGTTGTGCCTTCAACCCGCGCTGCACGATGGCGCAGGACATCTGCCGTACGGACATCCCGGCGCTGAGCCCGGTGGCCGAGCAGGACGGCACCGAGCTGGTCGGCCGCCGCAGCGCCTGCCACTTCTGGAAGGAGACGATCCATGGCTGACATCGAGAAGGAGCCCGTGGACGCCACCCCGAACGTCACCGAAGTGGAGACCGTCGACGCGGCCACCGAGGCGGAGGCCGTGGCCGCCATCGACGCGCCGGTGTCGAAGGGCGAGCCGATCCTCCAGGTCCGCAACCTGGTCAAGCACTTCCCGCTGACCCAGGGCATTCTGTTCAAGAAGCAGGTCGGCGCCGTCAAGGCCGTCGACGGCATCTCGTTCGACCTGTACCAGGGCGAGACGCTCGGCATCGTGGGCGAGTCCGGCTGTGGCAAGTCCACCGTCGCCAAGCTCCTGATGACGCTGGAGCGGGCCACCGCGGGTGAGGTCTTCTACAAGGGCCAGGACATCACCAAGCTGTCCGGCCGCGCGCTGAAGGCCGTGCGCCGCAACATCCAGATGGTGTTCCAGGACCCGTACACCTCGCTGAACCCCCGGATGACGGTGGGCGACATCATCGGGGAGACCTTCGAGATCCATCCCGAGGTGGCCCCCAAGGGCGACCGGCGCCGCAAGGTGCAGGACCTCCTGGATGTCGTGGGTCTCAACCCGGAGTACATCAACCGCTATCCGCACCAGTTCTCCGGCGGTCAGCGCCAGCGCATCGGCATCGCCCGTGGTCTGGCGCTCAACCCGGAGATCATCATCTGCGACGAGCCGGTCTCCGCGCTCGACGTGTCGGTGCAGGCGCAGGTCATCAACCTGATGGAGAAGCTGCAGGACGAGTTCAACCTCTCCTACCTCTTCATCGCGCACGACCTGTCGATCGTCCGGCACATCTCGGACCGGGTCGGTGTGATGTACCTCGGCAAGATGGCCGAGATCGGTACGGACACCGAGATCTACGACCACCCGACGCACCCCTACACCCAGGCGCTGCTGTCGGCGGTCCCGGTCCCGGACCCCGATGCCCGCGACCGTCGCGAGCGGATCATCCTCTCCGGTGACGTCCCGTCGCCGGCGAACCCGCCGTCGGGCTGCCGCTTCCGCACGCGCTGCTGGAAGGCCCAGGACAAGTGCGCCACGGACATGCCGCTGCTGGCGGTCCCCGAGCGCTTCAAGTCCGCGAACACCCCGGCCTCGCACGAGTCGGCGTGCCACTTCGCCGAGGAGAAGGACGTCGTCGGCGCGGCTTCCTAGAACGACGCGCATGACGCAGGCGGCCCGGAACCCAGATACACCCCGTGACGGTCCTCGACGTCGAGCGCCTCCGCCCCCGCGAGCGCGCGTTCGTAGAAGGGCACGGC
>NZ_JBFAWU010000018.1:0-168105 GCF_040680455.1 Streptomyces sp. NPDC052052 | reverse complement strand
CGGTTTTGCGGCTTGGGGGGGGGGGGGCCCCGCCGGGCGGCGGGGGGGCGGGGGGCCGGGGCCCGCCCCCGGGGGGGCCCGCCCCCCCACGACGAGGGCGCGGCAGCCGAAGGCTTCGGCACGGCGGGCGTAGGCGCCGGTGTCCCAGCCCAGTTCCGTGGGGCCGCTCTGGCCGAGACGGTTGACGTCGATGATCGCCGCGAAGTTGGCCAGCCGGTGACGGCCCGCCTTGTCCAGGGCCTCCCAGACCGACCCCTCGGTCATCTCGCTGTCGCCGCACAGCACCCACACGCGGTACGGCTGGTGCTCCAGGTCGCGTCCGGCGAGCGCGATCCCGACACCGTAGGCGATGCCCTGGCCCAGTGAGCCGGTGGCCGCGTCCACCCAGGGCAGGACCGGAGTGGGGTGGCCCTGCAATCGGGCACCGTTGCGGCGGTAGGTGGTCATCAGTTCCTCTTCGTCGATGGCGCCGGCGGCGAGGAACATCGCGTACAGCAGGGGGGAGGCGTGCCCCTTGGAGAAGACCAGGTGGTCGTTGGCCGGGTTCTTCGGGTCCTGCCAGTCGTAGCGCAGGTGGCGGGTCATGAGGACGGCCATGAGGTCCGCGGCGGAGAGGCTGGAGGTCGGGTGGCCGGAACCGGCGGCGGTGCTGGCGCGGACGGAGTCCACGCGCAACTGCTGAGCCAGCTCGAAGACCTGGTCCAGGCCGCTGTCGGGTCCGAGGGAGACAGTGGGGGTGTTCTCGACCGACATCGCGGCATCCTCTCGTGTCCTGCGTTCTCATCCGGTCGTCGACGGCTTCGGCCCGGCTCGCAGGCCGCGTGCGGTGCCTGTGGGGGGCGTATGCGCTGCTGCGCCGACCGTATGTCCGTGGCCCGGTGACCGCGATCCGAACGCGGTCCGGTCAGAGGGTGCGGTCCAGGAGCTCCGTCAGTGCCTTCCAGTGGCGCTCGGCCGCTGCGCTCTGGTAGGACGCGGTGTCGGACTGGGTGAAACCGTGGCGCGCCCCGGCGTAGACCTCACTGCGGTGGCGCACACCCGCTGCGGTGAGGGCGCGGTCGAGGCGGTCGATCTGCTCGGGCGGCAGCGCGGGGTCCTGGTCGGCGTGGCCGAAGTACAGTTCCGCGGTGATCCGGTCGGCGAGCAGGTGCGGGCTGTCGGCGGATTCCGTGGCCAGCCGGCCGCCGTGGAAACCGGCCATGGCCGCGATCCGCTCCGGGTAGGTACCGGCGGTGCGCAGTGCGAGACCGGCGCCCATGCAGTACCCCGTGGTGCCGAACGGTCCGTCGGTGGTCAGGGGGTGGGCGGCGAGCCAGGTCAGGTAGGCGTCGGCGTCCCGCATCGCCAGATCGGGCGTCAGTGCCTGCATGACCGGGCCGAGACGCTCGAAGATCTCCGGGCGCTGGGCCGGGTCGATGAATTCGGGCAGCTCGACGACCGGCGCTCGCCCCTGACGGTAGAAGATGTTGGGGGCGAGGACGGTGTAGCCCGCTCCGGCGAGGCGGTCCACCATCTCCTTCAGGTGAGGACGGAGTCCGAAGGCGTCCATGTAGAACAGGACGCCCGGGTGCGGCTGTCCGTCGTCGGGATGGGCCAGGTAGGCATCGGCAGTGCCGTCCTGGGTGGGGATGTCCACGGATGTTCCGCGCACGGCAGGCATGGGCGGCTCTCCTCTCCGGTCCGTTCCCGCCGGTCCGTGCCGCTCCGTGCGTGGAGCGGGAGGCAGCGCGTATGCGCAGGTCGGCGGTTCGGACGACGTCATGAAGCGGGTTGGGTTTCCGTCAGCGATGGTACGGGGCGGTGATCACTCGGCGGCCTGGCCGGCCCTGCTGCCTCCGGTCCCGTACGAGTGACGACGATCACGGGTGCCGGAACGCCGGGACGGGCACCTTTATGCGTGGTGTCCCCCCGGGTGCCGGACCTCCGACTCGGTATCGTCGTCCGGCATCCTCGGTGAACCTCGGTGAACGGAAGGAACGGTCACGGACAGCAGGTGACCTGTCCGGCACGCAGCCCTGACGATGAGAGATTCGAAGCCCGATGACAGACAACTCCGACATGATCGCATTCGTCCGCGCGCGGCTCGCCGAGGAGGAGCAGCTCGCGCAGGCCGCGGGCGGGGACAGCTGGCGATGCCCGACGGGCGTGCCCGGCGAGGTCCACGACAGGTCCGGCGCCATCGCGTTCACCTTGCGGGATCACGGCTTCGACCAACACATCGCCTTCCAGGACCCCGCACGCACACGCCGCCGTATCGAGACCGACAGGGTCCTTCTCAACGAGTACGAGGAGATCGCCGACCAGGACACCGACCGCCCCGAGCACGACTTCTCGTCGGGCCGCGCGGTCGGTCTCGGTTTCGCCGTCCGGCAGATGGCGGCGGAACACGCCGGCCACCCCGACTACCGTGCGAAGTGGCTGCCGCGGTTCTTTCACTAGTGCCGCGGCAGGCAACGGCGGTGGCGCCTGAGGTTACCTATCGACATATCGCAGACCTGCGTCACGTCATCGGAAGGAGCGGTTGCCATGGAGCGGACGACGTGTTGCGTCGTGGGTGGCGGCCCGGCCGGAATGGTGCTCGCGCTGTTGCTGGCCAGGGCCGGGGTGGCGGTCACGGTACTGGAGAAGCACGGCGACTTCCTGCGCGACTTCCGCGGTGACACCGTCCATCCGTCGACCCTGGCGCTCCTGGACGACCTGGGACTGGCCGCCCGGTTCGGCCGGCTGCCGCAGCGACGGGTGTCGACGGTCCAGCTGCCGCTCGGCCCGGACCGGGCGCTGGTCACCGTCGGGAACATCGGCGCGCTGCACGGCACGTACAACTACATTGCGATGGTGCCGCAGTGGGATCTGCTGAACCTCCTCGCGGACGAGGCAGGCCGGGAGCCGTCCTTCTCCCTGCGGATGAACACCGAGGCGACCGCCTTTCTGACGGAGGGCACGGAGGTCCGCCCAGGCCGGACGAAGCCGGGAGTCCGGGGAAGGGTCACCGGGGTCCGGTACCGCACGTCCGACGGTCGCACCGGCGAGTTGCACGCCACCCTCACGGTGGCCTGCGACGGCCGGGGGTCGCTGGCCAGGTCGTTGCCGGAGCTGGGACTGCGGGAGTTCGCCTGCCCCATGGACGCCTGGTGGTTCCGGCTCCCGCGGCGGGAGGCCGATCCGCACGGGCTCGTGGGAGGCGTGGGCGACCGGTTCGTCAGCGCCATGATCGACCGGGGGGACTACTGGCAGTGCGCCGCACTCATCCCGAAGGGAACCGACGGCCGCCGTCGTGCCGCCGGCCTCGACCGGTTCATGGCGGAATTCACGGCCGCCGTCCCCTGGCTCGCGAACCGGGTGCACACGCTCGGCTCGTGGGACGAGGTGAAACTTCTCGACGTGCGGCTCGACCGTCTGCGGCGCTGGCACCGTCCGGGGCTGCTGTGCATCGGCGACGCGGCACACGCGATGTCACCGGTGTTCGGCATCGGCATCAACCTCGCCGTCGAGGATGCGGTGGCCGCCGCCCGCCATCTCGTCGGACCGCTGCGCGCCGGCAGGGTCGGCCTGCGCAACGTGCGCCGTGTCCAGCGCCGCCGCCGCCCGACCACCGTCGCGACTCAGGCCCTGCAGCGGTTCGCGCACAGGAACGTCATCGAACCGGTCCTGTCGGGCCGCCCGGCGTTCGGTGACGCGAAGCGCGCCCAGCGGCTGGGCGAGCTCCTCACGACCTCACGATGGCTGAACCGCCTGCCGGCGTACTTCCTCGCCTACGGCGCCCTGCGCGAACGCCCGCCGACCGCGTCGCTGCGCTGAGCCGGGCGCCCTGGAGCGAGCGCGTGACAGGGCCTCGTCTCCGTCTCCCGGGCATCCAACAGGGCGCCGGTGAAAAGAGGTTCGGCCGCCATGGTCCGGAGCGGGGAGGGGCCGCGCCGCCGCGGCTCCTCCCCGTAGTACGTCCCGCCCACTGCCCGAGGGTGCCCCTGCGGACCTCAGTCGAGGTAGGCGAACGATTTCACCTGGGATGCGGTGAGGGCCCCGTTGAAGACGCGGACGGTGTCCGCCCCGCCGTGGAAGTACTCGCCCCAGCCGCCGCCCGCGGTGTGGCCGCGGCCGATCTGGAGCGGGCCGGGGGCGGCCCAGGAGGCGTTGAACTCCGAGGTGGCCACGGCCTCGCCCTTGACGTACAGGGTGATGTGTCCCTCGGAATCGTCGTACACGAAGACCACTTCGTCGGAGTAGGTGGTGGGAGCGCCGGGCCCGGCGACGACGCTCTCCGCCGCGCCCGGTTCACTGCCGTGGGTGACGATCAGCTGCCATTCGGACGCGGCCGGGTCGTAGCGAACCTTGTAGGCGTCACTGTCGGCATCGCCCTGGGACAGGACAGTCATCGGCCGGTCGGGGGTGGCGTCGGCGAAACGGACCCGCAGGCCGACGCTGAAGCTGTCGGCGGTGTCGACGACGGGGCCGCTGGTGGCGGCGTAGTCGTCCACACCGTCCAGGGCCAGGTGGTCGTTGCCGTCGAGTGCGCCCGCCGGGAACTCGGAACACTCGGGATCTTCGAGGCAGGCTTCGTAGTCGGGGGTGTAGAACCCGGCGCCACCGTGCAGGGTAAGCGGCTGGTCGCCGTCCTGTCGGTCGGGGATCACACCGTCATCGGTCCGCTCGATGTCCCAGGAGGCGACCAGTTCGGCAGGTCGGGAACCCAGCCTCTCGATCTCCTTGCGGGACACGACCCGGTCCCAGACGCGGACATCGCCGATCTCGCCCCGCCAGCGCGCACCGGCGTCGCCGCGGGCGCGGCCGATCTGGAAGGCGCCAGGTGCAGCCACCAGGGCGACGCCGGTCTCGGAGGCGACCTCCTTGCCGTTGACGTAGAGGCGCAGGGTGTTGTCCTCGGCGTCGTACAGGCCGGTCAGGTGAGCCCATCCCCCGACGGAGGCTGTGCCGCCGGTGAGGGTGGTGGCGCCGTAGCGGAAGGCCCAGGTGGCCGGCCCGTCCGCGGTCGGGCGCAGGCCGAGGGTGAAGGCGGAGGCGCCGTCGGCGGCGTCCTGGCTCGCCACCGTCATCGGGGTGCCGGTGGCGGCGGGGCGGGCCCAGGCGGAGAGGGCGAAGGTGTGGGTGGTGTCCGTCGCGGGGGCGTCCGGAGTGAGGTAGCTGTTGCCCCGGCCGTTGAGGGTGACGGAGGAGGTGAGGTCGGTGCGGGAGGGAGCGGGGGCACCGAAGAGGACGCCGTCCGCGGCGCGGGCCACGGGGCCTGCCTCGGCGGCGGCGTTGTCGGCTCCTGCGGGATCGGCGAGCGTCCAGTGGGCGACGGGCGTGCGGCCGGCGGCGACGCGTATGTCGTGAGTCGTCAGGGTGCTGTACCGCCCGGCCCGGTCGACGGCGCGGACCTGCACGGCGTCGGGCCCATCCTCCTCCGGCATCCACCGGATGGTGACCGGTCCGCCCGGCTCCTCGGGCCGCACTCGCTCGGGTGCGGAGCCGAGGAAGGAGTAGATGTACTCGACGACATCCTGGGACGGGGAGTCGAACGTGAAGCTGCCGTAGACACCGACGCCGTCGTGCCAGCCGCTGTTGTCGTCCGGGTACTGCTCCGAGACAACCGTCGGCGGCTCGGGGCTGACCGTGTCGATGATGAACCGGCAGGTGAAGCCCGGGGTTTCGTCGCTCCAGGCGGAGGTCGCGCCCTCTTCGTCGACGGCCCGGACGTGCCAGGAGACGACGGTGTCGGCCGGGAGGTCGGAGGGGGTCCGCCACAGCCGGACGATGGGGGACTTCACAACACCGGAGGTGTAGGTGCGGCGCTGCTGGGCTCCGTCAGCGTCGGTCCACCAGGCCTCGAACTCGGCGCCGGCCCCGTTGGTCTCCCACGCCTCGTTGTCCTCCGTCGTGTCCTCGACGGTGGCCCGGAGTTCGGGTGCGCGGGGCACGTAGACGGGCTCGTCGGAGCAGGCCTTGCTCGAGTCGACGGTGAGGGTGTCGGTGCTCGGCTGAAGCGGAGGAAGGTTCTCCCCGACAGCCGTGGCGATGCCCGGGGTGGCGGCGAGCAGCACGGCCGCCAGTCCCGTGACCGTGGCAGTGGTTCTGGCGCGCCGACCGGAATGCGTGTTCATGCGGTTGGGTCCCCCTGTTTCGGTTGTCGAGTCCTGCGCGGAGGCGGCTCGCGGCCTTCGGCTCGCGCAGGTGCCACACGGAGCCCGGCAGTTAACATGCGCACGATCAGCCCCAGGGCCCCACGACTATAGAGCGCTCTTCGAACGCATTCCGAAAGATTTTCCGACCACCGCAGAACCGCGACGCGCTCTGGGCCACAAACCGGCCCGACATCGCACCCCACTGCGCACAGCGAGGCTCGCCTCTCGCGAACCAGGGTGCTGGGCGATGCCCTCGCGTCCTCGGGCTTCGCGACCAACGGACAACGCATCAGGCATCTCTGACAGACCTACGGCACCACCTGCGAGCCCTATCGGCCGCCGCCATCAGCGGTCCGGCGGCGGGCGCTCCGGACGGCGAGGAACGCCAGCATCAGGCCCAGTACGAGCAGGCCGAGCGGGCCGCCGGTGCTCATCAGCCACAGCAGGCGCGCGGTGGTGGCGGCTTCGTCGGCCTGCTTCTCCACCGACGCCTCCGCTCCCCGGACGTCGACGTCGGTCACGGGGAACAGCGTCACCGGTCCGTTCTCACCCTGCGTCCGGGCGAGGACGGTCTGGTGCAGGGCGCCGTCCAGGGACAGGCCGGTGTCCGCGTCGACCCAGGCGCGCCGCTCGGTGGTGGAGGTGTAGGTGAGCGGCACGGTCTCCGGCAGTGCGGCCAGCACGGCCGCATCCGGGCGCCGGTCCGCGGGCAGGGCGGCGGCGAGGCCCGCCACGACCTGCCGGGGCAGGGCGGGGGGCAGGGCCTTCGCTGTGGCGGGGTCGGTGAGCGTTCCGTCGGCCTTGACGACGTAGACGTACGCCTCGCGGCCGGACACGGTCTCCGTCTTGTCGTACCGGGCGGGGACCGCCTTCTGTATGCCGGTGTCCCAGAAACGGTAGTCACGCCGCTCGGGCTCCAAGGGCCAGGAGATGACCAGTCCCTCGTGCTTCGCGGCACCGGAACCCGCGGGGGCCGGGCGTTCCGTCAGGTCGCGGCGATCCACCGCCCAGATGCTCTCGGAGGAGTTCAGTTTCGTGCCGTCGCGCCCGCTCAGTACGACGCCGTCCGCGACGACGGCGGTCCGGCCGTTGGTGTCCCGCACCTCGACGCGCCGGTCCAGAGTCACCGGCAGGTCCGTCATGAACGCCTTCGTGAGATCACCGGCCCCCAGGGCTTTCGAGTTCAGCAGTGTGGCGGTGCCCTCGAAGCGGAACGTCGTCTTGGTGCCGTCCGGCACCTGGTGCACGGCGGGGTAGACCGTGAACCGCGTGACGGCCGAGGCAGCCACCAGGACCACGGCCGATCCGGTCAGAATCCAGCTGCTCCTGCGCATGGCCTCTCCTCAGTGCGGTGTCCGCCCCGTGCCTGCGGGCCGCTCGCCTACTTAGCGAGCGCTAGGTCAACGTAGAAGGAGGACGTGACGCCGTCAACAAGTGGGGAACAAGGGAATTGACGGCTCCTCAGGTATTGACAGCAGTCCGGTAGCGCCTGGGACTTGTGCGGTCGGTCACGGGGCCGCTCCGTACGCTGGTCGTCGTTGTGGACTGGGGCGGCGTGATCACACGGATGTTCCGGCCGGCCCCTGATCCTGCCCGTCGTGATCGTCGAACATGAGGGCATCTCCCCCAGAACGCCCACCGACGCCGGTCAGGGTCCACGATGACCTCATGCACGACTTCGGGTCCCTGCGCTGTCGACAGCCTCTACCATCACCACTACGGCATCGGCGATACGGACCATGCCGCACTTGGCCACACCGAGCGCAGCACACGCGAGAACAGGTGAGCGCCGAGCTCCACCGGCTTGAGTCGGTGCAGGCCCGGTTCCACCAACAGCCTTGCGAGGAACGCGACTTGCAGGACCACGTCGCCTCACCGGCTGCTGGAGCCCGCGGTACAGCCGGCCCTCGAAGTGGATCTCGCAGATCAACGCGCGCTTCACGTGCGACATCCACTCGCACCGAGAGCACCTGCACTCCATGGCCGGCAGCCATCTCGTGCCGACGGCCGTCGTCGACCTCACCCCGGCACCCTGCGCCACTGGGAGCTGCGCGCCATGACTTCGCTGGTCACGGGAATCGAGGGCGCGTTCATCAACTCCTGCAAGGCCGGAGCCTCTTCGTACCTCCTCGTCGCAGCCGACGACGTCTGACCATGCACCGGTCGGCACATGGTCAGGCGTCCTGCGGTCAGAGCAGGTTGATCGGACGCATCGCCAGGCCCTCGGTGCCGGCCCAACCGTTCACCCGCGCCGCGTCGTCGTAGGAGACGGAGGAGAGGCCGTGGGGCAGGTCGAAGATGAGCGTGCCGTTGAGTTCGGTGCCCTCACCGGCGACCAGAGTGGCGGTGAACCGGTCGGCCTTGTCGTACTCTGCCTCGCCGCCCTCGTCGTTGCCGAAGACGTACAGGCCTGCGTAGGCCTTGCCGCCTCCTTCGACAACGACGGGCTCGGTGTCCGGCTCTCCGAGCGTCTGGACGGTGGAGGCATCGTTACCAGCCCCGAGCCGCACCAGCGGCGCCTCGTTGAGAACACAGGGCTTCCTGGTGCCGTTGATGACGGTCAGCAGGAAGTGACGGGGGGTCTCCCCTGCCGGATCCTGCAGCTCGACCGCGGGGTTGAGGTCGGTGGCCTTGCAGTCCTGGTAGTTGGTGCCGTTGCCTCCGCCGGTTTCACCGCTGTCCCCGGTCGTGTCACCGGTCGAGCCGCCACTGCCGGTTGCGGTGGCGGTGCCGGAGTCACCCGCCGGCTCCGGGCTCTTCGACGTGCTCTCCCCCGTTGACGCGGAGACCGAGGGCGAAGCGTTGCCCTCGCCCTCGGAGGGCTGGCAGGCGGTAACCGCCAGCATGGCCGCAACCGCTGCAGCCCCCAAGAGGGGGCCGCGCAGGCCCTGACGTACCGATCCGACTCCGGCTGTCTTCGAATGCATGCTGTGTTCCTACTCCCCCGAGACCAGCCCCCAGGACCGGTCGATGCCACAAGCTCTACACAGCCATTCTGGTTACTGCCCATCAGCCGACCACCCCCGAATCCCGGTCTGTTACAGCCCTCGCACGAAGTGATGCCTGAGCGTGACCGTGTCACCGGCGGCACCGCCGCCACGGTCCGGAGAGACGCCCGGCACGGCCCGGCTGCTGTCGGCCGGCGCCTGCCCCCCTCGCGCTCCCTACCGCTCTGCGCAACTCCATCGCCCCCTCTGGGGCGCGCATCATCGAAGGAGAAGAGGCCATCGACGAGGAGTGGCGATGAGGTTGTCTTTCCTTGATCCCCTCTACGCGGAGCCGGGCCCGTTCGCCTCCGTGTACCTGGACACCTCCCGAGACGTCGAGCATCCCGAGCGGGCCATCGCGCTGCGCTGGCAGCGGCTGCGCGCGAGTCTTTCCCGTCAGGGCTCCGACAGGGCGCTGCTGAACGTACTGGAGGAGGCGGTCGGCGCCGACGCCGAAGTGCCGGGGGTCCACGGTCAGGCAATCTTTGCCGCCCACGGCACGCTCGTCCTGGACGGGGAGCTGCCCAGGCCGCCGGAGCACGACTCCGCGCGCTACAGCACCTTGCCGGACACGATGCCCCTGATCACCCAGCACGTTCCGGAGATCCCGTACCTGGCCGTGGCCGTCCACTACAGCGGCCTTCCGACCGCCGAGACACACGGCTGGGTAACCCTGGAGGCGGAGACCGGCACCTGGCCCACATCCATCGTCACTCCCGGTGAGCGTCTGCACTGCAGGGTCGCGGTGGCGACCTGGCACCGCACCTCCCTCCGGCTCGGCCACCGGCTGGACGAACGGGCTCGGCGCGCCCATGCCGACGCCGTCGTCGTGGGCGGGGACGAGTGGGCGTGCAACGTACTGGTCCGCCGCCTGCCGCACACCCTGCGGGACAAGGTCGTACGCGTGCGCGGCCGGACCCCCACCGACACCGGACGCGCCCTGTTGGAGCCGCAGCTCGACGGCGTCTTCCGCGACCGCATGGCCGCGCACGACCGGGAACTCGTGGACATCTTCATCGGCCGGCGTGCCCTGGACGGCCCCATGACGGAGGGCCTGGCCGCCACCGTCGCCGCGCTCCAGCGCGGCCAGGTCGCGGCACTGCTGCTGAACCGGCCGCGAGGGTCTTCGCTGCGGCTCTGGGCGGGCTCCCAGCCCACTCAGCTCGCCCTGAACGAGGCGGAGCTGATGTCCTTCGGCGTGCGGGACGCACGCGAGGAACGCGCCGACGAGGCCCTCGTCCGGGCCCTCGTCGGCACCCATGCCGAGCTGGTCGTCGTACCCGAGAGCGAGCTGAGGCTGGACGAGGGCGTGGGCGCCCTGCTGCGCTACTCCGACCCGGGTACCCCGTCCTGACGCCGGCGCGCCGCGCCTCTCGGATCCCGGGTCGGCCCTTGCGCACGACCGCTCCGGATCGTTCCACGCGCGGAAAACGTGCCGACTCCGGGCTGGAGCGGCCCCGCGGCAGGGACGAGCGGCTGGTCGCCGGCCCGGTGGCCAGACAGGACGGTCACCGCGGCCCGGGGTTCGTCCGGCTGTACGACGCCCATGGATACGATCAGCGGCGACGCGCTCAGCGCTGATAGGTCCCGACCAGGGTGCCGGAGGCCATCTCCCTGCCCTTCAGGGCGCGGTGCACGTCCTCGGCGCCCGGGTGGTCGTGCAGCGGCAGCGGCTCGGACAGGGCGTACAGGCGGAAGAAGTAGCGGTGCGGCCCGTGCCCCGGTGGAGGCATCGGCCCTCCCCAGCCCACGCGGCCGAAGCCGTTGGGCCACGGCAGGCCCCCCAGGGGCTTCTGGCCCTCCACCGCCCCGGTGGTCCCTGGATCGATACCGGTCACCAGCCAGTGCAGGAAAGTCGTCCCCGGTGCGTCAGGGTCCTCGCACAGGAGCACCAGCTCCGTGGCCTCGTGGGGCACCCCCGACCAGGTCAGGGGCGGTGAGATGTTCTCACCCTCCCCGCTGTACCGACGGGGAATCACCGTTTTGTCGTCGAACGCGGTGCTGCTGAGTTCAATTCCGCTCATGCGCGCCGCCATACCCGCAACGCGGGGGCCCCGGCACCGATTCGGCCCCCAAACCCCCCGTTCGGCCGAGCACGCCCGGGCCGCCGCCGGAAGCGGGGCTGAAGATGGCAGTGTGCCGACAAGAATCCTGCTCGAGAGCCGCCCTGGCGCGGGCAAGACGACCGCCATCCGTCGGCTGGCCGCGCTGCTGCCCACCCACGCGGCCACCGGCTTCACCACCGAGGAGATCCGGCAATCCGGCGCCCGCGTCGGATTCGCCTTGGAGACTCTGGCAGGCCGGAGGGAGGTTCTCGCCCATGTCGACCTGCCCGGTCCGCCACGGATAGGGAAATACGGCGTCGACCTGGGCGTGATGGAACGACTGGCGCTGCCGTCCCTCGGGCCGACAGCAACCGAGGAGGCTACGGGGCGGCTGGTGCTCATCGACGAGCTGGGGCAGATGGAACTGGCGTGCACGGCGTTCCGGCACGCGATCGATGCGCTGTTCGTCGCAGAGGTCGACGTCATCGCCACGGTCCACACGCACCGCGATCCGTTCACCGACGCCCTCAAGCGGCGCGCCGACATCGAGGTCGTCCAGCTCACTCCGGCAAACCGGGACGTCCTGCCGGGGGAGCTCGCGGCTCGGCTGCAGCGGCCCCGGACGCACAGAAGGCCCCCCTCTCACGGATGAGAGACCGGCCTCCGACCTGCCGAAAGCGGGGCGGCAGGATGCGAAGTCGCCCGGTCGGTGCAACCGGCGGCGCCCACTACCAGGGGTCGGCGCCTGCCCACCGAGCACGCGGTCGGAATCACCTTCACCAACCCCATTCGGCGCCCGCTCATCCCCGGCCGGGGCCGAAGACGTCAGGCGCGGATCGACGGCACCGAGACCCAGGTCCGTCACCCGCAGGCGAACCGGCCAGGACGGTGCGCATGCGTCTCCGGGGAGAAGAAGCAGAATGAACGGGGCACGGATCGTCCTGGACCACAGCAAGATCGGGACTACAGCAAGATCAGGACCACATCCGGGCCAACCACTCCGACAAGCTGTCCATAGCCGCTGCGTACGCAGGTCGGCACTGCGTTGCCTGCGTACCACCAGCAGTCGAAGAAGCTGATGGCAGGTGATACGCAACCAACCAGCACCTGACTGCCCGACTCAGTTGGCGCTGCCGGGCTCCCCCTCTGCAGTGACACCGAAGCGGCTTGCTGCCCGAAGAAGCTCAACCGGACGTTACGGTCGGCGTTGTCGACGTTCGTGTCCGCCAACCCCTGTTAGGACAACCCCGGCGGTGCGCCGAGCCTTCGGGTCAGCGCGTCAGCACGAGCCCACAGCTGTAGGCGCGCCCGCGGCCCACGCCGTCGGAAAGCGCTGCGACGAACCTGGCGGGGTCAGTCACAGTGAGCGTGCCCTGTACTTCGGCCCGCGCGATCCGCACGGCCTTGTCCGGGCCGGTGCTGGAGACCGTCGGCAGCGGACGCACGAACAGAGCATCTGGACCCGCGATCACCCCGGCTCTTCCCGGAGTCTCTGCATGTCCGAAGTGATGCGCGCACCACTTCTGCATGCCGGCCTGAGTCGTGTGCGCCACTCGCTTGCCCCGCACCGGTGCCCCGCCGGACCCGGTCCGCGGTCGGCTGTAGGTGGGGTTGACCACCGCCCGGAAGCCCACGACGTCGCCGGTCCGAAACGTCCGATCGACGGTGATGTGGTGTGGGGCATCCCGGAGAGCCGCCTTCGGAACGGGCGCCCAGTCCGCCATGACCTTCGACTGGACGACCAGCACGAGGGCCGCCGCCTTGAGGTCGACGGTCCAGGTCGACAGCACACCCACCTGGGCACGCGCCTCGGGATCGCCGTCCGCCACCCACCCCCGGAATCCGCTCATGACAGTGCGGTGCATCTCCTGGGCGTCGATCAGAGACTTGGCCACGTACGGATGACGGGCGTCCAGCGTCAGGACGGAGTGGGTCGCGACGAATCGGGCCGTCGCCGTGGCGGCGCGGCTCCGCGGGGAATCGCTCACGGGATGATCTCTTCCCATTCGATGGGGTTCGGGTCGAGGGTGATCCGCCGACGGACCTCCCAGCGGGTGGTGTGCTCGGGTCCCAGCGCGTGGAACCCGACCGGCTGGTCCCGCACCGGGATGGCCCCGTGCTTCGTGGGCGGGACCTGGAACCACGCCCACAGCCGACGCCCTCCATCCGAGGCGTCCTCCGGCCCCGGCAGGAGCGCCCGGGTTCGGAAGGCCGTCTCCGCGTCCCCCGGGACGACTCCGAGGTGCAGAGTGCCGGACGGCGGGCAGGACTTGCGGCCCAGCCATAGCAGCCGACGGGGACGCTCCAACGCCGCTCCCACGGATTGCAGGAACTGCTGGTCCTCGTGCTGGAGCGCCACGAGGAAGGTGGCGTCCGCGAGGTACCACCGCTCGGTGATGAGGGCGGAGCGATGCAGCTCGCCCGAGACCAGCGCGCCGGAGACGGGATCGGCAGCGATCTTCTTGGGGGCGCCGTACCAGCCGCTCAGCCTGTGGTCGCCGAACCAGTCCCCCGTAGCCTCGTCGAGGGAGGCCGACACGGCGGCGGCCCGCCGATGGTCGGTGATGACGTCGCGGGGGCGCAGCGGATACCGCCCGGCGCCAACCGTTTGGTAGTCCCGGACGGGCATGCCCGGATGGTCAGCACGCACGGCGAAGACGGTACGGACGAGCTCCCCGAAGAGGGTGCGTCCCGCACCCCGTCCCTCCTGCGAGGCTTCGGCTTCCTCTGCCTGCGTCTCCCTCGGCAGCCCGAGCGCCGCGGCGCACATCCCGATGACGGCCGACTTCGTGGGGCGTCCGTGCGACTCGCGGCGCGGCGCGAAATGTGAGGCCACTCCCCAGGACTGCAGGGGTGCCGCCAACCTGAGGAGCAGGACGTGGCTCACGGGACCAGACCCTCGATCGAGTCCACCCGGATGGCGTCCGGTACGCCGGACTCGTCGAGGAGGGTGTCGATCTCGGCGTCGTACGTGAGCATCCGCGCCGCGCGGATGTCTGTCCTCCGCCTGCTGACGAAGGCGTGGTGCCGGAGCAACCGCCGCACGCCGGCGAGCCCGGCCGGACCCTCGCTGTCGTTGTAGCCGGGGTCCTCGATCACAGGCCTCTGGAAGGCAGCCGCATAGTTGTACGGGCGATCACCCTCGAACGCCAGAATCAGGGCGGGCAGCGACCCGGTGGAGGCTGTGGAGTTCTTCTTCGCCTCAGGGAAAGCCTCGACGAACGCGTTGACAAGCTCGTGCTCGGCAGCGATCGCGGCCTCGTCCGCCTTCTCCTCGGTCATGCCCGCCGCGCGCAGGTTGGCCCTCAGCTGGTGCCGGTCCAGGACGGTGTGCCGGTAGAAGGTGCCGGAGATCAGCGACTGGTATCCCGTCATGCCCGCGCCGCCGTCGTCCGCGGCATCCAGGAAGTCCAGTGCGTTCCGCTTGCGCTCCAGTTTGGCGTCATCAGCTGCGGCATAGAAGTCATCGACTCGTTCCGCTTCATGAATGGTGAATGCGTGTGCACTCTGCACAGCACCGTCAACGTTGGGAGATTCGGCGATCTCCGCGAGAAACCTTCCGTAGAGCGCGATGTCGATGGCGTCACGCGGAGCCAGCGCGGTGAGCACCACGGTCCGGGCCTCCTTCGACAGAGGAGGCAGCTGCTTGCCGTCCACGCCTCCGCCCTCCGCTCCGGCAGCCGCTTCGGCGTCGTCGGACGTCTTGCGCGTCCCCCGTTTCGGCTTCGTCACCACCTGCTGCGCGACAAGGTACGCGTCACGCCAGCTGGTCAGCTCCGCTGCATGCTCCCCGACGTACGCGGCGATCCGCTCACCGGCGTCCTCCGGAGCGAACAAAAGCACCTTGGTGAGGTTGGCGACGGTCTTCTTGGCAGGATCACCGAACTTCAGCCCGGTGGCTTCCAGCACGGCCCGTGCCATGGTCACCGCCTCGGCCCGCTCCCAGCCATGGGCCGTCTCCAGCGCCCGCGCCGTGATGAGGGCCCACTCCCGCGTCCGCAGCCCTGTCGTCCGGCCCGCCAACGGTCCAATCCCGGTGTTGGCCCGCCTCCGGGCGTGCATCCGCTCGGCACGCCGCCGGGCCTGACTGGTGATCATGTGCCGTTCGACCCCGCCGTAGACGATGGTCTTCGGCAAGCCATTCTCGTTCCGCACGGGCAGGACCGCAGCCAGCGTCTCGAGGAGATGCAGGGAGAGGAACTGGCTCCGCACGGTGGTGCCTTCGGTCACGTGTTGCTGCCCTTCTGCGAGGTCTTGTTCCTGTGGCTCTGCGGCTCGTGGAAATCGACCGCCCAGCGGTAGGCGATGCGCGCCGTACGATCGTTCCACCGCCCGAGGTCCTCGACCAGTCCGGTCCAGGACGGTGGTTGCTGCTCACCCGCCCGCAAGCGGGCGACAGCATGCTGGAGATGCCGGTGGGAAACCCTCCTGCTGGAAACGATCCGGTCGAAGAGCCGGACGGCGCCCGGATCGTCCGGCCCTCGCCCCGCCGGGCCGCCGATCCGCCGGGCCGCCGACCCGAGGCTGCCGTAGCCTCGTGTCGGTCTGTGCACGCCCCGGTGGTACACGGCGAAGAGGAAAGCCACGTACTCGTAGATCTCCCGGTCAGCGTCGGGCGGCGCGAACCAGCCGGCCCGGATGAGCGTGCTGGTGGACGCCGCCGGACGTCTCAGGTCCGCGAGGTCGCCGTAGCGCCGGTCGCGCACCAGCGAAACGAGCCAATCGGTGAGCAACTCGGGTCCCGTCGGCGAAGGATTCGGTGACAGCTCGTCGGTCATGTTTCTCCGTCCACGAGGGTGGCGAACTCCGCCGGCGCCCGCGAGCTGACGAGTTCCTTCTCGAAGCGCACCCGGGCCACCGCTCGTGCCTGCAGGCCCTGCCCGTTCGGCGGTAGCGAATCCAGGCGCTTGTCGAGGAAACCCCGGGCCATCTCCACAAGCCACTCGACGTAACCAGGCATACACTCCGCGACGTCGGCTCCGTCCGCGACGTCTTCGAGCAGGGTGTGGAAGGGATGCTCGGTCGCCTTCCACTGTTCCCCCCGCGCATCGAAGCAGGCGATCTGAGCCTTCTTCTCTGCGGGCTTGGGGTTCGGATACGCAACCTCCCAGGCAGCGAACGCGGCACTGTCCAGGCTGCGGGCGATGTGCTCGGCCACGGCGGACCCCCGTTCCGACGCCAGGTAGAGCTCGGGCGCCCGTCCCGGTGCGAAAGGCGCCACACTGGTCACCCAGCAGGTCGCGGCGGTCTTATTGGCGAGCAGGCCGACGGCGAACAGTGCGAAGGTGCGACTGTCGCACCTCTGCTCCTTCGGTAGGCGGGCCAGCCGGGTGTAGAGACCGCCGGACCTCTTCTCCACCGCGGCGTAGAGAGCATGGGCCTCACGCCAGAGGTCCCGCGTGAGCGAAGGCCACAGGGGCTTGCTCACACCCGTCCGCGTCTCCGACATGACGGCATCCTGAAGGTGCAGAGCGGAATCGAGATCGAGCAGTTCGCCTGCACCGATCAGCACCCGGTCCACGGCAGCCCGGTCTCCATCGAGTCCGGCCTTCGGCCGCATCAGCACCGATCTGCCCAGCGAGCTATGCAGATCAGCAAAGCCCATCACCGGCCGCGGCGGTGGCTTCGCCGTGAAGTTCCGCCGCTGGATCGGCCCCTCCGTCCAGGTGAGATTGAGCACGCGCGGCTCATCGGTGGTGGGAGTGAGGTTGAGACGCAGTGTGTGCCCCAGGGTCTTCCCCAGCGCAAGAACCCTGACACGGCCGCCCAGACGGCCGGTGGCCAGGTTGGTGATGGCCGGGCCGAGAGTCGCCTTGCCGGAGATCCGGGCTCTGCCGGACAGACCGAAACTGTGCTGGGTCAGCATGGCCCTGAACGCTTCGGCCGCGGGCAGGGGAACCTCGTACTCAAGGTGGTGGTGATCGGCGAACTGACTGTAATCACCGGAACGTTCGATGACTAACTGGGCTGTTCCGGCCCCGTACTCCTCGAGGAACGGCGCCAGGAGGGCGTTCTGCCCCAAGGGCCGCGTCGGATGGAAGAGGTTCCAGTCTTCGTCCGACTGACGGGTCAGCCAGGTCGCGACCCCCTCCAGAGACGCCTTCTCCTCCACCCACCGGTCCCACTCGTCGGGCGAGGTCGGATACGTCCCGGAGGCGTAGCACAGCGCCAGCAGGAACTCGGTGAGGGCAACCTTTTCGCCAGGAGTGGCCCCATCGATGTCGCGCAGCGACTCGGTTTGGAGAAACAGGTCCACCAGGTTCAGTGCAACCACCGTGCCGTCCAGCGCCAGTGCGCGGGCGCAGTGATGCATGCGCGGGTCCCAACGGACTTCCATCGGCGGTCCGCCTGAGGGATGGCCCGAATCGGTCGGTTGCATGGTGCGTGACCTCGTTGTCGTACGAATCGCCCATCGTCGAAACGGAGAGCGGCAGGTGGACATCAATGCCTGATCCCCGCACCGCGGGGAGGAGGTGCGGCCGGCATCACCGACGAGCGCCTCTTGCGGACAATCCTCGCGAGCGCGAGGCAGGGATCCCCAGGTCGACGGCTTCCTGTTATCGTCCTGGCGGTTACCCGTTGACTGCCACGACCGGGACGAGCCGCCTCTGAGCAACTGGATGTCCCGGCCGTGGCCTGTAGCGGTCTCTCCCGGGTTCCCTCCGGGAGAGACCTCATATACCCGCTACGAGCCGAGCGACGACGGTGGCGACAGCGATCTCGATCAGCATCAACGCCAAGGCGTTCCGATGCTCCCTCCACCACCCTCCCATCTTCAGCAGCGGCTCTGTCCAGCGCCATGAGCGTTCGTCCATCGTTCTCCTCCTGCGCTCTGCGGACTGGGGACATCCCAGTGACATCCCAGTCAGCAGAGCGTCGAGAGGTACGCCCGACGCCGTCGAGGGCTGAAGTCTGGCACACCTGGCGAAGATTTGAAAAGCGCCGAAGGAACTCCAACTAGCCTGTCTTGGTTGCCACTTATGCCAACTGCTGCTTCTTGGTCGGGCGGCACGGACAAGCATCAGCGCTGCGGACGACGCCGGACGAGGATCATCAGGGTCGCCCGGGCATCCTTGCGCCGGTCGGGATCACGCGACACGACGGAGACGAAGGCGACGCCGAGCAGCGTCCCGGTGTAGGCGAGACCGGTGGCGGCAGCCAGTGCAGTGGCGTTGGTGAGAAGTGCGTACACGACGGGTTCCTTCCTGGAAAGGCCGCCCGGTCGGGGGTCGGGCGGCGGTGGACCCGTTGTCCTTCGTCCGGTGGGTTTCATGCGACTTTCCTGACAGCCCGGGAAGACGATGCGAGCCTGGTCACGACCGGAAAAGATTCCGTCAGGTGAGTAACGGCGTGTGGGGGCTCCATGGACAAGGCGATGGGCAGGCCGGCCCTGCGCGCCCTGTCCGGCCTCCTGAGAGGGCTGTATGACGAGGCGAAGAAGGCCCGTCCTACAGAGGTCTCCTACGCGCAGATCGGGCTGTCCCTGGGGATCCGGGACGAAAAGGAGCTCGGGTCCTGGAAGACGAAACTCGGATCCTGGCTTCAGGGACACACGGCACCCAGCAACCTGGCGGAGTTCCTGGCTTTGGTGGAGTTCTTGGAGTCGAAGCTCGATCGCCGCCCGATCCCTCAGAAGCCATGGCGCAGGGCCTTCGCAGAAGCCCAGGCCGAGAGAGAGCGCAGGACAGGTGGGCGGCCACCCAGGAATCCCGGCTCCAGAGCCGCCGCTCCCTTCCGCTTCCGCCATACGGCCCGGGACTGGTGCCCTCCCGACCTCGCCGGCCGCGACGCAGATCTCGAGCGACTCTCATTCCTGCTGCGGGCGAGGTCCGTGACTCCGGGGTACCTGACCCTCGTGGCGCCGCCCTGGGCGGGAAAAACCGCGTTCCTCGCCGCCTGGGTCATGTCACACGTGCCGGAGGACACAGATGTCATCGCCTTCTTCGTGCGGCAGGGCACCGAGGCGCAGAACTCCGACGATTTCAAGCGGACCGTGACGCGACAACTGGCCCAGCTCGCCGGGAGGAAGGCGGGCCACGGCCAGGACGCGCCGACCACCCTCGCGTCGCTGTGCGAGCAGGCGGCGGAGAAGAGCGTCGCCCGGGGCCGGAAGCTGCTCCTGGTCCTCGACGGCCTGGACGAGGACACCGGGGCGGGAGGCTCGATGGGCAGCATCGCCTCCCTGCTTCCACAGCGTCTGATCCCGGGGCTCACCGTACTGATCAGCATGCGCCCGTACCCACCGCTGCCCAGCGACGTCTATTCAGGACACCCCCTGCGCAAGGCGGAGCAGATCCCGGCGTTCCGGCCCTCTCCCGAGGCCATCGTGCTGCGGGACACGGCCTTCCAAGAGCTCAAGCGGCTGTTCGAGGACTCCCAAGGCCCGGGCCGCGAAGCCCTCGGGTTCCTCACCCTCGCCACGCGTGGCGGGCTCGGATACGAGGACCTGGCCGAACTCATCAGTTCTGGAAACCGCATCGAACCTCTCCCCTACGATCTGGAGGTGCAGCTGCGCAGCGTGGCCGGGCGCGTGCTCGGTCCGGAGGATCTCGCCCCGGACACATTCACCCTGGCCCACACGACACTGCACAGCACAGCGCGAACCCGGTTGGGAAAGCGCCGCCTCGCAGACCTGGCCGCACGTATGGACACCTGGGCCGACGATTACCGTGCCAATAATTGGCCCGAAACCTCCCCCGCGTTCTTGCTCCAGCACTATCCCGAGCTGGTCCGCTCCCGTGGCGATCTCGACCGATACGTCGACTTCACACTCGACCATCGCCGGCTGCTGCGCCTCGCAGATCTGGGCCGGGCCGATCTGGCAATCGCCTCACTCGAACAGGTCACCAGAACACGCCCGACGCCTGCCGTCCTGGCGTCGGCTGCAGCCTCCCGATCCCTTTTGAGCAGCGGTGGTACACATGTCCCACCGGAGGTACTGCAGGCGCTGGCTTCGGTCGGTGACGTCGCACGGACTCGCTCGCTCGCACTGTCCGCCGCGGATCCGGCCTCCAAGGCCCTCCGACTCATCGAGGCGGTCCCCACCCTGCTTGCGGCAGAACCGCAGCCGATCAAAGACGCGCAGCGGCTTGCAAGGGAGGCCGCCGAGTGGGCGGAGCGAGCCCGCTACCAGAACCCGGCGGGCGATCGCGCCGTCGGCCGCGCCGAGGCGGTGGTGGTGAAGGTCGCCGTGGCCCTCGCCTCGGCCGGACTGTCCCAGGACGCGGCTCGGTTGCTGAGGTCGGTCGACTTCTGCCGACGGGAGCTGGCGGCCACGACCGCCGAGGCTGCATCCTTGCTCCTCGATACCGAGCCGCATTTCGCGGACGCGTTGCTGGACGAACTGCTGCTCGAGGCGGAGTACCAGGCGAACTCCCCTGAGGGGCATCTCACCTTCGCGAGGGAGATCTGGGCGGCGGTGGCCAAGGCCGATCCCGCGCGGACCCATGTGTGTCAGCAACGTCTGGGACCGCTCTCCACAGAGGTCGGTACGTCCGAACCGGAGCATGACTCACCCTCCCCCGACCACGCGGACGTCCCCCGGGATCTTCATTCCCGAGCTGACGAGCCGAACGATTACGACGAGCTGCGTGACGAGGCGCGACGCCTGTCCGAACGAGGAGCCGGGCCTGAACTACGGCTCCTGGTCGACCGTTTCACGAAACGGACTACCGCTCCCGAGGCGCCCGCCGACTGGCTCGGCCACCTCGGCGAGCGTGGCCTCCTGGCGACCGGGACGCGAGACCCTTTGTTCACCGTACGTGCGTGGGCCTCGGCCGCCGTGGGCTCTCCGCAACGTCCCGGCTCGGCTCTCCGTTACGCGGAGAAGGCGGCGGAGACCGCACTGCGCGTGTATGGCGTCCAGGTCCCCGCGGCACGGAGCCTGGTCGCTCAAGCCTTCGCCCAGGCTGGAGATTCCGCGCAGGCACGGGAATGGGCGGCGCCCGCGGACGGCCGAAGGCCACTCGGACGCATCGGAGGCTGGTACCGGCGAACTGCTCTGGTCGTGGAGGCGGTGCTGGAACCGCAGACCGTCCTCGCCTCGACGATCTCTGGCTTCCCGGGAGCCGCCGCGTACGACGCGTTCACAGTCGACGCGCTCGGCGTCCTGGCAGATCACGCCGCCGGCCTCCCGGTTGAGGCCCGGCTTGCCGTCCTGGAGAACTCCGCTCGCGCCCGCCTTGGGGCGCAGCCCCTGATGTTCGCCACCCTCGCCGTGCTCCAGGCCGCGCTCGGCAACCCGGAGCTGGCGTACGCGACGATCGCAGGCATCTCGGATTCCGGGGCCCGCGGACCGGCCCTGGCCACGGTGGCCAGCCACCTGGCCGGAACGCCGATACTCCTGGACGTGACGGCGGAGACCGATGACTGGGCGCTGATGGTCCTGTGCACACTCGCGCGCACGCTCTGCCCCGCGCCGACTGACCACCCCCTGGTGGGTGACATCTTGGAGAAAGTGATCCACAAAGCCCTCGAAACCGACACCTGGTACCGCGTCTTGCCGATGCTGACCCATGTCGCTCCGGAAGCGGTCGACGCCGTCCTCCGCGTGGTGGAAGTGGTGAAACAGGACGGACGATGGAGGGTTCCACCAGACACAACCGGCTCGCACTCCGCACGGCTGCGATGAAGAGCGACGCCCACCGGAGGAAGCTCAGCCGCACCTGACGGTCGGCATGGTCGACGTTCGTATCCGCCAACCTCCGTGAGGACAACTGCCACGCTACCTGGTCGCTCCCTCCACCCGATGTGTCGTCGAAAATGCGTCACCCTGCCAAGGGACCGACATAACAGCAGGTCAGCAGCAGTTACCAACCCGGATGGACATCCTTTAGGACACCCGGAGCATCAAAAGGAGCGTCAGATCCCAGAGGAGGCATCGACGGACCGCCGATGAGGGGGCTTGAGCACCCGGAAGAGCTCTCCGTAACGTGGGTGTGGCAGCTCAATGCCCGGGCAAGGCTGTGCGGTCGGCACTCTCCGGTGCGATCTTCACGCGTCACGGGGACGGTGAACCCTTTTACCCATGGCTCGGAGGCGCAGATGTCGTGGGCCTTGGTCACCCGGGAAGCCTCCACAAGAGTGGCGTGGGCCTCTCGGGCGGCTGTGGCATCCGGTCGGCAGGTGCTTACGCGGCCACTCCGGGGCGTGCACCGATCGGTCCTTGACCCACCTCCGAGGCTCGGTCACCGTCCCTGGCTCCGACGGGGGTGAGGCCGGCTCCCACTCTGGTACATCCCTCGGATGCGAGAGCCGTGTTCCGTGGCACGGGGTGCACCTCGGAGCATAGGCATTGCCGGTAGCGTGATCGTCTGCCGCATGGAATGTCCATGTGTCCGGCCGGCCCGTGCGGGGGATTCCGGCGGCGAGCGATGGGACCGTGATGAGCAAACTGACCAAGCCCGGAATTGAGGTTCCGGAGGGGGACGCGCCCACCGAGCTGACGATCCGGGACCTCGTGGTGGGGGACGGACCCGAGGCGCAGCCGGGCAGGGTCGTCCAGGTTCACTATGTAGGGGTCACGTTCGCGTCCGGAAGGGAGTTCGACTCCTCCTGGGAGCGGGACCGGCCGTTCAAGTTCGCCGTGGGCGGTGGCAGGGTCATCAAGGGCTGGGACCGGGGAGTGAGGGGAATGAAGGTCGGCGGCCGGCGCGAGATCATCGTTCCCCCACGTCTCGGTTACGGCAAGCAGTCGCCGTCTCCGTCGATCCCGGCAGGCTCGACGCTGATCTTCGTCGTGGACCTGCTCACGGTCGTTGGCGGGCCGCCGGAGCGAGGCCCGGCTTGACCGGCTCGGCCTGAACTGGCGCTCCTGGGAGGGCGTTAAGTCCGCCCCTGATAGCGGCCGCGTCCGGGTTGTTCGAGGAGTCCTTGGCGGACGAGACGTCCCAGACGGGAGCGGGTGACGTCGATCGAGGGCTCGTCGGTGGGCAGGCCGAGGTGCTCGTACAGATCGCGGACGCGGAACACCTTCCCGGGGTGCTCGTTGAACGTGTGGGGCTCAAATACAGGATGGCAGAACACACAGCCGAAGCCGTCCTCGCGCACGACGTTGCGCTTCTGGGGCGCTTTGCTGCCGGGCCGTAAGGTGCGCCGTGAGGTAGACGCTCAGAGAAAGGCATGACCATGGGGGACGTGCAGTTGGCGTGGCAGCGATTGGTGCACTGGCTGGAGACGAATGCACCGACGACTGCGTCATCGATCCTTGCTCCCGCTCCGCCGGCAGCGATCGCTGCGGCTGAGGAGCGCATGTGCGTCGTTTTCCCGGTCGAGCTTCGGACGTGGCTTCAGGCATCCGGGGCCGACAGTGGCCCGGAGGGGGTCACGGAGGGGGTCGTGCCCGGCAACCGCGATTTGCTGGGACTCGCGGCCATGGAGCGGACGTACCACTTCAAGATGGAGATCGAGCGCGACGACCCGTCCGACGATCCGGAGTTTCCCTTCTGGCATGAACAGTGGATTCCGATCATCTCGGACGACGACGCTTGTTATGGCAAGTTTCTGGATGTGCGTAGCGGTCAGATCGGTTCATTCGGCGATGGGGATGCGCCATCCTTCGGAGTTCACGAGTCACTGACCGTTCTGTTCAGCGAGACGGTCGTCCTCATGGAGCAGATTTCTGCGGGGGTGCAGGGCGCAACTGGACGTGTTCAGGGCGGCAGGCTGATCTGGGACTGCTGATCGGCGTACGCACGTAGGCCCGCGGTGCCGACCGACACCACGGGCCACTGCTGCTTCTGCTGTGCTACTGCGGCTTGGCTGCGTCGATCCGGTCCTGGTCGCCGTCAATGACTGCACTGCTTTGGCTCTCTCACCGCGATTTGAACCTTCGCAGCACCGTTCGAGATCCACTTCCGATACACGGCCCAGTGCCGTAGCAGGCAACGTTTGCCCTGTTGTGACGTGACGCGTCGCCTGATTGCTGTGCCGGGCGGCGCGTGGCCGTCATCCTGGCTGGGTTGCGGAACGAGTACAGGTACGCGAGATCGACGATGACGAGGGCAGACGGCTGATAGGGATCACCGCAGGGGCACCGGATCGGTGGTGACCTGGCGGCGGGCCCAGATGGTCCTGCTGTCCGCGCAGGGCACACCGGTGGCGAAGATCGCCGAAGTGCCGTTCACCAGTGATGACCGGGTCCGAGACGTGATCCACAACTTCAACGCCGATGGATTCGCCTCGCTGTGTGCTAGGCATTGTTTCTCGGATCATGTTCGGAGCCAGATCAGGAGGGCCGCGAGGGTGACGGTGCCGAGGTAGATGTAGGCGCGTTTCTCGTAGCGGGTGGCGACAGAGCGGAAGCCCTTGAGGCGGTTGATGGCCCGTTCGACGGTGTTGCGTTCCTTGTAGCTTTCGCTGTCGAATCCGTTGGGCCGGCCGCCTCGGGAGCCTCGGTTCCTGCGATCCCGAGCTTCCAGCCCTCGGCATAGCGTTCAATCGCTCAGGCGAGAGGTCGCCACGACTCCTCCTGCGCGGGATCGAGTCGGCTACCCCACACCAGCACCCCATCGACAAGACCGGGCTTGTCACGCGTGGACAGAGCCGGGGTTTCGAGCATGTCTGCAACGTCTTCCAAGTAGGTGGCCAGCGTGTCGATTTCGTCGCCGGAGTCCTCGTTGTAACGGGACCAGCGACCTAGGTATCCCGTCGCAGCGTCCAGGTACAGACCCGATGTCCGGTCGGTCACTCCGTAGGAGAGCACCGGAATCCAGGTGGACTTCCACACGGTGATCCGGTCCGGCTCGGGGCGGTGCGAGTTGAGGGAGTCCTGGTGTGTTTGTGAGTCCATCTGCTGCCCGTAGAAGGTGGCGACTGTGTCCAAGGGCATCAATGCCTGGTTTCCGGGCAGGCATCCCGCCCCGTCGACTCCGTCGTCCCCTGCAGCGAGTGACCACAGGGCGCGTAGGTCGGCGGGAATCTGAATGCCAAGGTCATGCCCCAGAGCTGCGACGGTGGTGTCGTTCGCGCCGGCGCGCAGCGCATTGAAGGAGTCGGGGGCGTGGTCCTGGAGCCAGCCAGCGACGCGCCGCCAGGCATCTTCTACCTCCCGCGCCATGACCTCGTTGGCGGCCTGGGGCGGCCGGTCCCGGGTGTGGCTGGTGGGGGCGGCGGCGGGAACCGCGTTCACATACTGCACCCTGATCCGGTCCGCCTCGCAGACGTAGCCGACGGTCAGAGTGGGACAGTCCTCGAAGAGGTCGCCGTCGACAGTCACGGCGAGAACGTCCGGCTCGCCGCTCGGCTGCCCCGTGTCCGGGTCGTCGGCCAACTGACCAGCCAGGACCTTCAGGGCATAGGGGACCCCTGCCCCGAATTCGGAGGCGGCGGCTCGTATCTGCAAGGGGATCTCGACTTCCACGGCCTGATTCTCCTTAAAATCGGTCCGACGGCCGACACTCCACACGCTAAGGGCTCGCAGAGAATCAACATGCTGGTTTGATCTCCGTGGGGCTGCTGTTTGCGAGGAACGCGGTGACGTCAGCAGGTGTCCGGAACCTGGCTGTCGAGGGTGGAATGGTGCGGCCGTGCTCGGCGAGGAGGGGCTGGACTTGGTGAACGGCCCTGGTGAGGGTGCTGCCGTTGACCCCGAAGAGCCGGGCGAGCCGGTCTCGGGTGCCGAGTTTGCACAGGTAGAGCACGGTGGCCAGCACTCTGTCCGCAGTGGTCAGCCTGTCCTTGGCCCCCGCACCGCGAGCGCGGATGCTTTCGCCTCCTGTACGGCCGCGACAGGAGAATGCGCCCGATGAACGGTGCCCTTCCCGTCGCCTCAGCCGATAGGAGAGAACGGGATCGGCCCACCCGCCAAGCCGACGGCTAGCACTCCAGCAGGACTTTGCAGCCTGACCTGCGAGTTTCGCTGGGCGGCTGGAGTGTAGCGGGACTCCGATCGTGCGGGGCGGTCTCACGGAGACCGCCCCTCGATCGTGCGACAGCGCCGCTGGTAATGACAGCGGCGGGCGACTGCTTGGCGTCGGCGACGCCAGTTCGACCAGCTCAGCGCGTGGTGTAGTCCTCGGTGTCCACTCAGGTGCGGGGACCGGGCACGACAAGCTGCCAGGAGTCGCCGAACCTCCGCCACTGTGAGCTCGATGGCCCCGGCCGTCCCACCTGTTCCACCCCCTTTTCCCAGGACTGGCGTGCTGTGGCGGCCAGGAAGGCGTGCGCAAGCATGGCCAGAGTGACGTGCCGATACCAGCCCACGTAGCGGCGTACTTCGTACTGGTCCAGGCCGCATTCGTTCTTCGCGGCCTGGAAGCACTCCTCGATCGCCCAGCGCGCTCCGGCGACCCGCACCAACTCCTGGACAGTGACCTGAAGGGGCGTGTAGGCGAGGTCGTAGGCGATCTCGTCGGGCTTGCTGATGCTGCGCCGGGTCAGTGCCCACCGCATCCGGTGGGGGACCGCGCCCTGATAGTCGAACTCGGCGACGGCCGGCAGCCGCACCGCTGCCCGGTGGTAGACGCGGGGCCCCTTCGCACCGTCGCCGCATGAGATCTTCTCCCACGCTTCGTCCGGGGCCTGCGCGAACAGAACCTCGATGCACGAACAGCCCACGCTGAACTGGGACTTGGGGATGGCAGGCACGTAGCCGACACCCGGCTGTTCCAACAGCCGACGGAATCGGTTGTCCTGACCGCAGGCGGAATCCGCAGTCACCCAGGCGATGGGCAGCAGCGATGCTACGGCCCGCAGCACCATGTGCCGGGCCAGTTCGCCCTTGGTGGCGAACTCCCGCTCATCGGGGACCCTCGCGGTGCGGCAGCGTTCCCGGTCCTCGGTCCAGGACTTCGGAAGATAAAGCTCGCGGTCGACCAGGGCCCGGCCGCGAGCGGAGGCGTAGGCGGCGAAGACGCCGATCTGGCAGTTCTCGGTGCGGCCGGCGGTGCCGGAGTACTGACGCTCCGCCGTAGGGACGTTCGATCGCATATGGGGCCGTACCGTGCAAGATTCTCTCCGTTCCCGCACGCATGGTAGGGAGAATCGGCGGCACGGCCCTCGGGGGCGATCTTGGTCAGCTGAGGAAACTCAGACGAACCTGCCTGTTGCCTTTGGACATGTTCGTGTCGACCAGACATACCGACTGCCACGTCCCCAGCTCCAGCCGGCCCTCGATCACCGGCAGTGTCGCGTGCGGTGGGACGAGGGCGGGCAGCACGTGGTCACGACCGTGTCCGGGACTTCCGTGGCGGTGCTGCCAGCGGTCGTCGCAGGGCAGCAGGGTGTGAAGGGCGGCCAGGAGGTCCTCGTCGCTGCCGGAGCCGGTTTCGAGGAGGGCGATACCGGCGGTTGCATGCGGGACGAAGATGTTGAGCAGGCCATCTGCGCCGGCTGCGGTCCGGGCGAGGAACTGTTCGCACTCACATGTCAGATCGGTGACGGTCTCGGTCGATCCGGTGGTGATGTGCAGGACGCTGGTGGTGAAGGCATGCGGCATGTGTCCATCCTCTCGCTCATCCGCCGAGGCCGCGCGTCCACGTGCCGAGACACCGTTGACCGCTCCTGTCGTGGATCGCTACGTTCGGCGCCATGTTGCTTTCAGCTCTGCTCACTTCGCGCGGTCACATCGACCTGCTGCGGGTGGCTTCCGCCGCGTGTCGTCGCGGCTGCTGACGGCCTCTCATCTTCTGTTCCGGCCGGTGATCGGGCCTTCTGCCCGCCCTTATTCGCCGCCGCACGGGCCGATGCGTATGCGCCTCGGCACACTCCACCTCGTCGACCGCGCGTCGTAACCGCTGGGCCGTAACGGCAACGGCGCT
This sequence comes from Streptomyces sp. NPDC052052, assembly GCF_040680455.1. Taxonomy (NCBI): domain Bacteria; kingdom Bacillati; phylum Actinomycetota; class Actinomycetes; order Kitasatosporales; family Streptomycetaceae; genus Streptomyces; species Streptomyces sp. NPDC052052. The sequence goes on along the minus strand of NZ_JBFAWU010000018.1, from coordinate 140,197 downwards.
TCCGCGTGTGGCAGAGGTGCGCCTTCCTCCTGCCCATGGACCGCCCGAGGAGTCCTCATGGCCATCGGTCACGCCCTGCCTCCGCCGGATATATCACTTGATTCCGATACACGCTCTGCACCGCCCACGGATCGACCTCTCGCTCTGGAGCCGGTCGTCCCTGCCTCCACCCGGGGTGGGCGTCTACGGGCGGTACCCCGCTGGATCCGCCGCACCACCGGACCACTGCTGCTTCTCTTGCTGTGGCAGTTGCTCAGCGCCACCGGGGTGCTGCACCCCGATGTTCTCGCCTCACCCGGCACCATCGGCCGCGCCGGGGCCGATCTGACAGCGGACGGAACGCTGCCCGCCGCGATGGTGATCTCGTTGCAGCGCGTGGCTGCGGGGCTGCTGATCGGGGGCGTCGTCGGCACGGCGCTTGCGCTGGTCTCCGGGCTCTCGCGACTGGGCGAGGACCTGGTGGACGCGAGCGTCCAGATGCTGCGCACGGTTCCCTGGGTCGGACTGATCCCTCTGTTCATCATCTGGCTCGGGATCGGTGAAGCCCCGAAAGTGGCACTCATCGCGCTCGGTGTGGCCTTTCACCTGTATCTCAACGTGTACGCGGGCATTCGCGGCGTCGATCCCCAACTCGTCGAGGCCGGAGAGTCGTTGGGACTCGGCCGGTGGGGACTGATTCGACATGTGGTGCTGCCCGGCGCTCTCCCCGGGGCCATGACGGGGCTGCGTTACTCACTGGCCACCGCCTGGCTGGCGCTCGTCTTCGGCGAGTCCGTCAACGCCGATGCCGGGATCGGCTTCCTGATGAACCAGGCCCGCGAGTTCTTCCGCACCGACGTCATCGTCGTCTGCCTGGTCGTCTACGCCTTCCTCGGCCTCACCGCCGACGCCATCGTCCGCACACTCGAAAGGCTGCTCCTGCAATGGCGACCGACCTTCACCGGACAGTGACCCGTCCCGCTCCGGACGACCGGACCGGAGCCGCGGTGCGGGTCGAGGGGCTGACCCGTTCCTTCGGAGGCAGAGCCGTTGTCGCCGGGCTCGATCTCACCCTGCGCGCCGGCGAGTTCACCGCTCTGCTCGGGCGGAGCGGCTGCGGGAAGTCGACCCTGCTACGGATACTGGCCGGGCTGGACCGCGAGATCGAGGGCACCGTGTTCGTACCGAAGCGGCGCGCTGTCGCCTTTCAGGCACCTCGGCTCATGCCGTGGAAGCGGGTCTGGCGCAATGTACTGCTGGGGCTGCCCGGAAAGCCCGAACGAGCGGTCGCGGAGCGCGCGTTGGCCGAGGTCGGGCTGGCGGAGCGGTCCGGGGCCTGGCCCAGGACCCTCTCCGGGGGTGAGGCGCAGCGCGCCTCGCTGGCTCGGGCGCTGGTGCGTGAGCCCGATCTGCTGCTGCTCGACGAACCGTTCGGTGCGCTCGACGCGTTGACCCGGATCAGGGCCCAGCAGCTGGTGGCCGAGCTCTGGCAGCAGCGCGGCTGCGCCGTGCTGCTCGTCACCCACGATGTGGACGAGGCGCTGCTGCTGGCCGACCGTGCACTGGTGATGCGCGACGGGGCGATCGCCTACGAGACGCCCGTCGCCCTGGAGCGGCCGCGCGACGTGGGCAGCGCCGGGTTCGCGGCGCTGCGCTCCCGGCTGCTGACGGAGCTGGGTGTCCGAGGTGCCCCCGCACCCGCCGAAGCCGCCTGAACGGCGCCCCGCACCCCGCCGGTTCCCGACGCGCACCGAGAACTCCTGCCGATCGGGATCCGGTGCACCCCGAACCTCCCGGACACCTGATGAGAGAGAAAGCCATGAGAAGCCGTACCCTGTCCGCCCTGCTCCTCCCCCTCGCCATGCTGCTGGCCGCCTGCGGCGGAGCCACGTCCGCCGCCCCCACGGACCACACCGACGGAAAAGGCGAGACCACCCTCACCATCGGTGACCAGAAGGGTGGTTACGAGGCGATCCTGCGCGCCTCCGGCCGTCTGGACGACCTCGACTACCGGATCCGATGGTCGACCTTCACCTCGGGTCCGCCTCTGTTGGAGGCGGTCAGCGCCGGCGCCGTGGACATCGGTGGAGTCGGCAACACCCCACCGGTCTTCGCCGCGGGTTCCGACTCCAGGATCACCGTGGTGGGAGCCAGCCACGGCTCGTCCGCCGGCGAGGCGATCGTGGTACCGAAGGACTCGCCGCTGCGCGGTCCCGCACAGCTCAAGGGGCGGACGATCGCGGTCGCACAGGGCAGTTCGGCCCACTACCAGCTGATCACCGCGTTGAAGAAGGCGGGACTTCGCATCACGGACGTGAAGCTCGCCTATCTTCAGCCCGCCGATGCGCTGGCCGCGTTCAACCGGGGCAGGGTCGACGCCTGGGCCATCTGGGATCCGTACACCTCGCAGGTGCTCCGCAGCACGAGGGCCCGGGTGCTGACCACCGGCGAAGGCGTGGTGAACGGCCTCAGCTTCCAGGTGGCCTCACCTGCCGCGCTGAAGGACGACCGGAAGTCCAAGGCCATCGGTGACCTGCTGCACCGTCTGCAGCAGGCGCAGGACTGGGTCTTCGAGCACCCGGAGGCCTGGGCGAAGGTCTGGGCGAAGGAGACCGGGCTGTCGTACGAAGTGGCCCTGGATGCGGTCAGACGCAGTTACGGAACCCGGGTGCCCGTCGCCGTCGATCCTGCCGCGATCGCCTCCGAGCAGGCGATCGCCGACACGTTCGCCCATCTGAAGCTCATTCCTCGGCACTTCGCCTTCGAGGACTACGTCGACACCCGGTTCAACCGTGATCTTCCCCCGTCCTCCGCAGCTCCCCGTTCCTATGGAAAGGCCTCCTCATGAATGTTCATCTGCACTGGTTCCTGCCCACCGGCGGTGACGGCCGTACGCTCGTCGACCGTCACGCGTACACCGATGGCGGGATCAAACGGGACCGGATCACTCCGGTGAGCGGGGTGCGCGCGCCCGACATCGAGTATCTGGCACAGATCGCCAAGGCCGCCGAGCAGCTGGGGTTCGAGGCGGTGCTGACGCCGACCGGGACCTGGTGCGAGGATGCCTGGCTGACGACCGCGGCCCTGGCTCAGCACACCGAGCGGCTGAAGTTCCTGGTGGCGTTCCGGCCGGGTGTGATCTCGCCGGTGCTCGCCGCGCAGATGGCCGCGACGTACCAGCGGATCACCCGGGGGCGGCTGCTGCTCAATGTGGTGACGGGCGGTGACTCCACGGAGCAGCGTCGCTTCGGTGACCATCTGGACCACGACCGGCGCTATGCGCGGACCGCCGAGTTCCTCTCGGTGGTACGCGGTGCGTGGGGCGGTCGGCCCTTCGACTTCGACGGTGAGCACTACCGGGTGGAGGGCGGGCTGACCGCGCTGCCGCCGGATCCCCTGCCCGGCATCTTCTTCGGTGGGTCTTCTGCCGCGGCCGGACCGGTGGCCGCCGCGCACGCCGATGTCTATCTGACCTGGGGCGAGCCACCGGCCGCGGTGAAGGAGAAGATCGACTGGATCCGGGGGCTGGCCGAGGAGCAGGGCCGTACGGTCCGCTTCGGTATCCGGCTGCACACCATTTCCCGTGACTCCTCGCGGGAGGCGTGGGCGACGGCCGATCGGCTGCTGGGCGATCTCGACTCCGAGACGATCGCCGCAGCTCAGCAGGCTCTGGGACGGAGTGAGTCGGTCGGGCAACAGCGCATGCTGGCGCTGCACGGTGGCTCGCGCGACAGGTTGGAGATCGCACCGAACCTCTGGGCCGGTGTCGGTCTGGTGCGGGGCGGTGCGGGCACTGCCCTGGTCGGGAGCCACACCGAGGTGGCCGACCGGATCGAGGAGTACCACGCGTTGGGTGTGGAGCACTTCGTGCTGTCCGGATATCCGCATCTGGAGGAGGCGTACTGGTTCGGTGAGGGCGTGCGGCCCGAGCTGGCAGCACGGGGTCTGCTGTCGGACGTACCGGTGCGGACTGGAGGACTGCCCGTCGCGAACGGACGGTCGGCCTCCGCTCCCGGCGGGGCCCCCTTGCTGATCGCCGGCGGTCGCTGAGCCGGATGGCGCGGTGCGCCGGATGAAGCGGTGCGCCGGGCCCCGACGGCCGGCCTGGGCGACGGAGCCGCAACGGAACGGGGGAAGATCTCCGACCACGAAGAAGTTGGTAGAAGTGTGAACAACTTCGGAGTGGCCGCAGCGCGCATCGTCGATGTCGTCGTCGTGGGCGCCGGGCAGGCAGGACTGTCCGGCGCCTACCACCTGCGGCGCGTCGGTCTGGAACCCGACCGCGACTTCGTCGTACTCGACCACGCTCCGCGCCCCGGCGGCGCCTGGCAGTTCCGCTGGCCCTCGCTGACGTACGGCAAGGTCCATGGCATGCACGCGCTGCCGGGCATGGAACTCACCGGGGCCGATGAGAGCCGCCCCTCGTCCGAGGTGATCGGCAAGTACTTCGACGTCTACGAGCGCACCTTCGACCTGCGGGTCCATCGGCCGGTCGAGGTCGCCGCCGTACGTGAGGGCCATGGCGGGCGGCTGCTCGTCGAGACGTCCGAGGGTGCGTACGCCACCCGCGCCCTGATCAACGCCACCGGCACCTGGGACCGGCCGTTCTGGCCGCGCTATCCGGGCCAGGAGAGCTTTCGGGGGCGGCAGCTGCACACCGCGAACTATTCGGGGCCCGCCGAGTTCGCCGGGCAGCGCGTGGTGGTGGTCGGCGGCGGCGCCTCGGGGACGCAGCACCTGATGGAGATCGCCGAAGTGGCGGCAGGGACCTACTGGGTCACCCGCCGGCCGCCGGTCTTCCGGGAAGGCCCCTTCGACACGGACCAGGGCCGGGCCGCCGTGGCGATGGTGGCGGAGCGGGTGCGGCACGGGCTGCCGCCGCAGAGTGTCGTGAGCGTGACCGGGCTGCCGCTCACCGATGCGATCCGACGGGCACGCGCGGAAGGGGTGCTCGACCGGCTGCCGATGTTCGACCGGATCACAGCGACCGGGGTCGCATGGGAGGACGGCCGGACCGTCGAGGCGGATGTCATCCTCTGGGCGACCGGATTCCGCGCCGCCATCGATCACCTCGCACCGCTGAAGCTGCGCGAGCCGGGCGGCGGCATCCGGGTCGAGGGCACACAGGCAGTAAGGGACGAACGGGTCCACCTGGTCGGGTACGGGCCGTCCGCCAGCACGATCGGCGCCAACCGGGCCGGGCGGACCGCAGTGCGTGCGATCACACGGCTGTTGGACAGGGCCGGGGTGGATGCGGCCGAGGTGGAGGGGACCGGTGAACCGGTGTCGGCCGCGAGCTCGTGATCAGAACACACGAACACGGGATCGGGTGTTCGCTGGAACGCGTGATCGTTTCACTGATCGCTTCTCAACACCGCTGTGCTGATTGATGATTTCAGGGCGCAAGCGTCGGGCTGCAGACCGCGACTGCGCCGTCCCACTTTGCACCGTGTACGAGGAGACAAACCGAATGAACGTCATCACCAGCCTGCTCGCCGGCATCGTCCACTTCGTGGGTTGGCTCGTCTGACCATCGCTTCACCCGTCTGACCATTGCTTCGCCCGACGCCGTCGCCCCCCGTCCCACGGGAGCGGCGGCGTCGCCGCGTGTACGCCGCCCGGCGTGGCCTGCGGGACGGTCCCGTCGATCAGTCCGACACAGTCGCGGGGGCCAGTTGGCTGTCCCGCCGGACCAGGGCTGCATAGCGGCCGTCCTGCTGGATGAGTTCATCATGGGTGCCGCGCTCGACGGTTCGGCCGCCGTCCAGGACGACGATCTGGTCCGCGTCACGGACCGTGGAGAGCCGGTGGGCGATGGTGATGGTGGTGCGTCCGGCGGAGAGTGCGTCGATCGCTCCCTGCACCGCGGCCTCCGTACGGGTGTCGAGGGCGCTGGTGGCCTCGTCGAGCACCAGGACGGGCGGATCGCGCAGGATCGTGCGGGCGATGGCGAGGCGCTGCTTCTCGCCGCCCGAGAAGCGGTAGCCGCGTTCGCCGACCAGAGTGTCGTAGCGATCGGGCAGGGAGGCGATGTGATCGTGGATCTGCGCCGCACGAGCGGCCGCCTCGATCTCGGCGTCGGTCGCGTCCGGCTTGGCGAAGCGCAGGTTGTCCGCGACCGAAGCATGGAAGAGATACGTCTCCTGGGAGACCACACCCACGGCGCGTGCCAGCGTGTCGAAGTCCAGATCGCGTACGTCGACGCCGTCGAGCGTGACCCTGCCGCCGGTGACGTCATAGAGCCTGGGCACCAGATAGCTGAGCGTGGACTTGCCGGATCCGGTCGGTCCGACGACCGCCAGACTTCCTCCCGCCGGGACGGTCAGATCGATGCCGCTGAGGGTCGGGCCGCTCTTCTCGTCGTAACTGAAGTCGACATCCTCGAAGCGGATCTCGCCGCGGACCTTCTCCAGACGGACGGGGTTCTCGGGTTCGGTGATGTCCACATGGAGATCGAGGTACTCGAAGATCCGCTGGAAGAGCGCGAGGGACGTCTGCATCTGCACCCCGGTGGAGAGCAGGCTCACAGCGGGCCGGAAGAGGCCCTGCTGGAGCGAGACGAAGGCGACGAGCGTGCCGATGGAGACGGCGGGGCCGCCGGACTGCAGGGCCAGACCCGCTGCCCAGTAGATGACGGCGGGCATGGCTGCCATGACGATGCCGATCGTCGACATCCGCCACCGTCCGGCCATGCTCGAGCGCACTTCGAGGTCGACCAGCTTCTCGGACTCCTCGGCGAAGCCCTTGGTGAGGGAGTCGGACCGGCCCATCGTCCGGCCCAGCAGGATTCCGCTGACGGAGAGCGACTCGGTGACCGTGGCCGCCATGGCGGCCATCTGTTTCTGGCGCCGGGTGGTGATCTTCTTGCGCTCGCGGCCGACCCGGCGGCTGATCCAGACGAAGACCGGAAGCAGCAGGAGCGAGACGAGCGTGAGCCGCCAGTCGAGCGCCAGCATGGCGACGACCGTGGCGACGACCGCGGTGAGGTTGGAGACCAGCGAGGTCGCCGTGGAGGTGACGGTCGCCTGCATGCCGCCGATGTCGTTGGCGATGCGGGACTGCACCTCGCCGGTGCGGGTCCGGGTGAAGAAGGCCAGGGGCATCCGCTGGAGCTGGGCATAGACCGCGGTGCGCAGGTCGTGCATGACGCGTTGGCCGACCGTGGTGGAGATCAGGGTCTGCAGCACACCGAAGACGCTGGTCATCACGGCGGTGAGGATCATCCCGAGGGCGAGCAGCGACAACAGTCCCGTACGCCCCTGAGGGATGGCGGTGTCCAGGATTTCGCGCAGCAGGAACGGGGAGGCGACCGCCACCAGTGACGAAGCGCCGACGAGCAGTCCCACCAGGGCCAGCCGACCTCGGTAGGGACGGAAGAGGCGCAGGATGCGGCGCAGCTCGGCGGGCGGGCGGCTGCCGTCCCGGGGCGGGGGGGTCCAGTTGATTTCGTCGGGTTTCATGGGCTCCTTCGTCGAACGTGCGACATCTCGGCGGAACGGGCGCTTCGGCCCGCGAGCGGGGCTCACGGATCGAGACCTTTGAGAGCATAGCTCACTGTTACCTATGTTCACAATGCAGAATGTCCTGATATGGTTCGAGCATGGACTCCTCCGACGCCGATGGCGTGCTCGCCGAACAGTTGCTGCGGGTGACCCGCAGGCTCCAGCGGATCCAGAGCCGCCAGATGGAGCCGATCGGCATCACACCCGCGCAGTTCCGGCTGCTCCGCACCGTCGCCCATTACGACGGCGCACCCCGGATGGCCGACCTCGCTCAGCGCCTGGATGTCGTGCCGCGAGCCGTCACCAGCCTGGTCGACGGCCTCGAGGCGAGCGGCCGGGTGCGTCGTGCTCCCGATCCGGACAGCCGCCGCGTGGTCCGTATCGAGATCACCGAAGAAGGCCTCGCCACCCTCGGATCCCTGCGCGACGCGCGCAGAGCCGCCGCAGAGGAGATCCTGGCTCCATTGACCGCCGAACAGCGGGAGGTGCTCGGCGGGCTGCTGTCCGCCCTCGTCAATGGAATGCCGGAGCGCCCATGCTGAACCCGTGCGCACACGCCCGCATCCCCGGATCTCCGGGCATGTGCCGCCGCTGTACCAACTGAACCGCTGAGGAGAGCTTGAGATGCCACTGCTGGAACCGAAGCCGGAAGCACTCCGCCCTGACACGGTGCGCACTGCATCCCTGGACCGGGTTCCCGATCGGCAAGCCAACGGAACGCCCGAACCGCTGCGCAGCGAGCTGATCGAGCTGCTCGGGCCGGACAAGGTGCTGTGGAAGGTCTCCGACCTGGTCAAGTACGCCTCCGACGCCAGTCCCTACCGATTCGTCCCCCAGGTCGTCGTGGTGCCCAAGGACATCGACGACATATCGGCGATCATGTCCTACGCGCACGCCAAAGGCCGTGAGGTCGTCTTCCGGGCCGCAGGCACCAGCCTGAACGGCCAGGCCCAGGGCGAGGACATCCTCGTCGACGTGCGCCACCACTGGGCGGGCATCGAGGTCCTGGGCAACGGCGAGCAGGCCCGCATCCGGCCCGGCACGACGATCCTGCGGGCGAACGCCACCCTCGCCCGGCACGGCCGCCTGCTGGGCCCCGACCCGGCCAGCGCCATTGCCTGCACGGTCGGCGGAGTCGTCGCCAACAACGCCTCCGGGATGACCGCGGGAACGACCCGCAATTCCTACCGCACCGTTTCCTCCCTCACCTTCGTACTGCCGAGCGGCACGGTCGTCGACACGGCCGACCCGGCAGCGGACGAGGACCTGGCCCGCGCCGAACCGCAGCTGTGCGAGGGACTGCTGGCGCTGAAGGCGGAGATCGAGGCGGATGCCGAGCTCACGGCCCGGATCCGTGCCAAGTACGAGATCAAGAACACCAACGGCTACCGACTCGACGCCTTCCTGGACGGCTCGACGCCGGTACAGATCCTGCGTGGACTGATGGTCGGCTCGGAGGGGACCTTCGGCTTCATCTCCGAGGTCGTGTTCGACACGCTGCCGCTGGACCGGCGCGTCTCCACCGGCCTGCTGTTCTTCCCCTCGCTGACCGCGGCCGCCGCCGCCGTGCCCCGCTTCAACGACGCCGGAGCGATCGCCGTCGAAATGATGGACGGCAACACGCTGCGCGCGTCGGTGAGTGTCCAGGGCGTACCCCAGGACTGGGCCGAACTGCCCAAGGAGACCGCGGCCCTCCTGGTGGAATTCCGGGCTCCGGACGAGGCGGCCCAGGAAGCGTACGAGCGGGCGGCGGCAGCCGTCATCGAGAACCTCGACCTGGTCACACCGGTGGCCTCGGTGAGCAACGCGTTCACCCGCGACGCCAAGGTCATCTCGGGCTACTGGAAGGCCCGCAAGGCATTCGTCACCGCGGTCGGCGGCTCCCGTCCCTCCGGGACGACGCTGATCACGGAGGACTTCGCGGTACCCCCGTCCCAGCTGGCCGAAGCCTGCGCGGCCCTGCTCACGCTCCAGGCGGAGCACGGCTTCGACGCCGCCGTCGCCGGCCACGCGGCACACGGCAATCTGCACTTCCTGCTGGCCTTCGATGCCGCGAAGCCGTCCGACGTCGACCGCTATGCGGCGTTCATGGACGACTTCTGCCGTCTGACCGTGGAGCGTTTCGACGGCTCCCTGAAGGCGGAGCACGCCACCGGGCGCAACATCGCCCCCTTCCTGGAGCTGGAGTGGGGCCCGAAGGCGACCGAGTTGATGTGGCGCACGAAGCAGATCATCGACCCCGACGCGGTCCTCGCCCCCCGCATCGTCCTCGACCGCGACCCCAAGGCCCACCTGCGCGGGCTGAAGACCATTCCCGGGGTCGAGTCGATCGCCGACCCCTGTATCGAGTGCGGCTTCTGCGAACCCACCTGCCCCAGCCACGACCTGACCACCTCACCCCGCCAGCGCATCGTGCTGCGCCGGGAAATGATGCGGCAGCAGGGCGGGTCACCGGTGGAGGCGCAGCTGCTGGACGCGTACGGCTACGACGCCGTCGACACCTGCGCGGGCGACTCGACGTGCAAGCTGGCCTGCCCGGTCGGGATCGACACCGGCGCCCTGATGAAGGACTTCCGTCACCAGCGCCACTCCCCGCGCGAGGAGCGGATCGCGGCGCTCACCGCGAAGAACTTCAAGGCGGTGGAGGCGGCGGCACGGCTCGCAGTCGCCGCGGCCGGCCGGATCGGCGACCGACTCGGCGACGGACCGCTGGAGACCATCACCGGCCTCGCCCGCAAGGCCGTGCGTCCCGATCTGATGCCGGAGTGGCTGCCCGAGATTCCCGGCGCCGCCGCCCGGAAGCTGCCCCACACCACCCGCGCCGGGGCGAGCGCCGTCTACTACCCCGCCTGTGTGAACCGCATCTTCGGCGGCCCCGAGGGCCATCACGGCCCCTCGCTCCAGCAGGCCGTCGTCGCCGTCTCCGCCCGGGCCGGAAAGCCGGTGTGGATCCCGGACGACGTCGCGGGGACCTGCTGCGGGACGATCTGGCACTCCAAGGGGTACGAGGAGGGCAACACCGTGATGGCCAATCGCATCGTGGAGGCCGCCTGGGGCTGGACGGCGGGCGGGAAGCTGCCGCTGGTCGTCGACGCCTCGTCGTGCACGCTGGGCATCGCCGATGAAGTGGTGCCGTATCTCACCGACGAGAACCGGGAGTTGCACCGGGAGCTGACCATCGTCGACTCCCTGGTCTGGGCGGCCGACGAACTGCTCCCCGAGCTGACGGTGTTCCGCAAGATCGATTCCGCGGTCCTGCATCCGACGTGCTCCATGCAGCACCTGGACGACGTGGACCAGTTGCGCGCTGTCGCGGAGGCCTGCGCGGAGGAGGTCGTGATCCCCGACGACGCCGGATGCTGCGCCTTCGCGGGCGACCGCGGCATGCTCCACAAGGAACTGACCGCCTCCGCGACGGCGAAGGAGGCCGCCGAGGTGAACGCGCGGGAGTACGACGCATACCTCTCGGCCAACCGGATGTGCGAGATCGGTATGGACCGGGCCACGGGGCAGTCGTACTACTCGGTGCTCCTGGAGCTGGAGCGGGCCACGCGGCCGGGCGCAGACGTGAGCTGATCACCTCGGCGCTCCGGTGCCAGGACTTCGCGGGGTCCGCCGACGTTCCCGCCGATGTCCTCACAAGCCGGGTGGGCTCGGTCATGACCGAGCCCACCCGGCTTTGCTGTGCAGGATCGTCCTCCCCGCGCATCGCGACCATGGCGCGATACGGGCCTTTCCTTCAGAAAACCGATTGCTCCGCCGGGCGTCCCGGGCGAACCTTGGACGGTTTGAGTCAGTCACCCGACAAACCGAACCACCGAACCATGGGACGTCATGCAGATTCGCGATCTCCCCTACTCGGATCCCGGCGATCCCGATGTCCGGTCAGGCCCACGCTTCCTCTTCTGGCTCGGCCGCAACCAGATCCGCGGCCAGCTCAAGTCCCTCTCCTGGGGTCTGCTGCACCAGTGTTCCCTGGCCGGACTGCCCTTTGCCGTCGGGCTGGCGGTGCAGGCGGTCGTCGACCGCTCCGGCAGCCGGCTCGCCTGGGCAGGCGGCCTGATCGCCGCCCTGGGGGTCCTGATGGCGCTGGGCGACACCATGCTCCACCGGACCGCCGTCACCAACTGGATCACTGCCGCCGCGCGGGTCCAGCAGCTCCTGGCCCGCAAGACCGCCGAGCTCGGCGCCGCGCTGACCCGCCGGGTGGCCGCGGGCGAGGTGGTCGCGGTGTCCACCGGCGACGTCGAGAAGATCGGCTGGTTCGTCGAGGCGCTCTCCCGCTTCGCCGCCGCCGCTGCCGCCCTGGTACTGATCTGTGCGGGGCTGATCGTCTATCAGCCGTCGCTCGGCATCCTGGTGACGCTCTTCATGCCGCTGCTGGCGCTGGCTGTGCTGCCGCTCCTCCCCCGGGCGACCCGACGCGCCGATCTCCAGCGCGAAAAGGCGGGCAAGGCCACCGAGCTGGCCTCGGACACCGTGGCCGGGCTCCGGGTGCTGCGCGGGATCGGCGGCGAGGAGCTGTTCCTCGACCGCTACCGCCGCGCCTCGCAGGAGGTCCGCGGGGCCGCCGTGCACAGCGCCCGGATGTGGTCGCTGATCTCCGCGATCCAGGTGCTGCTGCCGGGCGTTCTGCTCATCGCGTTGGTCGTGTACGGAGCGATGCTGGCCCGTGACGGACGGATCGAGGTCGGCCGGCTGGTGACGGTGTACAGCGCGGTGTCGCTGATGCTCTACCCGCTGCGCAGCGTGGAGGAGATCGCGATGGCGTACTCCTTCTCGCGGCCCTCCGCCAAACGCGCGGTCCGGGTGCTGTCGCTGCACCGGGCGGCTCAGCCGTCGACCGTCGACGCCGCCGCGTCGGGCGACCTGTACGACCCGGCCACCGGGCTGATGGCCCCGGCCAGTCTGTTCACCGCGGTGGTCTGCGGCGATCCGGACGCAGCGGGCAGGCTCGCCGAGCGGCTCGGCGGACACGCCCAGCCGGACGTGGACGGGCAGAGCGAAGCGGACGGGGCACAGTCCGCGCAGGCGACCGGCCCGGACGCTTCCGCGCCCGGCACCACGGCGTCACGAACGATGCCGTCCGTCCTGCTCGGCGGCGTGCCGCTGGACGAACTCCCGCTGGAGTCGGCGCGGACCGCCGTACTGGTCCAGGACAAGGACCCGGTGCTGCTCTCCGGAACGCTGCGCGAGCTGCTCGGTGTTCCGTCGTCCGGCCGTGTCTCCGCCGAGGACGCACTGTCCGCCGCGCACTGCGACGACGTGCTGGAGTCGCTGGCGCAGGCGTCCGTCGCCACGGACGGCGACCCGATGGCCACCCGCATCACCGAACGGGGCCGGTCGCTCTCGGGCGGTCAGCGTCAGCGGCTCGCGCTGGCCCGCTCGTTGGTGACCGACCCGGAGGTGCTGGTTCTCGACGAGCCGACCTCCGCCGTCGACTCGCACACGGAGTCCCGGGTCGCCGCCGGGATCAGGGCACTGCGCCAGGGACGCACGACCGTGGTGTTCGCCTCCTCGCCCCTGCTGCTCGACCTCGCGGACCGGGTGGCGCTGGTGCACCGCGGGACCGTCGTGGCGGTCGGTGCACACCGGGAACTCCTGCACACGAATCCCCGCTACCGGGCGGTCGTGACCCGGGAGACGGAGGACGGGATCGCGGTCGCGGCCTCTCAGGACACGACCGACAGGGCCGGAACGGCCGAGGGAATCGAGGAACAGGCATGATCGGCGTCGCAGAACCGGTGTATGACCCGGCCGCACCGCAGTCGGTCACGACCCTGCCGGTCGGCAGCCCCGGCACCGTACGGCGCTACGTACGGACACTGTTGCGGCGCCACCGCAGGCCGTTCGCCGCCCTGATCGCGTTCAACGCCGTCGCGGTGATCGCCTCGATCGCCGGGCCGTACCTGCTGGGCGGTCTGGTCCAGGACCTTTCCGAGGGCGTCGCAGATCTGCATCTGGGGCGCACCGCCGCAGTGTTCGCGCTCGCGCTGGTCGTACAGACCGTCTTCACCCGGATGATGCGTCTGCGCAGTGCGATGCTCGGCGAGGAGATGCTGGCCGATCTGCGCGAGGACTTTCTCGTGCGGTCGGTCGGGCTGCCGCCGGGTGTGCTGGAACGGGCCGGGACGGGCGATCTGCTCTCCAGGATCACAACCGACATCGACCGCCTGGCCAATGCGATGCGCGAGGCGGTGCCGCAGCTCGCGATCGGCGTGGTGTGGGCAGGACTGCTCCTGACCGCCCTCACGGTGACGGCTCCGCCGCTGGCGCTCTCGGTCCTGATCGCCCTGCCCGTGCTCGTCCTCGGCTGCCGCTGGTACTTCAGGCGGGCGCCGTCCGCGTACCGTTCGGAGGCCGCCGGATACGCGGCGGTAGCCGCGGTGCTCGCGGAGACCGTGGACGCCGGACGGACCGTGGAGGCGCACCGGCTCGGTGCACGCCGGGTGGCGCTGTCGGACCGGCGGATCCGGGAGTGGACTGCGTGGGAACGCTACACACTCTTCCTGCGTTCCGTGCTGTTCCCCGTCATCAATGTCACCTACGTGACGGTCCTCGGTGCGGTGCTGATGCTCGGCGGCTGGTTCGTCATCGAAGGCTGGCTGACCGTCGGGCAGTTGACGACGGGGGCACTGCTGGCGCAGATGATCGTCGATCCGATCGGGCTGATCCTGCGCTGGTACGACGAGTTGCAGGTGGCGCAGGTGTCGCTGGCCCGGCTGGTCGGTGTGCGCGACATCGAGCCGGACGCGGGCGACGCGGAGGTCGTCCCGGACGGCCGTGACGTCCGGGCGGACGAGGTGCGCTTCGGCTACCGGGCCGGGCTCGACGTCCTGCACCGGGTGTCGTTGGACGTCGCACCGGGTACCCGCCTCGCGCTGGTCGGCCCGTCCGGGGCCGGCAAGTCCACGCTGGGCCGCCTGCTGGCCGGGATCCATGCCCCGCGCACGGGTGAAGTCACCCTCGGCGGAGCGGAGTTGTCGCGGATGAAGGCGGAGGATGTACGTACGCATGTGGCGCTGGTCAATCAGGAGCACCATGTGTTCGTCGGCTCGCTGCGGGACAACCTGCTGCTGGCCCGCGCCGGGGCCGGGGACGACGAGCTGTGGGCGTCGCTCGCTGCTGTCGACGCGGAGGGCTGGGCGAGGGCGCTGGACAACGGACTGGACTGCGAGGTCGGCTCCGGTGGTCTGGCCCTGACTCCGGCCCAGGCGCAGCAGATCGCCCTGGCCCGGCTGGTCCTGGCCGATCCGCACACCTTGGTGCTGGACGAGGCGACGTCCTTGCTGGACCCACGGGCCGCCCGGCATCTGGAGCGTTCGCTGGCCCGGGTCCTGGACGGCCGTACGGTCGTGGCGATCGCCCACCGGCTGCACACCGCGCACGACGCGGATGTGATTGCGGTGGTGGAGAACGGCCGGATCAGTGAACTGGGCAGCCATGACGACCTGGTGGCGGCGGACGGCGCCTATGCGGCGCTGTGGCGGTCCTGGCACGGCTGAGCAGGCAGGCATTCCTCCTGTGCGGGTTCCATGCCTCGACGGACCCCCGGCTCGATCGACCGGCCCGAGGTCACCGGGACCACCGTCTCCGGGCTTCGCGGCGCGGCCCTCCTGATCGTGTGAGGGGTCCGGTGCCGGCCGGTCCCCATGATCCGGCCGCCGGGCCACAGCGGCCCGCGACCGGATCCGGAACGGGGTCGGCGGCAGGTGGTCAGATGACGTTCAGCGCGGCGGCCCCGCCCACTCCCCCGAGCACCATGAAGGCCGGCATCAGCACCTTCAGCTCGACCCAGCTCCCGGCCCTGAAGCGCATGCCCTTCGGCGGACCGATCGGGTACCAGCGCTTGCGTCCCACCGGGATGGGCCACAGGATCGGGCAACCGGAGACGGTCAGCGCGTCGCCGATGTCGTGGACGAGGGCGCCGAGGACGATCGGCAACCCCAGCCACAGGTACTCCTGACCGGGCGCGGTGAACAGCCAGTCCGAGCCGTTCCCCGGCTTGTCCAGAACACCGGCCAGTATCCAGGCACTGGTCGCGCCGAGCAGCCACACCAGGACGTCGCTGGACATCCGGGCGGCGCGCCACAGCAGCCCTTCCACGGCGAGCACCAGATGGACGAAGAGAATCGCCAGGACGCCCCACCGGCCGCCGACGAGCGCGGTGGCGGAGGCCCCGGCACCGACCAGGACCGCCCACAGCCAGGTGTGCGTCAGGGTGCGGTGACCACCGTTGCGGCGCGGGTCGCGGGAGCCCCGGGTCGCCTTGTAGACGCTGTGCGAGAGCTTGTCGACGATCTCGCAGAGTCCCCGGGAGACCGGTCCGAAGGCACGCGAGATGGTCGCGGACTTGTGGTCGAGATCAGGGGCGAGCGCGGCGCCGGCGGTGATCAGCGCACCGACGACGAGGACGGGCCACGGCATCGCGTGGCCGGCGGCGGCCGTCGCCGCCCCCACCCCCAGCCAGGCCGCCGCCCCGGACAGAGAGTGTGCCGGTCCCATCATGGTTCTTTCCGCCCCCAAATTTGTCCTGCTGCCATTGCCGGTGCGGCACGGCCGAGTTGAGAGGGCAGCGTATCGTCCGTGATCTTCATGCGGCCGTCCGGTTCCCGCATACGGGTGGAGGACAGGCAAGATGGGGGGCGTGACCCTTATCGATCAGCTGCCCCCGACCGACGACCCCGACGCCCTTTTCGAGGCTTTCTCGTCCTGGACCGAGACGCGGGGCATCACCCTCTACCCGGCTCAGGAGGAGGCGCTGATCGAGGTGGTCTCCGGCGCGAACGTGATCCTTTCCACACCGACCGGTTCCGGAAAGAGTCTGGTCGCGGCAGGTGCGCACTTCACCGCCCTGGCACAGGACAAGGTCACCTTCTACACCGCGCCGATCAAGGCGCTGGTCTCGGAGAAGTTCTTCGACCTGTGCAAGCTGTTCGGTACGGAGAACGTCGGCATGCTCACCGGCGACGCCTCCGTCAATGCCGACGCCCCGGTGATCTGCTGCACCGCCGAGGTGCTGGCCTCCATCGCGCTGCGTGACGGGAAGTACGCCGACATCGGCCAGGTCGTGATGGACGAGTTCCATTTCTATGCCGAGCCGGATCGCGGCTGGGCCTGGCAGATCCCGCTGCTGGAGCTCCCGCAGGCCCAGTTCGTCCTGATGTCGGCCACGCTCGGTGACGTCAGGATGTTCGAGGAGGACCTGACCCGCCGCACCGGCCGGCCCACGTCCGTGATCCGCTCCGCGACCCGGCCGGTGCCGCTCAGCTACGAGTACCGGCTGACCCCGATCACCGAGACGCTGACCGAGCTGCTGGACACCAGGCAGTCGCCGGTCTACATCGTGCACTTCACCCAGGCCGCGGCCGTCGAGCGGGCGCAGTCGCTGATGAGCATCAACATGTGCACCAAGGAGGAGAAGGAGAAGATCGCCGACCTGATCGGCAACTTCCGCTTCACCACCAAGTTCGGCCAGAACCTCTCCCGTTATGTGCGGCACGGCATCGGGGTGCACCACGCGGGCATGCTGCCGAAGTACCGACGCCTGGTGGAGAAGCTCGCCCAGGCCGGTCTGCTGAAGGTGATCTGCGGCACGGACACCCTCGGTGTCGGCGTCAACGTGCCTATTCGCACCGTGCTGTTCACCGCGCTCACCAAGTACGACGGGACCCGCGTCCGCACGCTGCGCGCCCGTGAGTTCCACCAGATCGCCGGCCGCGCGGGCCGGGCCGGTTTCGACACGGCGGGCTTCGTCGTGGCGCAGGCGCCCGAGCACGTCATCGAGAACGAGAAGGCCGTCAAGAAGGCGGGCGACGACCCGAAGAAGAAGCGCAAGGTGGTCCGCAAGAAGGCCCCCGAGGGCTTTGTCGCCTGGTCGGAGACCACCTTCGACAAGCTGATCCAGTCCGATCCGGAGCCGCTGACCTCGCGCTTCCGGGTCACGCACACCATGCTGCTCTCGGTGATCGCACGGCCCGGCAATGCCTTCGAGGCGATGCGGCAGCTGCTGGAGGACAACCACGAACCGCGCAGGGCGCAGCTTCGCCACATCCGCCGCGCCATCGCGATCTACCGCTCGCTGCTGGACGGCGGTGTCGTGGAACAGCTCGACGAGCCGGACGCGGAAGGCCGTATCGTCCGGCTCACCGTCGATCTCCAGCAGGACTTCGCCCTCAATCAGCCGCTGTCCACCTTCGCGCTGGCCGCGTTCGACCTGCTGGACCCCGAATCGCCCTCGTACGCGCTCGACATGGTCTCCGTCGTCGAGTCGACGCTGGACGATCCTCGGCAGATCCTCGCCGCCCAGCAGAACAAGGCGCGCGGGGAAGCGGTCGGGCAGATGAAGGCGGACGGCGTCGAGTACGAGGAGCGGATGGAGCTGCTCCAGGACGTCACGTATCCCAAGCCGCTGAGCGAACTGCTGTGGCACGCCTATGACGTCTATCGCAGGAGCCACCCGTGGGTGGGCGACCACCCGGTGTCGCCGAAGTCCGTGATCCGTGACATGTACGAACGCGCCATGACGTTCACGGAGTTCACCTCCACCTACGAGCTGGCCCGTACCGAGGGGATCGTGCTGCGCTATCTCGCGAGCGCGTACAAGGCCCTTGAACACACGATCCCGGACGACCTCAAGTCCGAGGACCTCCAGGATCTGATCGCCTGGCTCGGCGAGATGGTCCGGCAGGTGGACTCCAGCCTCCTCGACGAGTGGGAGCAGCTCGCCAACCCGGAGGTGGAGACCGCCGAGGAGGCACAGGAGCGGGCCGACGAGGTGAAGCCGGTCACGGCCAACGCCCGCGCCTTCCGGGTGCTGGTGCGCAACGCGATGTTCCGCCGGGTCGAGCTGGCCGCGCTGGACAAGGTCCGCGAGCTCGGCGACCTGGACGGCGACGCGGGCTGGGACGAGGACGCGTGGGGCGACGCGATGGACGCCTACTGGGACGAGTACGACGACCTGGGGACCGGTCCGGACGCCCGCGGGCCGAAGCTGCTGAAGATCGACGAGGACGCCGCCCACGGCCTGTGGCGGGTCCGGCAGACCTTCGCCGACCCGAACGGCGATCACGACTGGGGCATCAGCGCCGAGGTCGATCTGGCCGCCTCCGACGAGGAGGGCCGGGCTGTCGTCCGCGTCGTCTCCGTCGGTCAGCTGTAAGAAAGCAACCGTGGTGGCGGCGGCGCCATTGCGAGAGTGGAGACGAACCGTATGACGAATCCCGCCGAGCGCCTGGTCGACCTGCTCGACCTGGAGCGGATCGAGGTCAACATCTTCCGTGGGCGCAGCCCCCACGAGTCCCTTCAGCGGGTCTTCGGCGGGCAGGTCGCCGGGCAGGCCCTCGTGGCTGCCGGCCGCACCACCGACGGGGAACGGCCGGTCCATTCGCTGCACGCCTACTTCCTGCGTCCGGGGCGCCCGGGTGTGCCGATCGTCTACGACGTCGAGCGCATCCGCGACGGCCGGTCGTTCACCACCCGGAGGGTCACGGCCGTCCAGCAGGGCCGGACCATCTTCAGTCTGACGGCGTCCTTCCACCGGCCGGAGGAGGCGGGCTTCGAGCACCAGCTGCCGCCGGCCCGTGAGGTTCCCGACCCCGAGGAGCTGCCGACCGTCGCCGACGAGGTGCGCGAGCACCTCGGGGTGCTCCCGGAGGCGCTGGAGCGCATGGCCCGTCGCCAGCCCTTCGACATCCGGTACGTGGACCGGCTGCGCTGGACGCAGGAGGAGGCCAAGGGCGCGGAGCCGCGCAGCGCGGTCTGGATGCGGGCGGTCGGCCCGCTGGGCGACGACCCGCTGGTGCACACGTGCGCCCTGACGTACGCCAGTGACATGACGCTGCTCGACGCGGTCCGCATCCCGGTGGAACCGCTGTGGGGTCCGCGCGGATTCGACATGGCGTCGCTGGACCACGCGATGTGGTTCCACCGGCCGTTCCGGGCGGACGAGTGGTTCCTCTACGACCAGGAGTCGCCGATCGCGACGGGCGGACGGGGACTGGCGCGCGGCCGGATCTACGACCGCGCGGGGAATCTGCTGGTGTCCGTGGTCCAGGAGGGGCTGTTCCGCCGCCTGGGTCAGTAGCCGTGTCCCGGCTCAGATGCCGGGGAGGGGGTCCTGCTCGACCTCGTGGCGGCGGGTGCGGATGTCCGGCGGCGCCGGGTGCAGTTTGGCGTCGCAGGCGGGGCCGAGGCCGGTGCGGCGGGACTCCGTACCGGTGAGCGGGCGGCCGCACAGGCGGCAGCGCACCAGTCGTCGGCGGGCGGTGCGTCCGGCCGGGCCGTCCTCGGGCAGGAGCGCGTTGCCGGGGCCGGGGTTGGGTTCGGTTGAGTCCACGGACCCGATCCTCTCAAGCCGCCCGTCCGCTCCGCATCCCACGGCCGGACGCGGGGCCGGCGGCACGTGCGCGCCTCCCGGTTCAGGGGGCGAGGATCCTGGCCTTCTGCGCCGCGAACTCGCTGTCGCTGAGCAGCCCTTGGCTCCTGAGGTCACCGAGCTCCTTCAACTGGGCGATCTTCTGGCTCATCTCGTCCTCCTGGGTGAGTCGGAGCGGCTCGGGGGTGGTCCGGGCCTGGGCCGTCGCCCGCGGTTGCTGCGACTGCGACTGCACGGCGTCCTGCCGCGCCCAGCGGCCCGCCTGCCGCCGGGAGACCCGGTTGGAGACCGAGGTGGCGGTTCCGGCGATCACCGCTGTACGGGCGACGCCGCGAAGAAGGCCTGGCATGGTGCATCTCCTTTGACTGGCTCTGCGGGACAGCCGGCCCGGGCGAGGCTCCGCGGGGCCGCCCGGCCCGAGGGGTCGAGGACGGCTCAGACCCTGGAGTCGGCCGCGTCGAGCCTGGCCAGAACCTCCTGGATCGGGATACGCCCGTTGGCGACGAGCCGGCCCCCGGAGCGGCGCAGCGCCGCCGCGAACGGTCCCGCCCACACGTTCTCGTAGAGGAGGATTCCGGCGGCGCTGCCGGGTTCGAGGACCGCGCCGGCCTCGTCGACGTCCTCCTGGCCGAACAGACCCGAGGATGCCCCTTCGAACACGGTCAGGGTCTCTGCGCCGTCCTCGACGAGCTCGGAGAGTTCCACCCCCTGGACCGTGCCGTCCTGGTTCTTCCTGATGAACATCAGGTCCAGGATCCGGATGATGCCCCGGTCGACCAGGTCGACCAGCAGCGGCAGTCCCTCTCCCGTCATCCGGCTTCCCGCCGGGAATTCGACCACCAGGTAGTCGATCGGTCCCATCTCGTCCTTCTCGCCGCTCACGTCAGCTCCTCAGCATCTCGACCGCCCCGGTTCCGCCGGAGCCCACGGCTTCGGCCATTGCATCAGCGGGTGGCTCGCGACGCATCTCGGTCCCGGACGTGGGAGGACCGGGACCCTCTTGCGCCATGGGGCGGACTGCGGTCGCTCCGGCGGCCCCGCGGGAGAGCAGCGAGGGCCCACGCCGTGGCACAACCGGGCGAGGCCCTCTCTCTTCGGCTTTTCGGTGCGGGACCGGCCCAGCCCGCACCGGGACACCTCCCCCGGCTGCCGCACTGGTCCAAGCGAATGGCCGTAGAGAGATCACCACCGGTACACCGCGGGTGCGTCGAGGCCGTTTCCGCACTCTGTGCTAACTCCTTGTGGACGCGTGCGGCACAGCGTGTTCCCCATGGGTTCCGACGCCGAGGAGACAACGATCATGCCGGCCAGGCCCGCCGCAGCACCGACCGCGGCGTCACCGGACCCCCTCGCACTGATCCGCACCCGCTCCTACGCCATGCTGCTCCTGGTGGCGGCGATTCTCGGGATCCCGGTCTCGGCGCTGGCGTTCGGCTTCCTCGCCCTCGTCCACGCACTCCAGTCGCTGACGTACGACGAGCTGCCCAGGGCGCTGGGCTTCACCGGAACGCCCTCCTGGTGGCCGGTGCCGTTGCTCGCGGTGGCCGGACTGCTGGTCGGGCTGACCGTCCGCCACCTCCCCGGGAAGGGCGGCCACCGGCCCGCCGACGGTCATATGAACACGGGGGCGCCCGCGGCATCGGAGCTGCCCGGCATCGTTTGCGCGGCAATCATCTCGCTGGGCCTCGGGGCGGTGCTCGGTCCGGAGGCGCCGCTCATCGCGCTCGGTGGTGGTCTGGCGGTGTGCGCGGTGCGGCTGGTCAAGCCCGGCATCAGCGCCAAGGCGAGTGCCATGGTGGGCGCGGCGGGCAGTTTCGCCGCCATCAGCGCCCTGCTGGGGTCACCGCTCCTGGGTGCTTTTCTCCTGATGGAGGCCTCGGGGCTGGCCGGCATGACGCTGGGAGTGGTGCTGCTGCCGGGCCTGCTCGCCGCCGGGGTCGGGGCCCTCATCTTCACAGGTCTCGGCTCCTGGACCGGTCTGGGCACGTACTCACTGGCCCTGCACGATGTGCCCCGCGCCGAACAACCGGACCTCGCGCAGTTCGGCTGGGCGATCGTGCTGGGGCTCGCGGCGGCCCTCGCCGGTACGGGTGTTCAGCGGCTCGCCCTGTTCCTCCGGGACCGGGTCGAGCGGCGGACGGTGACGGCCACCCTCGTCATCGGGGTGGCCGTCGGGCTGGTGGCGTTCGGGTACGCGCAGGTCACGGGCCGGGATGCCGCCGGGGTGCTGTACTCCGGGCAGAGCGCGCTCGGCCCGCTGCTCTCCGGCAGCGCGGGCTACTCGGTCGCCGCGCTCCTGTTGCTCGCCCTGTGCAAGGCACTGGCCTACGGCGCGTCCCTGAGCAGTTTCCGGGGCGGCCCCGTATTTCCCGCGATGTTCGTGGGCGCGGCGGGCGGGATCGCACTCTCCCATCTGCCGGGGGTGGGCCTGACAGCGGGCTTCGCGATGGGCGTCGGTGCCATGTGTGTGGCGATTCTGAAGCTTCCGATGACCTCGGTGCTGCTGGCCACCCTGCTGTTGGGGTCCGAGGGTCTCACCGTCATGCCGCTGGTGATCGTCTCGGTCGTGGTCTCCTACGTGCTCACGCTCCGGCTCGCTCCGTCGCCCGCGGCCGCGCCTCCGGCACCCGACGGGGCGTCGGGTGCCGGCTCGCGACCGGACCAGGGGTGACGGACAGGCCCCCTCAGACCTTCTCCCCCTCCGTCGGACTCGTGCACAGCGCCCACATGATGAAGATGTTGATGGCGATGAGCACGAGGGACCAGAACGGATAGAAGGGCAGCCACAGGAAGTGGGCCAGTGCACCCAGTCCGGCGAGCAGGATGCCGATCACACGGGCCCATACGGCCCCGGTGAACAGCGCACAGCCGGCGAGGACGATGACGATGCCCAGGATGAGGTGGATCCAGCCCCAGCCGGTGAGGCTGAACTGGAAGAGGTAATTGCGCGTCGCAACGAACACGTCACCCTTGGCGATCGCGGCGATCCCTTCGAAGATCGCCATCGCTCCGCCGAAGATCATCAGGACCGCCGCGAAGGCGATCCAGCCGTACCGGAAGGGATGCCGCGAGCTCGGGGTGGTGTCACGCTCCGCGCTCGGCCCACTGGTCGCATGTGCCATGCCGACCTCCTGATCCAGTTGAGCAACCCGGTGGACCCGAGCGGGCCCGCCGGACCTCCCTGGACCAGCGTGGCATGCCGAGGTCCGTGCGGCAGAACGACCAGGTCCGGCCGTCCGCCCGGTCTCGCCGCCACGGACCGGGCCGCACGCGGAGTTCCGGCACACCGTGCGGACCCGCTCATCCGGCCCGGGCTCCGCCACCGGGCACGGGTCACCGTGCGGAAGTGGCCAAGTTGATGGTCCGCACATCCGTGCGTACCCAGGGTCCCGGTCGGGCACCGGCAAGCGGTCCGCCACCGCGGGGTCGGGCTGCTGGTACCGGACACCGGGAGCGGCGGTCCCGCCGAGCAGCTCTGCCGTTCGACGGGCCGGACCCCGTGCGGGTCGATCCCGGACTGCGCCTGCACCCCACCGATGTCCTGAAACCGACGCTCCGTCACCACCGGGAGGCCGTCCGGTCGGAACGGGGACGCTCCGGTCAACTCGCGGACGTGACAATGGCTGTGGAAGTCCCCCTCCCAAGGAGAACCTCATGACGCTGTACGACATCCCGCTGCGCACCCTCGCCGGGGAGCCCACCTCCCTGGCCGACTACCGAGGCAGGGCGGTCCTGTTGGTGAACGTCGCGTCGCAGTGCGGGCTGACCCCGCAGTACGCGGGTCTGGAACGGCTCCAGAAGGAATACGCGGACCGCGGCTTCACTGTGCTCGGCGTGCCGTGCAACCAGTTCGCGGGCCAGGAGCCGGGCAGTGCGGAGGAGATCGAGACCTTCTGCTCGACGACATACGGCGTGACGTTCCCGCTGCTGGAGAAGACCGAGGTGAACGGCGAGAGCCGCCACCCGCTGTATGCCCGGCTGACCGGAGTCGCGGACGAGGCCGGCGAGGCCGGCGACGTCCAGTGGAACTTCGAGAAGTTCCTGATCTCGCCCGCGGGTGAGCCGGTCGCGCGGCTGCGTCCGGGCACCGAGCCGGAGGCCCCGGAGCTCATTGCGGCCATCGAGGCCCAGCTGCCCGGCTGACCGGCTCCACGACGGGGCCGGCCGCGCCCTTCGGACGGCCCCGTCGTACGGTCCATCCGATGCCGGGTACGCACAGCCCGGGCGTGCCCGGTGCTCGGCCCGGCCCCGCGGAAACGCCCTAGCGGATCTGCATGCCCGAGAGGGTGCGGGCGATCACCAGGCGCTGGATCTCGCTCGTTCCCTCGAAGATCGTGTAGATCGCCGCGTCCCGGTGCATCCGCTCCACCGGGTACTCACGCGTGAAGCCGTTGCCCCCGAGGATCTGAACGGCCTGGGCGGTGACCTTCTTCGCGGTCTCGCTCGCGAAGAGCTTGGACATGGAACCCTCCGCCGAGGTGAACGCCTTGCCGGTGGTCGCCATCCAGGAGGCGCGCCAGACCAGCAGCCGGGCCGCGTCGATCTGTGTACGCATGTCGGCGAGCTGGAAGGCGACGCCCTGGTTGTCGATGATCGGCCGGCCGAACTGGGTGCGGGTCCTGGCATAGTCCAGCGCGACCTCGTACGCCGCGCGGGCGGTGCCGACGGCCATGGCGCCGACCGCGGGACGGGACGCCTCGAAGGTGGCCATCGCCGCGTTCTTCACCCGCTCGCCACCGGACGCGGCCCGCTCACGGGCCCGTGCCAGGCGCTGGTCGAGCTTGTCCTTTCCGCCGAGCAGGCAGTGGCCGGGGACCCGGACGTCCTCCAGGACGACCTCGGCGGTGTGCGAGGCACGGATGCCGTGCTTCTTGAACTTCTGTCCCTGGGAGAGGCCCGGGGTGTTCGGCGGCACGATGAACGAGGCGTGCCCCTTGGAGCCGAGCTCGGGGTCGACCACGGCGACGACGACGTGGACGTTGGCGATGCCGCCGTTGGTGGCCCAGGTCTTGGTGCCGTTCAGCACCCACTCGTCCTTGGCCTGGTCGTACACGGCACGGGTACGCATCGAGGCGACGTCGGAGCCCGCGTCGGGCTCGGAGGAGCAGAAGGCGGCGACCTTCACGTCGTCGGGGTCGCCGTACATCTGCGGGATCCAGGTACCGATCTGCTCCTCGGTGCCGTTGGCAAGGACCCCCACGGCCGCCAGCCCCGTACCGACGATCGACAGGGCTATGCCCGCGTCCCCCCAGAAGAGCTCCTCCATCGCCATCGGGATGCCGAGGCCCGTCGGGTCGAAGAACTGCTGGGCGTAGAAGTCGAGGGAGTAGATGCCGACCTTGGCCGCCTCCTGGATGACGGGCCAGGGCGTTTCCTCACGCTCGTCCCACTCGGAAGCCGCCGGGCGGATGACATCCGCGGCGAAACCGTGAAGCCAGTCACGGACCTGCTTCTGGTCATCGTTGAGTTCGAGCGTGAACTCTGCCATGTTCCCTCCACCTACTGCCTTGAAGACACCACTGGTTACTTGCGGTAACCGCAGTCTGTTACCGGCAAGTAGCCTCTGTCAACCGCCCGGATGCCGATCCGCGGCCACCCGCACCGGGTGTTACGTTGCGCCAGGCAGGACGCAAGGGCACGGTCAGGGGCGGAGAGAGACGACATGGAGACCACACGACAGGCCGAGCGCCAGCGGACGGCGACCGAGAGCCGCCGCCGGGAGCTGCTCGAGGCCGCCGACCGCGTGGTGCTCAGGGACGGCCCGGGTGCGTCGATGAACGCCATCGCGGCGGAGGCCGGGATCACCAAGCCCATCCTGTACCGGCACTTCGGCGACAAGGGCGGCCTCTACCGCGCCCTCGCCAAGCGCCACACCGACGCCCTGCTCATCGCCCTGCGGGCGGCGCTGGACGCGCCCGCCGAGCGCCGTCGGCGTGTGGAGTCCACACTCGACACCTACCTCGCCGCGATCGAGGCACGCCCCCAGGTCTACCGCTTCCTGATGCACCCGTCCGACGACCCGGCCCCCACGACCGAACAGGGCTTCGATGTCGGACGGCACTCCGCGCCCCTGCTGCGCCGACTCGGCGAGGAACTCGCCCTGGTGATCGCCGAACGGGTGGACCTGGGCCCGGACAGCGAGGCCACGGCCCGCATCTGGGGCCACGGCATCGTGGGCATGATGCATGCGGCGGGTGACTGGTGGCTGGGTGAACGCCCCTGCTCCCGTGAGCAGTTGGTGCACAGCCTCGCGGATCTGCTGTGGGGCAGGCTCGCCGCCGCCGACGACCGGCCCGGCGGCCCCGGATTCTGAGGGAGCACGCGGTCAGCCGCCGGAGCCCCAGGGGGCCCGGCGGGCCGCGCGCAGCGCCCTCGCCCGCCGCAGCCCGGTCAGCCGGTCCGTGTAGACCATGCCTTCGAGATGGTCGCACTCGTGCTGGAGGCACCGCGCGAAGAAGCCGGTACCGGCGACCCGCACCGGCTCACCCTCCACGGTCACGCCCTCGACCACAGCGCGGTCGAAACGCGGGGTGCCGGCCTCGATGCCGGGCAGCGAGAGGCAGCCCTCCGGACCCCGCACGCTGACGCCGTCCGCCTCGACCAGCTTCGGGTTGACGACGTGCCCGAGGTGACGGACGTCGTCGTCGTCCGGGCAGTCGTAGACGAACACCCGCAGCGGGACACCGACCTGATTGGCCGCGAGACCGACTCCCTGGGCCGCGTACATGGTGGCGAACATGTCCTCGACCAGGCGCGCGAGCGAGGGGCCGAAATCCGTGACGGGGCGGCAGGCGCCGTGCAGCACCGAATCACCGAACATGTTCATGGCACGAATCAGTCCGGAACTTCCGGGGATCGGGCGGTTTCGCATGGCCGCCATCGTACGTTCCACCCGACCTGCGCCTTCCCTGCGGTGCCGCAGTGCGGTAGTCGCACCGGACATCGATAGGCTGGGCGCGGACCGATGCAAGGAGGATCTAGGACGATGGCAGGCAACACGGAGCCGCTGTCGCCACGGGCCAAGCTGGCCGTGACGGCGGGCAAGGCCGCGGCGGCGGTGTCGCGCGCCGCGGGGCGCGGCAGCGGATCGGTGATCGGCGGCCGGGTGGCGCTCAAGCTCGACCCCGACCTGCTGGGGCGGCTGGCGCAGCACCTGGACGTGGTCCTCGTGTCGGCGACGAACGGCAAGACGACGACGACCCGGCTGATCGCCGAGGCGCTGCGGGCCGCGGGCCCGGTCGTGTCGAACGCACTCGGCGCGAACATGCCGGCAGGCATCACCTCGGCACTGGCGGGCGGCACGGACGCGAAGTACGGCGTCATAGAGGTCGACGAGAAGTACCTCGCCGGTGTGGCCCGCGACACCACACCCAAGGTGATCGCGCTGCTCAACCTCTCCCGCGACCAGCTGGACCGCGCCGCGGAGACCCGGATGCTCGCGGAGAAGTGGCGCGAGGGACTGTCCGGCTCGAAGGCCGTGATCGTGGCGAACGCGGACGATCCTCTGATCGTCTGGGCGGCGTCTTCCTCCCCCAATGTCGTGTGGGTCGCGGCCGGCCAGGCGTGGAAGGACGACGCCTGGTCCTGCCCGTCCTGCGGCGGCGTGATGCAGCGTCCCGGCGACGACTGGTTCTGCGGCGAGTGCGGATTCCGCCGCCCCGCCCCCAGCTGGGTGCTGCACGGCGACTACGTCCTGGACCCGCACGGCTCCGCGTGGCCGATCCACCTCCAGCTGCCGGGCCGCGCCAACAAGGCCAACGCCACCAGTTCCGCCGCCGTGGCCGCCGTGTTCGGTGTGCCCCCGCAGGTCGCACTGGAGCGCATGTACCAGGTGCAGGCCGTCGCGGGCCGCTACGACGTGGTGTCCTTCCTCGGCCGTGAGCTGCGGCTGCTGCTGGCCAAGAACCCCGCGGGCTGGCTGGAGACCTTCTCCCTGATCGACCCGCCGCCCACTCCGGTGATCCTGTCCGTCAACGCCCGTGGCGCGGACGGTACGGACACCTCGTGGCTGTGGGACGTGGACTACACCCAGCTCGCCGGCCACCCGATCTTCGTGCTCGGCGACCGCAAGCTGGACCTGGCGGTCCGGCTGGAAGTGGCCGGTCTCGACTTCCGTGTCTGCGAGAACCTCGACGAGGCCGTGCGGCAGGCGCCGCCCGGACGGATCGAGGTCATCGCCAACTACACCGCCTTCCAGGATCTGCGCCGTCGTGTCGGCAACTGACCCCGGCCCCGGCCACCTCCGGAGAGGACGAAGCATGAGCAACAACGGTCTGCGTCTGGTCTGGGTCTACCCCGACCTCCTCAGCACCTACGGCGACCAGGGCAACGCGCTCGTGGTGGAGCGCAGGGCCCGCCAGCGCGGTCTCGACGTGCAGCGCGTCGACGTCCGCAGCGACCAGCCGGTCCCGACGTCCGGCGACATCTATCTGATCGGCGGCGGGGAGGACCGGCCGCAGCGTCTCGCCGCGGAGCGGCTGCGCCGCGACGGCGGGCTCAGCCGGGCCGCGTCCAACGGCGCGATCATCTTCTCGGTCTGTGCCGGTTACCAGATCCTCGGCCACGAGTTCATCAACGACCTCGGTGAGCGCGAGCCCGGTCTCGGGCTGCTCGACGTGGTCTCCACCCGCGGAGAGGGTGCGCGGTGCGTCGGTGACGTACTGGCCGACATCGATCCGCGGCTCGGCCTGCCGCCGCTGACCGGTTTCGAGAACCACCAGGGCATCACTCATCTCGGCCCGACGGCACGGCCGTTCGCCCGGGTCCAGCTCGGCCGGGGGAACGGCACCGGCGACGGCACCGAGGGGGCGTACAACGACACCGTCTTCGGTACGTACATGCACGGCCCCGTGATGGCGCGCAACCCGCTGATCGCGGATCTGCTGCTGAAGCTGGCGCTCGATGTCAACGCCCTGCCCCCGACGGACGACCGCTGGTACGAGGCGCTGCGCGCCGAGCGCATCGCCTCGGCGACACAGCCCGCCTGATGAGGCAGTTTTTGCTCAACTGAGCAGCGTCCAGCAGGCGGACGCCCGGTTCGGTCCCGCCACCCTGCGCCGGTAGGGTGGCGGGGATCCAACCGGACGACGTGGTCCGGTCGTCGGCCCACGTTGCAAAGGTTTCCCGGGCAATGCGAATTGGTGTACTCACCTCCGGCGGCGACTGCCCCGGCCTCAACGCCGTCATCCGTTCCGTCGTGCACCGCGCAGTGGTCGACCACGGCGACGAGGTCATCGGCTTCCACGACGGGTGGAAGGGTCTCCTGGAGTGCGACTACCGCAAGCTCGACCTCGACGCGGTGGGCGGGATCCTCGCCCGCGGCGGTACGATCCTCGGCTCCTCCCGGGTCCAGCCGGCCCATCTGCGGGGCGGTGTCGAACAGGCCAGGCGCCATGTCGCCGATCTCGGTCTCGACGTGATCATCCCGATCGGCGGCGAGGGCACCCTCAAGGCGGCGAGCCTGCTCTCCGAGGCGGGCCTGCCGATCGTCGGTGTTCCGAAGACGATCGACAACGACATCGCCTCCACCGATGTGACCTTCGGTTTCGACACCGCCGTCGGCGTCGCCACCGAGGCCCTGGACCGGCTGAAGACCACCGCCGAATCGCACCAGCGGGTACTGATCGTCGAGGTCATGGGCCGCCACACCGGCTGGATCGCCCTGCACTCGGGCATGGCGGCCGGTGCGCACGCCATCGTGGTGCCGGAGCGCCCCTTCGACATCGACGAGCTGACCGAGGTGGTCGGCCAGCGTTTCTCGGCCGGCAAGAAGTTCGCGATCGTCGTCGTCGCCGAGGGCGCCAAGCCGCGCCAGGGCTCCTCCATGGAGTTCGCGCAGGGCACCAAGGACATCTACGGGCACGAGCGGTTCACCGGGGTGGCCACGCAGCTCTCCGTAGAACTGGAGCAGCGCCTCGGCAAGGAGGCGCGTCCGGTGATCCTCGGCCATGTGCAGCGCGGCGGCACCCCGACCGCGTACGACCGGGTACTCGCCACCCGCTTCGGCTGGCATGCGGTGGAGGCCGCGCACCGCGGTGAATTCGGCATGTTGACGGCGCTGCGCGGCACGGACATCGTGATGGTGCCGCTGGCCGAGGCCGTGGAGACCCTGAAGACGGTCCCGGCCGAGCGGTACGCCGAGGCGCAGTGCGTGCTCTGAGCAACACTCCTGTCGATGGACTGCCCCCGGCCGCAGCTGCGGCCGGGGGCAGTCCTACTCTGGTCGGGACAACCGGCACGAATCGGGGACGTCCCCAGCGGGAGTGA
Organism: Streptomyces sp. NPDC052052; assembly: GCF_040680455.1. NCBI lineage: Bacteria > Bacillati > Actinomycetota > Actinomycetes > Kitasatosporales > Streptomycetaceae > Streptomyces > Streptomyces sp. NPDC052052. The sequence goes on along the minus strand of NZ_JBFAWU010000018.1, from coordinate 110,074 downwards.
ACAGATGGATCACAGCGGGCACGGCATGAACATGGATCTGCCGCCGTTCACGCTGGGACGCGGGCTCCAGTTCTCCGCGGACCCGTTCTTCCTCATCGGCTCTGTGCTCGCCCTCGGCCTGTACGGGTACGCCGCGCTGCGGCTGCGCAGACGGGGGGACAGCTGGCCGGTCGGCCGGATCATCTTCTTCGTCGTCGGTGTGCTGTCCATCGCCCTCGTGATGTGCACGAAGCTCAACGACTACGGCATGGTCATGTTCAGCGCACACATGGTGCAGCACATGGTGATCAGCATGCTGTCCCCGATCCTCCTGCTGCTGGGCGCTCCGGTGACACTGGCGCTGCGCGCGCTCCCGGTCGCCGGACGTGGCCGCACCGGTCCGCGAGAACTGCTGCTGATGCTGCTGCACAGCCGGTACATGAGGGTCATCACGCATCCGGCCTTCACGATTCCGATCTTCATCGCGAGCCTGTATGCGCTGTACTTCACGCCGCTCTTCGACTTCCTGATGGGTTCGAAGATCGGCCATATCGCGATGATGGTGCACTTCCTCGCGGTCGGCCTGGTGTTCTTCTGGCCGATCATGGGCGTCGACCCGGGGCCGCACCGGCCCGGCTATGTGATGCGGATGCTGGAGCTGTTCGCCGGGATGCCGTTCCACGCGTTCTTCGGCATCGCGCTGATGATGGCGTCCACGCCGATGGTGGAGACGTACCAGAATCCGCCGGCCTCGCTCGGCATCGACGCGCTCAGTGACCAGAGCTGGGCGGGTGGCTTCGCCTGGGCCTTCAGCGAGATCCCCTCGGTGCTGGTGCTGATCGCGCTGGTCTTCCAGTGGTATCGCTCCGAGCAGCGGACGGCGAAGCGCCTCGACCGGGCGGCCGACCGGGACGGGGACCAGGAGCTGCAGGCGTACAACGCCTATCTCGCCTCGTTGCAGGCGCGCGGACGGTAGCGGCGGACATGCCTCCGGGGTGACGATGGCCTCCACGGCCGTGCGGCCGACGAGGAGGGTGCGGGCATGTCCGGATCCACGAAGACCATGGTCGTCATCACCGTGGTGACCCTGGTGGCGGTCACGGCCTACACGGTCGCTCTGGGGAGCAGCGGCTGGCTCTGGTTCGGCTGGGTGGTACTCGGCCTGATCGCCCTGGGAATGATCGCGACGCGCGAGTCCTGAGAGCCGGCCGGCCGGATGGCCCGCGGTCGCCCGCCGGACGAGCCGCATCAGAAGCGGAAGAGCGGTCCGGTGACCGCGTCCATCGTGCAGGCGCTGGGGAATGTTTTGCGCCATTCGACGCGCACCCCGTCCCAGGTCCCGGTGGCGGTGACCGTCACCGGGTCGAAGCCCTCGGCGCACGGGTGCGGGTCGCCGAGCAGCCCGTCGAGATCGCCCGCCGCCTCGTCGACCGCCGCGCACGCGGCCACCGCCTGCGGATGGTGGACGTCCGCAGTGGGCGGGCAGAGCAGTTCGACGCCTCGGATCCAGGTGGCCTCGCTGCCCGAGACGGTGAGGCGGAGCCGCCGGTCCGGCACCGTTCCCATGGTCCGGGCGGCCGCGTCGGGGGCCGCGGTGGCGAGGCCGACGAGACAGGACAGGGCTACGGCGGCGAGGGCCGCACACGGACGCATCGGATGACTCCTGGGGGCCGGCGGATCCGGGCGGTCCCGGGTGGGGGCCTCGGACGCCCGGGGCGGCCCGCGGCCGGGAACCCCCTCAGCTGATCCGGCAGGCCCCTGCCGGGCAAGGAGCCGCGCCGCGGGCCCCGCCCGCCGGAGGCGGGGCTGGGTCCGGCCGGAGTACCCGCAGGCCGTCCGATCCGATCCCCACCCCGGGACGGTTGTCGCACCGCACGGGCGGGGGCCGGCATGCACCGGAACATCCGAGCCGTTCACGCTCATCTGCGCCATTCACCCTGTGAAGGGTTGACTCGTCACCCGGTGCCGCACGCGGGTTCCCCCGCGGACACGGCACGCGGCGGGAGGCCGGGCACAGATGGATCCACCAGCAGTTTTGCCATCCATGCGGGCTGCGCAAGAGGCGGCCAAGTTAACGAAGACGTAAAGCAGTTGTGATCTGAGTATTGACAGGTGCGCATCATCACGCCACCTTGGGAGCGCTCCCACAATCAAGAGTTGCACACACAGACCACCGAGCACCCCGAGCAGAGCACGCGCCCGGGGCATCGGTTCCCGCTTGCCGCCCGAACCCGTTCCACGACATCGCACCACAGCTCCCCACCTCCCTCCACCCGCTCCCCCACGACACCCCGCCATGGAGGATTTGTGTCGATATCCCGTAGAACGTTCAGTAGTGCGCTGGGTGGCAGTGTGCTCGCCCTGGGCCTGGCCCAGGGCGCCGCAGTCCCCGCTCCGGCCGCCGCGGCGACCCGCGACAATGCCCGGAGCTCGGCGGCCGACGATCCCTACACCCAGGCGTTCCTCACCCAGTACGGCAAGATCAAGGCGGCGGCCAACGGTTACTTCAGCCCGGAGGGCCTGCCGTACCACTCGGTCGAGACCCTGATGGTCGAGGCACCGGACCACGGTCACGAGACCACGTCGGAGGCGGTCAGTTTCTGGATGTGGCTGGAGGCGGCGTACGGGCGGGTGACCGGCGACTGGGCCCCGTTCAACGAGGCCTGGGTGGTCGCGGAGAAGACGATCATTCCGCAGCACGCCGATCAGCCGGCCAACGACTCCTACAGCCCCTCGGCCCCCGCCACCTACGCCCCGGAGTGGCCGCTGCCCGACAACTACCCCTCGGCCCTGGACAAGTCCGTCGCCGTCGGCTCGGACCCGCTCGCCACGGAACTGGCCGCGTCCTACGGCACGATGGACGTGTACGGCATGCACTGGCTGATGGATCTCGACAACACCTACGGGTACGGCAACAAGCCCGGCACCGGCGGCGAGTCCGGCCCGGGCGCCGGCCCTTCGTTCATCAACTCCTACCAGCGCGGCTCGCAGGAGTCGGTGTGGGAGACCATCCCGCAGCCGACCACCGACCTCTTCACTTACGGCGGCCCCAACGGCTACCTCGATCTGTTCGTCGGCGACCAGAGCTACTCCAAGCAGTGGAAGTACACCAACGCCCCGGACGCGGACGCCCGCGCGGTCCAGGCCGCCTACTGGGCCTACCGCTGGGCCTCGGCCCAGGGCAAGGAGAGCGAGGTGGCCGACTCGGTGGCGAAGGCCGCCAAGATGGGCGACTACCTGCGCTACGCCATGTTCGACAAGTACTTCAAGCGCATCGGCGACTGCACCGATCCCGGCTCCTGCCCGGCCGGTTCCGGCCGGGACTCCCAGCACTACCTGCTGTCCTGGTACTACGCCTGGGGCGGCGCCGCGGGCAGCGGCGGCGGCTGGGCCTGGCGCATCGGTGACGGCGCCTCCCACCAGGGGTACCAGAACCCGCTCTCCGCCTGGGCGCTGGCCAATGTTCCGGTGCTCACCCCCAAGTCGGCCACCGCGAGGACGGACTGGGCGAAGAGCCTGACCCGGCAACTGGAGTTCCTGACCTGGCTGCAGTCCAGCGAGGGGGCGTTCGCCGGCGGGTGCACCAACAGCTGGGAAGGGCAGTACGGAACGCCTCCGGCCGGCACCCCCACCTTCTACGGCATGGCCTACGACTGGCAGCCGGTCTACCACGACCCGCCGAGCAACAACTGGTTCGGCTTCCAGGTGTGGGGCATGGAGCGGGTGGCCGCGTACTACTACGTCACCGGCAACGCGACCGCCGGGGCCCTGCTGGACAAGTGGGTCACCTGGGCCTTGGGCGAGACCACGGTCGGAACGGACGGAAGCTACCGCTTCCCCTCCACGCTGAACTGGACGGGCCGGCCGGACACCTGGAACCCGGCCTCCCCCGGATCCAACTCCGGGCTGCACGTATCGGTCGTCGACTACTCCAACGACGTCGGCGTGGGCGCCGCCTACGTCAAGACGCTCACCTACTACGCGGCGAAGTCGGGCGACCAGGCGGCGGCCGCACTGGCCAAGGCGCTCCTCGACGCGATGGCGCTGAATGCCGACGCCAAGGGCATCGCGGTGCCCGAGACCAGGACCGACTACAACCGCTTCGACGACGAGGTGTACGTCCCGTCGGGGTGGTCGGGCACGATGCCGAACGGCGACACGATCGAGCCGGGCGCCAGTTTCCTCGGCATCCGCAGCTGGTACCGCGACGACCCGGACTGGCCGAAGGTGCAGGCCTATCTGGACGGCGGCGCCGCGCCCACCTTCACCTACCACCGCTTCTGGGCGCAGGCGGCACTCGCCCTGGCCTTCGCCATCTACGCGGAACTCCTGGTGGAGGGGGGCGGCGGCGGGGACACCGAGGCTCCCACCGCACCCGCCGGCCTCACCGTGACCGCCACGACGAGCAGCAGTGTGTCGCTCTCCTGGTCGGCGGCCACCGACGACGTCGCGGTGACGGGCTACGACGTCTACCGCAACGGGGCACTGGCGGGGAGCGCGACGGCGCTGACGTTCACCGATCAGGGCCTCGCCGCTGCCACCGAGTACAGCTACGCGGTGGCCGCACGCGATGCGAGCGGCAACACCTCGCCGCTCTCCGGCGCCGTGTCCGCGACCACGAAGTCGGGCGGCAGCGGCAGCGGCGCGGTGAAGGTCCAGTACAAGAACAACGACTCCTCGGCCACCGACAACCAGATCCGGCTGGGACTGCAGCTCCTGAACACGAGCAGCGCGCCGGTGGACCTCTCCACGGTCAAGGTCCGGTACTGGTTCGGATCCGACGGCGGCGCGAGCACCTTCAGCACCTACTGCGACTACGCGGCCCTCGGATCCTCCACCGTCACCCACACGGTGGTGACCGCCACGGCCTCGAAGACGGGTGCCGATCACTACCTGGAGGTCGGATTCGCCGCGGGCGCGGGCACGCTGGCCGCGGGGGCCTCCACGGGCGAGATCCAGCTCCGCCTGAACAAGACGGACTGGTCCAACTTCGACGAGACCGACGACTACAGCCGCGCCACCAACACCGCGTACGCCGACGCCTCGAAGATCGCGGCGTACATCGGCTCCGCCCTGGCCTGGGGGGTCGAGCCGTGAGAAGCCGGGGTATGACAGCCGTTCCCGCCGGTCGCACCGGGCGCCGGGTGCCGGTGCTCGCCGGAGCGGTGGCGTCGCTGCTGCTGGCCGCGGCATCGATGTTCTCGGGCGCCTCGCCCGCGTCGGCGGCCACGGTCACCGACTGCACCCAGTGGGGTACCACCGAGTTGCGGGGAGGCGCGTACCTGTACCAGCAGAACGAGTGGAACTCCGATGCCCGGCAGTGTGCCGAGATCGATCCGGCGACGGGGGCCTGGAGCCTCACCGAGTCCTCGTTCTCGCTCTCCACGAGCGGCGCCCCGGCCACATACCCCTCCAGTTACAAGGGATGCCACTGGGGTGCGTGCACCACGGACAGCGGACTGCCCCTGCGTGTCGACGAGTTGGGCAGCGTGCGCACCGACTGGTCGACCACCCAGGTCGATTCCGGCGCGTACAACGTCGCGATGGACATCTGGTTCAACTCCACTCCGGTCACGGACGACCAGCCGGACGGTACCGAGTTGATGATCTGGATGAACCACCGCGGCGGCGTGCAGCCGATCGGTTCGCGCACCGCCACGGTGCAGCTCGACGGCCGGACCTGGGACGTCTGGACGGGACCCGGCGCCTCGGGCTGGAAGGTGATCTCGTACGTCCTTCAGAACGGCGCCACCGAGCTGACCGACTTCAATGTGAAGGGCCTGATCGACGACGGTGTGGCCCGCGGTTCCATCGACCCGGCGCACTATCTGATCGACGCGGAGGCCGGGTTCGAGATCTGGCAGGGCGGCCAGGGGCTCGGGATGGACGGGTTCACCTTCGAGGCGAGCACGGAAGGCGGCAGCACGGGCGACACCCAGGCCCCCTCGGTACCGACGGACGTCACTGTCACCTCGACGACCAGCAGCACCGCCTCGCTGTCCTGGGCTCCGTCGACGGACGACACGGGTGTCACCGGATACGACATCCACCGCGACGGGGTGAAGGTGGGCAGCACGGCCTCGACCTCCTTCACCGACACCGGGCTCTCCGCCTCGTCCTCGTACAGCTACACCGTGCGGGCCCACGACGCGGCCGGCAACAGTTCACCGGCCTCGGACGCCGTCACCGCGACCACCCAGGAGGGCGGCGGCGGCACGACCGGGGTACTGAAGGCGCAGTACAAGAACAACGACTCCGCGCCGGCCGACAACCAGATCAGGCCCGGACTGCAACTGGTCAACACCGGGAGCACCGCGGTGGATCTGAGCAGGGTCACCGTCCGCTACTGGTTCAGCGGCGAGTCCGGGGCCACCACCTACAGCACCGCGTGCGACTACGCCGTCGTCGGCTGCGGCACCGTCACCCATCGCGTACAGACGTCCACCGGCGCGGGCGCCGACCACTGTCTGGAGGTCGGTTTCAGCAGCGGCACCCTGGCTGCGGGAGCCTCCACCGGGGAGATCCAGCTCCGGCTGAACAAGACCGACTGGTCCAACTTCGACGAGACCGACGACTACAGCCGCGGCACCAACACGGCCTTCGCCGACACGTCGAAGGTGGCCGTGTACATCGACGGCACGCTCGTCCAGGGCACCGCGCCCTGACCGCGGCGGTCGTCGACCGGCCGCCCTCCAGCTCCCGATGGCGGGTCGTCAAACCCCGCTGGACCCGCCATCGGGCCATCACCGGCCCGGTTCGCCCGAGCGGTCGACCGACCACGGTCTCCGCCGGAACCGCGCACCACGGCCGAACCCATCGCACCTCCTTCACCGGCGCACCGCAGGCCACCGGATCACCGTGCACATCCGCGGTGATCCGGTGCGGGGCACCGCGCCCCCACGGGTCGCCGCCCGCGCGCCACACCCCCACGAACCCGTCCGCGGGAGCCTCCACGGACGTATGAGAGGAGCACGGAGCCGCAATGAGAACCACCAGAGGCACCACCCTGCACGGACTGCGCCGAAAACTGGCCGCACTCCCGGCCCTGGCGCTGGGCGCGGCGCTGGCGGTGGCCATACCCTCGCCCGCGTCGGCCGTCACAGCCCGGGTCGACAATCCCTATGCGGGTGCCACGGCGTATGTGAACCCCGACTGGTCCGCCAAGGCGGCCGCCGAACCGGGCGGCAGCGCGATCGCCGACGAGCCGTCCTTCGTCTGGATGGACCGGATCGCGGCCATCGAGGGCTCGGCCGACGCGATGAGCCTGCGCGAGCACCTCGACACCGCCCTGGACCAGGGCGCGAACCTCTTCCAGGTGGTCATCTACGACCTGCCGGGACGGGACTGCGCGGCGCTGGCGTCCAACGGTGAGCTCGGGGCCACCGAGATCGACCGGTACAAGACCGATTACATCGACCCCATCGCCGACATCCTGGCCGACCCGGCCTACGCGAGTCTGCGCATCGTCACCATCATCGAGCCCGACTCGCTGCCGAACCTGGTCACCAACGCGGGCGGCACGGCCGGGTCCACCGAGGCGTGCGCGACGATGAAGGCGAACGGCAACTACGAGAAGGGTGTCGGCTACGCCCTGCACACCCTGGGTGCCATTCCGAACGTCTACAACTACGTCGATGCCGCCCACCACGGCTGGCTGGGCTGGGACTCCAACTTCGTCCCGGCGGCCCAGGAGTTCAAGAAGGCCGCGACGAGCGAGGGCGCCACGGTCGCGGACGTCCAGGGCTTCATCGTGAACACGGCCAACTACTCGGCCCTGAAGGAGCCGTACTTCAAGGTCACCGACACCGTGAACGGGACCACGGTGCGCCAGTCCAAGTGGGTGGACTGGAACTACTACGTCGATGAGCTCTCCTTCGCGCAGGCGCTGCGCACGGAGCTGGTCAGCCAGGGCTTCGCCTCCGACATCGGCATGCTGATCGACACCGCCCGCAACGGCTGGGGCGGATCCGACCGGCCCACCGCCGCGGGGCCGCTGACCAGCGTGGACGACTATGTCAACGGGGGTCGCGTCGACCGGCGCATCCACGCGGGCAACTGGTGCAACCAGAGCGGTGCGGGCATCGGTGAGCGACCCACCAGCGCCCCTGAGCCCGGTATCGACGCCTACGTCTGGGCGAAGCCCCCGGGCGAGTCGGACGGCAACAGCGAGCCCATCGACAACGACGAGGGCAAGGGCTTCGACCGGATGTGCGACCCCACCTACACCGGTAACGGCCGCAACGGCAACAGCATGACCGGCGCACTGCCGAACTCCCCGCTCGCGGGTCACTGGTTCTCCGCGCAGTTCCAGGAACTGGTGGCGAACGCGTACCCGCCGCTGGACGGCAGTGGCGGTGGAAACACCGACGACACCCAGGCGCCGACCGCGCCCACGGGTCTGACGGTCACGGGCAAGACCAGTGGCAGCGTCTCCCTGTCGTGGACGGCGTCGACCGACGACACCGCTGTGACGGCGTACGACGTGTACCGCGCGGGCGTGAAGGTGGGCTCCACCGCGTCGACCTCCTACACGGACACGGGTCTGACGGCCTCGACGGCGTACAGCTACACGGTCAAGGCGCGGGATGCGGCCGGTAACGTCTCGGCGGCCTCGGCGGCGGTCTCGGCGACGACCGACGCGGGCGGCGGCACCGGGACCGGCACCCTCAAGGTCCAGTACAAGAACAACGACAGCTCGGCCACCGACAACCAGATCCGGATGGGGCTGCAACTGGTCAACACCGGTTCCGCCGCGGTGGATCTGTCCACGGTGAAGCTGCGTTACTGGTTCACGCCCGAGACCGGTGCGAGCACCTTCAGCACCAACTGCGACTACGCGGTCATCGGCTGCTCCAACGTGACCAGCGGTGTGTCCTCCGCCGGTTCGGCCGCAGGGGCCAGCCACTACGTCGAGGTGGGCTTCGGCAGCGGCACCCTGGCTGCGGGAGCCTCCACCGGGGAGATCCAGCTCCGGCTGAACAAGACCGACTGGTCCAACTTCGACGAGACCGACGACTACAGCCACGGCACCAACACGGCCTATGCCGACGTGTCGAAGGTCGCCGCCTACGTGGGCGGCTCCCTCTCCTGGGGCACTGCCCCCTGACCCGGTTCCCCGTCGCCGTCCCACGGACGGCGACGGGGCCGGAGCCCGGTGAGGGACCTGCCCGATGACCCGCCGCCCCCTGTCGCTCTCCCGGCAGGGGGCGGCCGGTGCTTCCCGGGCCGGTGATCTCCGTCAGGGTGCGGACTCGGCCGGAATCAGGAGAAGTCGGTGATGACGACCCGCGCCGTGGTGCCGTCCTTCAGGGACTCGTAGCCGCTGTCGATATCGGCGAGCCCGATCTCCTTGGAGACCAGATCGTCGAGGTTCATGCGGCCCTGGAGGTACATCGAGGCGTAGAAGGGGATGTCCCGCTTGAGGTGGGAGGAGCCCATGTACACACCCTGGACCTTCTGCGAGTTGCTGAGTGCGACCATCGCGCTGACATCGATGCCCGCGTCGGCGCCCCCGACGCCGATGAGGTAGAGACCGCCGCCCTTGCCGAGCATCTGCATCCCCTGCGCGGTGACGGAGCGGACACCGACGAAGTCGAAGACGTGGTCCGCGCCCTGTCCGGTGATGTCGCGGACGGCCTCGACGGGGTCGGTGGTACGGGAGTTGATGACGTGCGTGGCACCGAAGGCCTTGGCGCGTTCGAGCTTCCCGTCCTCGATGTCGGTCACGATGATGGTGCCGGCGCCTGCGATCCGGGCGCCGCTGACCGCGTTCATGCCGACACCGCCGGCGCCGATGACGACGACGCTCTCGCCCTGCTCGACCCGTGCGCTGTTGAGTACGGCCCCTGCGCCGGTGAGCACACCGCAGCCGATGAGTGCGGCCTGTGCCCAGGGCATGTCGTCGGGGACGACAGCGAGCTGGTTCTCGTGGACCAGGGTCTCCTGGGCGAAGCCGCCCAGGCCCATGCCCTGGGCGACGGGGGCGCCGTTCCAGGTGATGCGCGGGGGCTGGCCGGGTGCGCGCAGGGTCGCTTCCGGGCGCAGGCAGATGTGGGTGCGTCCGGCCAGGCAGTTCACGCAGGCCCCGCAGTACTGGATGAGGCTGCCCACCACGTGGTCACCGGGCTTGACCTGCGTGACCGCGGCGCCCACCTCGATGACCACGCCGGCCATCTCATGGCCGAGGACGACGGGAAACTCTCCGCCGATGAAGGTCGCGACGCTCAGGTCGGAGTGACACAGGCCGGAGGCTTTGACCTCGACCCGTACCTCGTGCCCGGCCGGCGCGGCGAGTTCGACGTCCTCGACGACGAAACCCTGACCGAGACCCTTGGTGACGGACGCCTTCATGATGTTCCTGCTTTCCGTAGGGGGACCACCGACGCCGCCAGGAACGGGAAGCGCCGGGAAGGGCAGACCGCGCGGGACCGGGCGGGCTCGACGAGCATCGGCGGGCACGGGCGGACGCGATCGCGGACAGCGCCCGAAAAGGGGCTTTCGGGCATCTTTGCCGCGTCAGTCAGTCTGGCACCTGGAAAGCGAAAAGAAAAGCGACACCTGTCGATCAATGCACGTGAGAGCCGCGTAAGCACCCAGGAGATAGGCTTGTGTGATGCCAGTGAGCGAGCAGCCCCGCACCTGTCGGCACCCCTTGGACTCTCCCAAGCCGCACGGGGCGGACGAAGACGAGGCGACCCTTGATGTGCGCACCCGCCGCACCCGGGCGCGCCTGCGGGAAGCCGTGCTTCGACTGGCTTCGGAAAGGCCTGTCGAGGAGATCTCGGTCGCCGAGCTCGTGCGAGCGGCGCGGATCAACCGCACGACCTTCTACAAGCACGCCGAGAGTCCGGTGACCCTCCTGGAACAGGTGCTGTACGCGGACCTCGACCGGATCCGGACAGCCTGGCTCGCCGACATCGCGGCCGCGGAACTCTCGGCGCGCGAAGTCTGGGAACGCGCCTCCGGCGCACTGGTCGCCCACCTGGAGGACCGCGACGCCCTCTACACGGCGGGGCTCGCGGGACGGCGCAGCGCCTCCCTGAACCGCCTTCTCGTCGACCACTTCACCGCATCGGTCCGCGCCCTCCTCGACCAGGACCCGCGACGGGTCCCTGACGGCGAAGGGACGGCCTCCTGGCGCGCCGAGGCACACAGCAGGTTCCTGGCCCACGGTGAGGCCGGGCTCGTGGAGGCATGGCTGTCCCTGCCGCGCCCACGCGACCCCCGCCTGTTCGTCTCCGCGGCAAAATCCGCTCTCGCACCGTGGCTCGACGGCCCGTCACACGCGGACACGCCTGCGCACTGATGGTGCCGCGGCGCATCCAGGCGGCCCCGCCGGCCGTCGACGAGGAAGCCCGCCCCCGGCGGGCCGGTGCGGGGAGCAGGGACTCCCGGAGCCTGGCCGGGCGGCGTCCCCCGGCGACCGTGGGCCTGGCAGACTGCAGGCATGGAGCCGTCCGGCAGAGCAAGGAGCCGCCCCGTGTTCTACAACGTCCTCAAGTACGTCGTCATCGGGCCACTGCTGCGGCTGTTCTTCCGTCCCAGGATCGAGGGCCTGGAAAACATTCCCGAGGACGGCGCGGCCATCATCGCCGGCAACCATCTGTCGTTCTCCGACCACTTCCTGATGCCGGCGATCCTCAAGCGGCGCATCACCTTCCTCGCCAAGGCGGAGTACTTCACCGGCCCGGGGATCAAGGGACGGCTGACCGCCGCCTTCTTCCGCAGCATCGGGCAGATCCCGGTGGACCGGTCCGGCAAGGATGCCGGGCAGGCGGCGATCCGTGAAGGTCTCGGGGTGCTGAGCCGGGGCGAGCTGCTGGGGATCTACCCCGAGGGCACCCGGTCGCACGACGGCCGGCTGTACAAGGGCAAGGTGGGCGTGGCCGTCATGGCGATCACGGCGCAGGTGCCGGTGGTGCCGTGCGCGATGGTCGGTACGTTCGAGATCCAGCCGCCGGGCCAGGTCGTCCCGCACCTCAAGCAGGTCACCATCCGCTTCGGGGAGCCGCTGGAATTCTCCCGCTACGCCGGCCTGGAGAACGAGAGGGCGGCGATCCGGGCGGTCACCGACGAGATCATGTACGCGATCCTCGGCCTCTCCGGGCAGGAGTACGTCGACGAGTACGCCGCCAAGGCGAAGGCCGCCCAGGCCGAGCGGTCCGGGCAGGCCGGTCCGGGCGGCCGGACCGGCCCGACGAAGAAGTTCCCGAAATCGCGACGCTGACGGCGAATCCGCGCCGGGTGAACGCTGCTGGTCCGGGCGGCGGGCTCATCCTGGCGTGCCTCGCATGACCAAGGGAAACGCGTGGGTTCTCGGAGCGACGGGACAGATCGGACGAGTGGCCGTGCAGGCGCTCGTCGAGGACGGCTGGGAGGTGACGGCCGCTTCACGTGGCGGCGGCCGGGACGCCCGGTGGGACGGCGCGGTGCGTACGGCGACTCTCGACCGGGACGAGGACGGTGCACTCGCGGCGGCGCTGGGTGACGGTTGCGACGTACTGGTCGACATGGTGGCGTACGACGCGGATCACGCCCGGCAGTTGACCGGCCTGGCGGACCGGATCGGGTCGGCCGTGGTCATCTCCAGCGGTGCGGTGTACGAGGACGACCGGGGGCGCAGCTTCGACACCCAGGGTGAACCCGACGGGGCTCCGCGGTACCCCGTGCCGATCCCCGAGACGCAGCGCACCGTGCCGCCCGGTGATGCCTCGTACGGGACGCGGAAGGTCCGGCTGGAGCAGGATCTGCTGGCGGCCGGCGACGCGCTGCCGGTGACGCTGCTGCGCGCGGGGGCGATCCACGGACCGTACTGCCGTTCACCGCGTGAGCTCTATTTCGTGAAGCGGTTCCTGGACGGCCGCACACGGTTCGTGCTCTCGTACGGCGGCGCATCCCGTTTCCACCCGGTCCATGTCTCCAACCTGGCCGAGCTGATCCGGCTCGCCGCCCGGCGGCCCGGTTCGCGGGTCCTCAACGCCGGGGATCCGCAGGCACCGACGGTCGCCGAGATCGCCACGGCCATCGGCGCGGTGCTGGGCCGCGGGGCCGAACCGGTGCTGATGGCGGGCTCCCCCGGGGACGACGGCGTCGGCTCGACCCCCTGGAGCAGTCCGCATCCCATCGTGTACGACATGACGGCCGCCGAGCGGGAGCTCGGGTACCGGGCCGTGACGGGCTATGCGCAGTCGTTGCCCGGGACCGTCGAGTGGCTCGCCGGCCGGCTCGACGGCAGGGACTGGACGGAGGCCTTCCCCCGCATGCTCCAGACCTATGGGGACAAGCTCTTCGACTACGCGGCGGAGGACGCCTGGCTGGAGGCGTACGACCGAAGGACGTGAGAGGACCACAACGGGACACGGGCGGCCGGTGGTCCAGGACCACCGGCCGCCCGTGCCCGTGCGCTGCGACCGTTACGGCTTCGGCGTGGCGTGCGGGGCGCACGTCACGTCGCTGCTGTCGGTCGCGCCGGTGAGCAGGTAGGTGTCCACCCGCTCGTTGATGCAGGGGTTCACCAGACCGGTGACACCGTGCGATCCGGCGTCCCGCTCGGTGATGAGGCGCGAGCCCTTGAAGCGCTTGTGCAGTTCGACGGCGCCCTGGTACGGGGTGGCGGCGTCACGGGTGGACTGCACGATCAGGACGGGCGGCAGGCCCTTGCCGGTCTTCACGTCCACCGGGGTCTGCTGCTTGACCGGCCACGTCGCACAGGGCAGGTTCATCCAGGCGTTGGCCCACGTCATGAACGGGTAGTCCTTGTGCAGCCGGGTGTTGTCGCGGTCCCACTTCTGCCAGCTGGTGGGCCACTTGGCGTCCGTGCACTCGACGGCCGTGTACACGGCGTTGCCGTTCTCCGAGGAGATGTTCCCCGCGATGTCCGACATGTCCGGGGCCGCGGCGTCGACGAGGGCCTGGGTGTCGCCGGCCAGGTAGGCACTCCAGGTCCGGGCGACGGGCACCCAGGAGGAGTCGTAGTACGGCGCGCTCTGGAAGAAGCCGATGAGTTCGGAGGGGCCGACGACGCCGCCGATCGGGTTCTTCTTGGCCTCGGCCCGGAGCTTCAGCCAGGCCTGCTCGACCTTTTCGGGGGTGTCGCCGATGTGGAAGGTGGCGTCGTTCTGTGCGACCCATGCCTTCCAGTCGTCCCAGCGTCCCTGGAAGGCGATGTCCTGGTTGAGATTGGCCTGGTACCAGATGTTGTCCTTGGCCGGGTTGACGACACTGTCGACCACCATGCGCCGGACGTGGGTCGGGAAGAGCGTGCCGTAGACCGCGCCGAGGTACGTGCCGTAGGAGACGCCCAGGTAGTTGAGCTTCTTCTCGCCGAGGGCGGCGCGGATGACGTCCAGGTCGCGTGCGGTGTTCGGCGTGGTCATGTGCGGCAGCATCTCGCCGCTGCGCTCGGCGCAGCCGTCCGCGTACTCTGCGGCAAGCTTGCGCTGGGCGAGCTTGTCGGCCTCGGAGTCGGGTACGGGGTCGGCCTTCGGGGCCTTGACGAACTCCTGCGGGTCGATGCAGGAGATCGGCGCGGAGTGGCCGACGCCCCGCGGGTCGAAGCCCACGAAGTCGTATGCCTTCGCCGTGTTCGCCCAGAGCGCGTTCTTGTTGGTGATCCGGGTCGGGAACCGCAGCCCCGAACCGCCGGGACCGCCCGGGTTGTAGATCAGGGCGCCCTGTCGTTCGTCCTGCGTGCCGGTGCTGACGTGCCGGTCGACGGCGAGCTTGATCTGCTTGCCATTGGGCTTGGCGTAGTCGAGCGGCACGGTCACCCAGCCGCACTGGATCGGCTTGGCCAGGGACCAGTCGGCCGGGCAGTCCGTCCAGTCGATGCCGGCGCTGGCCGCCCGGGCGGCGGCGATCTCGACGCCGCGCGCCTCGGACACCTGGTGCCGGCCTTCGGCGGTGGCCGCCGGTGCGGTCACCGCCCCCGCTATGAGCGTGCCTGCGACAAGAGCGCCTGCCGAGCCGAGCACTGCTGTGCGTCTCAAGTGGAACCTCCCCCATACATGTGAAGCGCCGCCGATGTCGGCGCAGTTCATTCCGGTACGCGGATCTTGTCCTGTGCGGGGTTCCCGGGAACAGGCCGCACAGCTACTTCTTTACCGAATCGATAACCGGACACCCGTGTCCCGCTGAGCGGTGATCACCCGTCAAGACGCCGGGAAACCTCGCTCAGCGCCTCGTCCAGCACCCTGCGCAGCAGGCGTGCGTCCGGTGCGACCGCTGTCACCAGCACGGCCGGACCGACCAGCGGGGTCAGGACGGCGGTCGGTGTCAGCAGGCGAACTTCGGGACACTTCTCACCGAATCCAGGGTCGACCAGCAGGAGTTGACCAACAGCCCGGTGGCCGCCCAGGACCGCGGCCCCGTCCCAGCCGCCGGGTGCCCCGGGTCCGTACGCCATCTGCTGGTCGATCAGCGGACGGCCCGCGCGGCGCACCGTGAGCCGGCTGGTCAGCGTGCCGGTGCTCTCGCCATGACGGCCGAGGATCTGCTCCTCACGCAGCACCAGTCGTGCGGTGGGGGCGAGTTCGACCCGTGTGGTCATGTGCAGGAGGCTGCCGTGCGCCGACACGAGCTGCTCCGGAAGCCAGCGGAGCCCGGCCCGCTCCCCCACGTTCAACTCGACGTCGTACGTCGCCGGTTCGGTGTTCGGCCCTGGTCCGGGCAGGGCGATCGTCGCCGCGGCCGAGTCGACGGTGAGCCGGGCGCCGTCCTCGGCCCGTACCTCGATGGCGAGCCGGTCTCCGCCGAGCGGCGCGCTCATGGCGCCGACGACGGTGACCCGCGCCTCCGGGCCGTTCGCCGCCCGGGTCCGGCGCAGGGCGAGCGGGCCGGCGCTCTCCAGCACCGGGAGCGCGGTGACGCCCCTGCTGTCGAGGGCGGCGGTGATCCTGGCGGTGGCCCGGACGCTCATGCGGTCCAGGCCGCGAGCTGTGCCCGCACCCAGTCGGCGACGGGCTCCACACCCCGCTCGGAGGTGAGCGAGGTGAAGACCACGGGGAGTTGTCCGCGCTGCTGTGCGGCGTCGCGGGCCATCCGGTCGAGATCGGAGCCGACGTACGGAGCGAGGTCGGTCTTGTTGATGACGAGCAGGTCGGAGGTGGTGACGCCGGGACCGCCCTTGCGCGGGATGTCGTCGCCGCCCGCCACGTCGATGACGAAGACCTGGGCGTCGACCAGGCCCTTGGAGAAGGTGGCGGTGAGGTTGTCGCCGCCGGACTCGACCAGGATCAGGTCGAGCGGCCCCACGGCGTCCTCCAGGTCCTCGACGGCTTCGAGGTTGGCGGAGATGTCGTCCCGGATCGCGGTGTGCGGGCACGCACCGGTCTCCACGGCCTGGATCCGCTCCGGCGGCAGAACGGCGTGGCGGCGCAGGAACGCGGCGTCCTCGCGGGTGTAGATGTCGTTGGTGACCACCGCGATCGAGAGCCGGTCGCGCAGGGCCCGGCAGAGGGCGGCCACGGTCGCTGTCTTGCCCGAGCCGACGGGGCCGCCCAGTCCGATGCGCAGGGCGCGGCGGGTGCCGTCGGGGCGGGCGGCGTCGGCGCTCACGGCGGCGGGGCCGTGCTCGGCAGGGTCGAGGTGCATGGTGTGCGGCTCCTGGTTCTTGCGGGTCTACGAGGCGAACAGGCGGACCGGCCAGGCCGCGTGCGCCTCTGCGGTGATGTCGAGGAGGGGAGCACAGGCGGCGGGCAGCGCCTCGACGGGGCCGTGCGCCGCGGCAGCGGCCTGTCGGGCGATCCGGTCGAGTTCGGGTGTGAGCCGGGCGAGGACGGCGGTGGCCTCGAAGGGGTCGAGGGAGAGGAGGCGGACGACCGCGGTGGCAGGCCCGCTGACGGTCTCGTAGGCGACGCAGTGCGCGGCGTCCTCGGGGCCGAGTCCGGCCGCGGCGGCGGTGAGGCCGAGCACGACGGGCTGGTGGGCCCCGCGTGGCCGGGCTCGGGCGAGTGCGTCGAGCCGGGGGTCGGGCCAGGTGGCCCGGGCCGCCCTCATGAGTTGCCGGCCGAGCCTGCGTGCGGTGGTCCGCAGCGCGGGTGACGGGGTACGGGCGTCGGCGGCCTCGTCGAGCGCGAGCGGGTCGTGGCCGTGGGCCGCCGCCGCGGCCAGGGCGGCGGCCGTGAGTCCGGTGGTGTGCAGGCGGCCCCGGCAGAATTCCGCGAGATCCGCGGCATCACGGATGCGCCCCTCCCGCACGGCCGGTTCGGCACCGCCGGAGTGGGCGTGGCCTCCGGCGGGGAACCGGCCGTCGGCGAGGACGAGCAGAGCTGCGCGACTCATCACATGGCCCGCATCAGAAGAGGAAATACCGCTGGGCCATGGGGAGTTCGGCGGCCGGCGCCGCCTCGACCGGTTCGCCGTCGATCGTCACGGCGAAGCTGTCGGGGTCGACACGGACCTGCGGCATCGCGTCGTTCTCCCGCATGTCGGTCTTGGTGACGCCGCGCGTGCTGGTGATCGGCACGAACCGCTTGCCGAGCCCGAGGCGCTCGGGCAGTCCGTCCTCGATGGCCGCGTTCGACGTGAAGTTGAAGGAATTGGCCGCGGGGGAACGGCCGACCGCGCCGAACATCGGCCGGGGCAGCACCGGTTGCGGTGTCGGGATGGAGGCGTTGGCGTCGCCCATCTGCGCGTACGCTATCTGGCCTCCCTTGATGACGGTCTGCGGTTTGACACCGAAGAACGCCGGTTCCCACAGGACCAGATCCGCGAGCTTGCCCGTCCGGACCGAACCGATCTGCCGGTCGAGTCCCTGGGCCACTGCGGGGTTGATGGTGTACTTGGCGACATAGCGACGCACTCGGTGGTTGTCGGCCCGCCCGTCGCCGGGCAGGGCACCGCGGCGCCTCTTCATCACATGGGCGGTCTGCCAGGTGCGCAGCACGACTTCGCCGATGCGGCCCATGGCCTGGGAGTCGGAGGAGATGATCGAAATGGCTCCGAGGTCGTGGAGGATGTCCTCGGCCGCGATGGTGGAGGGCCGGATCCGCGATTCCGCGAAGGCGAGATCCTCCGGCACGGTGGGGTTCAGATGGTGACAGACCATCAGCATGTCGAGGTGTTCGTCGACGGTGTTGACAGTGTGCGGCCGAGTCGGGTTGGTCGAGCTCGGCAGGACGTACGGCTCCGAGACGACACCGATGATGTCCGGGGCATGTCCGCCGCCCGCGCCCTCGGTGTGGTACGCGTGGATGGAGCGACCGGCGATGGCAGCCAGCGTGTCGGCGACGAATCCGGCCTCGTTGAGCGTGTCGGTGTGGATGGCGAGCTGGGCGCCCGTCTCCTCGCAGACACTCAGGCAGGCGTCGATGACGGCGGGGGTGGCTCCCCAGTCCTCATGGATCTTCAGCCCGAGCGCCCCGGCGCGCAGTTGGGCGTGTATGGCCTCGCGCGACATCGTGTTGCCCTTGCCGAGCAGGCCGATGTTGACGGGGTACGCCTCCAGCGCCTCGAACATCCGGGCAAGGTGCCAGGACCCCGGAGTGACGGTGGTGGCCTTGGTGCCCTCGGCCGGTCCGGTGCCGCCGCCGATCAGAGTGGTGACTCCGGAGGAGAGTGCCTGGTCGACCAGGGTCGGCGAGATGAAGTGGACATGGGCGTCGATGGCTCCCGCGGTGAGCAACTTGCCGTTGCCCGCAATGATTTCCGTCTCGGGGCCGATGACCAGGTCGGGGTGGACGCCGTCCATCGTGTCCGGGTTGCCCGCCTTGCCGATCCCGGTGATCCGGCCGTCGCGGATACCGATGTCCGCCTTGACGACGCCCCAGTGGTCGATGATCACGGCACCTGTGATGACGGTGTCGGGGGCGCCTTCGGCGCGGGTGGTGCGTGCCTGGCCCATGGACTCGCGGATCACCTTGCCGCCGCCGAACACGGCCTCGTCCCCCGCGAGTCCGGGGCCGCCCGAGCGGTCCTCCTCGATCTCGACGAGCAGATCGGTGTCGGCGAGCCGGATGCGGTCACCCGTCGTGGGGCCGAACAGGTCGGCGTGGACCGCGCGATCGAGTTCAGCCATCGAGGGCACCTCCGGTCTCGCCGCGCAGGCCGGGAACGACGCGCCGTCCGGCGAGGGGGACGAGCTCGACGTCGACGGGCACACCCGGTTCGAAGCGGACGGCTGTCCCGGCTGCGATGTTCAGCCGCAGTCCGCGGGCGGCCGTCCGGTCGAAGTCCAGCCCCTCATTGGCCTCGGCGAAGTGGTAGTGCGAACCGACCTGGACCGGCCGGTCGGCGGCGTTGAGGACGGTGAGCCGGGTGACGGGCCGGCCCTCGTTGAACGGCACGGGCCCGTCCGCGTAGAGGATCTCTCCGGGAATCATCGGTTCCACCTTCCGGTCAGACGATCGGCTCGTGGACGGTGACCAGTTTCGTGCCGTCCGGGAAGGTGGCCTCGACCTGGACGTCATGGATCATCTCGGGCACACCGTCCATGACATCTGCGCGGCACAGGACCTTACGGCCCGACGCCATCAGCTCGGAGACCGTGCGCCCGTCGCGGGCGCCCTCCAGCAGATGCACGGTGATCAGCGCGACCGCCTCGGGGTGATTGAGCCGCAGCCCGCGGTCCCGACGCCGCTGGGCCACATCGGCGGCGACATGGATGAGCAGGCGTTCCTGCTCATGCGGTGTCAGTTGCATGCTTCCACCTCACAGTCCTGTGCCCCGTACCGGTCCGGGCGCGGTGGGGCATCGGCGACGTCCCACCCGACCCGTCGGTCCCGAACCGGTCTCGCGCAACGAGGTACTGCACGTTAGAGGTGAAGTTTTTCCGGCGCGTTAACTGATCTCCCCCGACTGCGAGAAACCTGGGCCGGGCAGGCCGTCCGCTCTCCAGCACTTCGGGCTCGACTCCACCGGACCTCGCAGACCGCCCGGCCGCCTCCCCGCGATGACCGCGATCAGGTCGATGTCCGCCGCCGCACCTCCGGGGCAGACGCCCGCCGCGCGCCGCGGAGGCGTTCCGTATACGGCCCGCCCAGAGCCACGCACAGGCCCCTGCGGCCGGTGGGCCGCTCAGTTGCCCGGCTCGTGCTGCCCCTTGTGCTCGGCCGCGATGCCGAAGCGCCGCCGTTCGCCGGGAGCGGACACGGCGGAATCGATCGAGGAGACCGAGCTGATGACCCGTCCCTCGGGAGCAGCCTCGTCGTTTTCGAGCCGCTCCAGGTCAGCGGCCGAAACCAACGCCACGAGCGGCTTGCCGTGCCGCGTCACGACCACGCGCTCGCCGCCGTAGACGACGCGGTTGATCAGATCGGCGAGCTCAGCTCGGGCTTGCGTCACCGGAATCTCGTAGGCCATGCTCCCATCATAACCTTCTGTACGTCCTGTACATTTTTTACAGACGCGTGTGCAAGCCCCCTCACACCCCGCAGGAGAGGCATCACCATGCTGTTCCGGCCCGCCGCCCGTCACGTACTGCCCGAGTTCACCGAGCGCACGGCCCACGGGCCCCGCACGCTCGACCCGTACTCCAAACTGCTCGCAGAACGGATCGTGTTCCTCGGCACACCGGTCGACGACGCCGCGGCCACCGACCTCATCGCGCAGTTCATGTATCTGGAACACGATGCCCCGGACCGGCCCGTCTCCCTCTACATCAACTCCCCCGGCGGCTCCTTCGACGCCATGTTCGCGATCTACGACACGATGCAGTACCTCACTTGCGAGGTGGAGACCTACTGCCTCGGCCAGGCCGGGGCCTGCGCATCGACCTTGCTTGCAGCCGGCGCCCCGGGACGACGGCACGCACTGCCCGGCGCCAGGGTCGTCGTGCAGCAGCCCCGGCTCACCGAGCCCGTGGAGGGCCGGCCGTCCGATCTGGAGATCGAGGCACAGGAATGGGTGCGGATCCGCGAGGCGCTCACCACTCTGCTGTCCCGCCACACGGGTCGCAGCACCGAACGGATCTCCACCGACATCGAGCGCGATCTGGTCCTCGACGCGACCGGCGCCAAGGCGTACGGCCTGGTGGACCACATCACGGAGAACCGCACGCCTTCACCCCTGCCGCACGGATCGAGGTGAACACCTCGTGCGACCGCCCGAGCCGCCCCCGCTTCCCGCACTGACCCGCGCCGAGGCGGAGTTCGTCGACCGCTACCTCGAAGTCCTCGACCAGCTGGGCCGGATCAACCCGGCCCGCGGCAGCGACACCTACGGCGCGCTGCGCGCCGCACAGGCGCTGGTGTCACGGGCGGGAGCACTCCGGAACGCCCTCGCACTGATGCACGAGCGCGGCGAAGCGCGGATCCACACCGCCACCCTGACGCGGGCGCTGCGTGTGCTCGACGGGGAGCGGCGCGCCGCGCGCGTCACCGTACCCCCCGTCCCGCCGAATTGATCAACGCCCGCGTACCCCGCGCGCGGCCGGAACCAGCCCTCCACCCCACGACACGCCCGACGCGAGTATCGGAATACTCGTTCTTTCGGCGTAGGAACTCTCCCCCGTCAGGGGACATCTCGACTTGCGTCCACCACGGAGCCGACGAGCGATTCCTGCTGTTCCGCCGCTGGTACGAGACCGGCCGAAGTGACCAGCAAGGGATCAAAACGGACTATGAACACCTGAACAGACTAGTCGTGATGATCCTCACATAATGTCGTTTCTATTCGGAATTCCGGCACTCATTGAGTCAAGATCCCTGGGACGACAAGCCCCCGTCGCCGCGGCGGGGCGGTCCGGGCGGACGCCGAGTCCTGCCGCCGTCCCGGATGACTGGTCGACAGAAGTGGATCGGCAGGAGTGGAGGACCCAAGCACAACGGGTCGGCCGGAACATCGGTCGACCCTTGGGGTGAAGCCGCCGCACGCGGCCGGGCAACTTCGCCAGCCCGAACCCGACAGGTCATCCTTCACAGGCGGCTGACGAAGGGTTGCGCATGACTGCGCAGGTTCATGTCCCGTCTCTGCTTGCCCGGGCCGGTACGGCCTCGGTTCTGACTCTCGCCGCCGTCGGTGGCACCGTGCTCGCCCCGGGAGGCGCCACGGAGGCCCAGGCAGCGACTCCCTCGACGAAGGCTCTCAAGGTCGCAGCGTCGAAGAAGGGGTCGCCCTACAGGTGGGGGGCCACCGGTCCCAATCGCTTCGACTGCTCGGGCCTGACGCTCTACTCGTTCAAGAAGGCGGGCAAGAAGCTCCCGCGCACGGCCCAGCAGCAGTACAACAAGACCAAGCACGTCTCGTCCTCGAAGCGGAAACGCGGCGACCTGGTCTTCTTCCACTCCGGCCGCAGCGTCTACCACGTGGGGATCTACGCCGGGAAGGGCAAGATCTGGCACTCGCCGAGGACCGGCTCGGTCGTCCGGCTGGAGAAGATCTGGACGAAGAGCGTCTACTACGGCCGCGTCCGCTGACGCCCTGCCGGCCGGATCGGGCCGCAGACGCGGCCCTGACCCGGCCGGCAGTCGGAGAGGGGCGGTGACCAGGCACCCGGGCTCGGGGCTCGGGGCCTGATGGTCCGGGGGCCGGCCGGTCAGCTCTGCACCGGGATGTACCACGGCAGCGCGATCGGGACGGTCTTGCCCCCGTCGGCGGTGGGGGTGACGTCGATCCGGCCTCCGCACTCCCCGGCCAGACAGCGAATGATCACCATGCCACGTCCGTTGTCCTGCTGAACGGCGGCGGGAAGCCGCCGGGGCCACCGGGGATGGCTGGCCGTCACCCCCAGGCTCAGCAGTTCCTCCCGCTCCAGGCGCAGGGCGACGCTGAAGGTGGGTGACTGTCCGAAGGCGTGCTGAACCGCGTTGGTCGCGAGTTCCGAGACACATGAGCAGAATGCTGTCGGCGTACTCGGTACCGGTGGCCAGTCCCCATTCGTCCAGTACTTCGGCCACATATCTCCGGGCGGCCGACACCGAGACCGGCTCGCTCGGCAGGGTGACGCTCGCTTCGTGATGGTCTGCCATGGCGCGACTTCCTTTCCCGCCCGGGCCGGCCCATGGCCGGGTCCGGGACGCGCTTCGCGCCGGATGCCCTTGACACTTCCCCCGGGTCGGCCATCCACCACGACATGCATATATCCATCGCTCAATGCGGTGAACTCCGCCACGCACGACCGTATGCAGGCGTCACACGGTCCGCTCGGCAGCAGGGGGACAGCTGACGGGAGCGGTCCGCCGCACGATCGCCACGGCGGAGTCGATCTGTTCCGGTGTCAGGTCGGCGCGTGCGGTCAGCCGCAGTCGGGAGACACCGTCCGGCACCGACGGCGGCCGGAAGCAACCCACCGCCATGCCCGCGGTGCGGCAGTCGGCCGCCCACCGCACCGCCGCGTCGGCCGACGGCGCCCGGACCGACACCACGGCCGCGTCGGGGCGGACGGCCGTCAGACCGGCCTCGGTCAGCCGTTCGTACAGGGCGGTGGCGACCGCGCGGACCCGGTCGGCGCGTTCCGGTTCGCGGCGGAGCAGCCGCAGGCTCCCCAGTGCGGCACCTGCCGCGGCCGGCGCGAGCGCGGTGTCGAAGATGAACGTACGGGCCGTGTTGACCAGGTGATCGATGACCCGGGCCGGACCGAGAACCGCTCCACCCTGACTGCCCAGGGACTTGGAGAGCGTGAGTGTGGCGACGATTCCCTCCCCGCCCGCGAGTCCCGCGGCAGCCGGACCGCCTCGGCCTCCCTCGCCCAGCACGCCGAGGCCGTGCGCGTCGTCGATGAGCAGGGCGGCACCCTCCGCCCGGCAGGCACGGGCCAGTTCGGGCAAGGGCGCGGCGTCACCGTCCACCGAGAAGACCGAGTCGGTGACCGTCAGCGCGCGTCCGCCGTGGCCGTGCAGGGCTTTGCGTACGGCATCCGGATCGGCATGCGGGACGACGGTGGTCTCGGCGCGGGAGAGCCGGCAACCGTCCACGATCGAGGCGTGGTTGCCCGCGTCGGAGACGATCAGCGAGCCTCGGCCGGTGAGCGCGGTGAGGGCGGCGAGGTTGGCCGCATAGCCGGATGACAGCACCAGGGCCGCCTCGAAGCCGCAGAAGTCGGCCAGCTCGCACTCCAGTGCCGCGTGCAGTGCGGTGGACCCGGTGACGAGCCGCGAGCCGGTCGCCCCCGCTCCCCACCTGCGCACGGCGTCGGCCGCGGCCGCGGTGACCTCGGGGTGCCGGGTCAGCCCCAGATAGTCGTTGCTCGCAAGGTCCAGAAGATCTGATCCGGCGGGACGGGGGCGGAGGGTGCGGACGAGTCCGGCGTCCGCACGGCGGCGCGCCTCCGCGTCGATCCAGTCGAACGGGGCGAAGGACATGAGCGGTCCCTTGGGTAGGCGGCTCACCGACCCTAATGCCCCGGCAAGCGACGTTCGCCCCGTGAGGATCGCCCGCCGGGGCATGAGCGGAGGGCGCGGGGAGTCACACTGTGGGCCGTCCACACATGCGCGACTGGTTGTGTTGTCCGGTTCGTCCTTGGCCGCGGGCGGTCCGTAGGCCAGGATCGGGACCATGGACCTCCTGAACACGCTGGTGGACAAGGGGCTTCGGCGCGCATTGCCGACCCGCGAAGAAGCGCTCGCCGTACTGGCGACCACGGACGACGATCTGCTCGAAGTGGTGGCCGCGGCCGGGAAGGTGCGCCGCCAGTGGTTCGGGCGGCGCGTGAAGCTGAACTATCTGGTCAATCTCAAGTCCGGGCTCTGCCCCGAGGACTGCTCGTACTGCTCCCAGCGGCTCGGCTCGGAGGCCGGGATCCTCAAGTACACCTGGCTGAAGCCGGACGAGGCGTCGAAGGCTGCCGCCGCCGGGGTGGCGGGTGGCGCCAAGCGGGTGTGTCTGGTGGCGAGCGGCCGCGGTCCGACGGACCGGGACGTCGACCGGGTGTCGGAGACCATCGAGGCGATCAAGGAGCAGAACGAGGGCGTCGAGGTGTGCGCCTGTCTCGGTCTGCTCTCCGGAGGACAGGCCGAACGTCTGCGGTCGGCGGGCGCCGATGCGTACAACCACAACCTCAACACGTCCGAGGGGACGTACGGCCGCATCACCAGCACCCACACCTATGCCGACCGGGTGGAGACGGTGCAACAGGCGCAGGCCGCCGGGCTCTCCGCGTGCTCCGGGATGATCGCGGGGATGGGTGAGAGCGACGCCGATCTGGTCGACGTCGTCTTCTCGCTGCGCGAGCTGGACCCGGACTCGGTGCCGGTGAACTTCCTCATCCCGTTCGAGGGAACCCCGCTGGCCAAGGAGTGGAACCTCACCCCGCAGCGGTGTCTGCGCATTCTGGCGATGGTCCGGTTCGTCTGTCCGGACATCGAGGTGCGGCTGGCCGGCGGGCGCGAGGTGCATCTGCGTTCCCTGCAGCCGCTCGCCCTGCACCTGGTCAACTCGATCTTCCTGGGCGACTACCTCACCAGTGAGGGGCAGGCCGGGCAGGCCGATCTGGACATGATCGCGGACGCCGGTTTCGAGGTGGAGGGCGCGGAGACGACGACGCTGCCCGCGCACCGTGCGCGCGCCGGTGGCGGCTGCGGCACGCAGGGTGGCGGGTGCGCACCCTGCGGCGACGCGCCCGTGGAGGGTGCCACCGGTACCGGTGAGGTTCCGGCGGCACGTACGGATCTGGTGACGGTCCGCCGTCGCGGCGCGGGTACGGATCTCGCCCCCAATGCCTGAGGTCCTCACCCCGGCGGAACTGCGCGGCCTGGACCGGGCCCACGTCTGGCACCCGTACGGCCCGATGCCGGGGCGTCAGGAACCCCTGGTCGTGGAGTCCGCATCCGGGGTTCGTCTCCGGCTCGCCGAAGCCGCCCACGGGCAGCGCGAGTTGATCGACGGCATGTCGTCCTGGTGGTCGGCCGTGCACGGGTACAACCACCCGGTGCTCAACGAGGCGGCACGTGATCAGCTGGGCCGGATGAGTCATGTGATGTTCGGCGGGCTCACCCACGAGCCCGCCGTGCGGCTGGCCGCCCGGCTGGTCGAGATCACCCCCGAGCCCCTGCGGCATGTCTTTCTCTCCGACTCGGGGTCGGTGTCGGTCGAGGTCGCGGTGAAGATGTGCCTGCAGTACTGGCGCTCGGCGGGACGGCCGGCCAAGCAACGACTGCTGACCTGGCGGGGCGGCTATCACGGGGACACCTGGCAGCCGATGTCCGTGTGCGATCCCGAGGGCGGCATGCACGAGCTGTGGTCGGGCGTCCTGCCCCGGCAGGTCTTCGCGGACGAACCACCCGCCGGTTTCGACGCGGAGCCGGATGCCGCGTACGTTCAGCACCTTAGGACCCTGATCGCGGAGCACGCCGACCGGCTGGCCGCGGTGATCGTGGAGCCGGTGGTGCAGGGCGCGGGCGGGATGCGGTTCCACTCCCCCGCGTATCTGCGGGTGCTGCGCGAGGCGTGCGACGAGCAGGACGTGCTGCTGGTGTTCGACGAGATCGCCACGGGTTTCGGCCGTACGGGCAAGTTGTTCGCCGCCGGGCACACGGGGATCTCGCCCGATGTCATGTGCGTGGGCAAGGCGCTGACCGGCGGCTACCTGACGATGGCGGCGACGCTGTGCACCTCGCGGGTGGCGCAGGGCATCTCACGCGGCGAGGTGCCGGTCCTGGCGCACGGGCCCACGTTCATGGGCAATCCGCTCGCCGCGGCCGTGGCGTGTGCCTCCATCGATCTGCTGCTCGGCCAGGACTGGTCGAAGGAGGTCGAGCGGATCGGCAAGGGGCTGCAGAACGGTCTCGCCCCGGCTGCGGAGGTGCCCGGGGTGCGGGATGTCCGGGTGCTCGGCGCGATCGGTGTCGTGCAGCTCGATCACGAGGTGGACGTGGAGGCCGCGACTCGGGCGGCGGTACGGGAGGGCGTGTGGCTGCGGCCGTTCCGTGATCTCGTCTACACGATGCCGCCGTACGTGACCGGTGACGACGACATCGAACGGATCGGCCGCGCCGTGTGCGCTGCTGCGCGGGAGGGCTGAGATGACGGTACTGGTGGTGACGGGTACGGGCACGGAGATCGGCAAGACGATCGTGACCGCGGCCGTGGCGGCGGCGCACCGGGATCGCCGGGTCGCGGTGCTCAAGCCCGCGCAGACCGGGCTGGCGCCCGGTGAGGCCGGGGACGCCGCCGAGGTGGCGAGGCTGGCCGGCCGCCATGTGACTGCGGTCGAACTGGCCCGGTTCCCCGAGCCGTTGGCGCCGGCCACGGCGGCTCGCCGGGCCGACCTCCGGCCGGTCCGGCCCCACGAGATCGCCGAGGCGGCCGGCAAGCTGGCGACCGACCACGATCTGGTGCTGGTCGAGGGAGCGGGTGGCCTGCTCGTACGGTTCGACGACGACGGTGCGACCCTCGCCGACGCGGCAGGGCTGATGGCCGCACCCGTCCTGGTCGTGGCACCGGCCGGACTGGGCACGCTCAATGCCACCGCGCTGACCTCGGAGGCACTGCGGGTCCGGGGGCTGGAGTGCCTCGGTGTGGTGGTCGGCAGCATGCCGGCCGGGCCCGACCTCGCGGCGCGCTGCAACCTGGAGGACCTTCCGGTGGCGGCGGGCGCTCCGCTGTTGGGTGTGGTGCCGGCCGGCGCGGGGGCGCTCACGCCCACCGACTTCCGTTCCCGGGCGGGGAGTTGGCTCTCCCCGGAGCTGGGCGGCAGCCGGCCCGTCGCCTGAGGGAGTGGCCTGCGGGGAACGGGGGAGAATCGAAGGATCCGCACCTTTCCGGTGGAGTGCACCGTCGAGGAGGCCCCGTCATGCGTCTGCGCAGCACGAAAGTCCCACAGGAAGCGGTGCACCACCCCGTCTTCGCCCGTTTCTACGCCCGGATGAGTGTGGCCGCGGAGACCAGGGCGGGGATGGCGGCGGTGCGCTCGGAGCTGCTGGCCGGCCTGTCGGGCCGGGTCATCGAGGTCGGGGCGGGCAACGGCGTCAACGGCCCGGGACTGAGGTCCCGGGCTTGCGCAACGGGGCATCACTGGCGGTGATGACGCGTTCGCGTCCAGCCCCGGCCCGCTGTCGCGGGGGTGGGGCAGGGGCCGTAGACGGGGCCCCGCGTCGCCACAACGTTCGTGCGCGTGCACGGATGTTGCGGGAGCCGTTCCGGTCCGCGTGATCAACGAATCCGCAGGACCGGCACGCGAACCACGCCTGGGAGACCCGGTTCGCCCTGTCGATGTGCCCGCACTCGGCGCAGGTGCGCGAGGTGTACGCCGGATCGACGTACACCACCGGCACCCCGGCCCGGGCGGGCCTTGTACGCGATGAACTGCCCCAGCTGGGCGAAAGCCCAGCTGGAGTGGGTGGCCCGTTGGGGCTTTCGAAGCCGTACCCGCTCGCGGATGCCCGTGAGATCCTCCAGGGCGATTCCGCGACCGGTGCGTTCCGCCTCGGCCACCACATGCTTCGCGATCTTGTGGTTGATGTCCTTCGCCCGCCGCGCCTCCTTGCGCCGCCGCTTCTTCAGCCGACGCCTGGCGGACGGGGTGTTCTTCTTCTGCAGTTTGGCGCGCAGCCCGCGTTCGCGGGCCCGGATCCGGTTCAGCCCGCGCCCGGCCATGATCTGCCCGTCGGAGGTGGTCGCGATGTTCACGATCCCCAGGTCGATACCGAGGAAGTCCACCGGATCCGTGTTCGCTTCGGCCTCGGGGACCTCGCAGGTGGCCAGCAGGAACCACATGCCGTCCCGGTACACCAGGTCGGACTCGCCCTTGCGGTACAGGGCCAGGGTGGCCAACTGCTCCGGCGAGGCGGTGAACGCCACATCCTCCACCCGGCCCGACACCGTCCAGATGGAGACCCGCCGCCCGGGAACCTGCCAGGACAGCATCCGGTCGTCATAGGGCTGCGCACTGTCCAGCCGGAAGGCGACCGGCTTCCCGACGGCCTTCCGGTGACGCCGTGAGCCGGGCCTGCCCAGATTCCCGGCCCGAAGGTTCGCCCTCAGGGCGGTGTATGCGTCACAGACCTTCTTGATCACGTGCTGGGCAGCCTGAGCACCCAGCCGCCAACGGGACTTGACACTGTCGTACGTGTGTCTACGCAGCGCGAAGTTCTTGAACTCCCCACGCGCGAAGGCCACCTCACTGACCCAGCCGGCAGCTTCGTTGCAGGCGCGCAGAGTCGCCTCAGCGCCGCCGCCTGCACGGGCGTGGGCAGCAGTTTCACCTGCACGACCAGCTTCACAACCGCGACGCTACCCGGCCCCTCCCAGCCCACGCATTCGAACACCGCAATGTCACTGCCCCAGCCTGCCGGGCGCTCCGCACCGGACGCCACCGCGCTGCTCCGCACCGCTCAGCCGAGGATGCGATTCCTCCCAGGCGTGAACGCCCGGGGCTCCTCGCAAGAACAGGCTGAACTTCGCCCACTACCCGGCCACGGTCTCGGAGGTCGTGGCCGTCGAACCCGAGTACCGCCTGCGGCAGTCGGCGATGCAGTCGGCGCTGCGGGCCGATACCCCGGTGGACGTGGTACCGGGTGCGGCGGAGGCCCTGCCGGTGAAGAGCGAGTCCTTCGACGGAGCCGTCGCCTCGCTGGTGCTGTGCTCGGTACGGAGTGTGGAGCGCGCGCTCGCGGAGATCGCGCGGGTGCTGCCACCTGGGGGCGAGCTGTGCTTCTTCGAGCATGTGCGGGCCGACGACCGGCCCATGGCGGCGGCACAAGGTGTGCTCGACCGTACGTTCTGGCCACGGGTGGCGGGCGGGTGTCACACGGGACGCGACACCCTGGCGGCCATCGAGAGAGCCGGTTTCACGGTGGAGACCCACCGCAGGGTGAGGATGCCCGAGCGGGGAATCCGGCTGCCCACGTCCGCATGCGTCCTGGGCAGGGCGCGGCGGCCGGAGGCGCCGAAGTGACACATGACTTCCCCACGGCTCACCGGCGGTGTCACAGACTCCACTGCCGCAGCTCGTCGGCGATGACCCGGACGTCCGCCTTGTCCACCTTGACCAGCCGAGCCAGGTCGCGCACCTGCTCGGGTGAGGTGACGACCTTCAGCCCGGACGCGACGAGGTAGCCGTAGGCGACAGCCGAGGAGAACATCGCGTTGGAGTGTTCGAGCGCCGGAACATGGAGCAGCAACTGCAGGAGCGCGGCGGCCCTGGTGTGCGGGTCGCTGTAGACGGGGCTGCCGAAGATCTCGGCCTCGTGACGGGCCACGGCCGCCACCAGCGCGCCCCAGTCGACGACCTGGGGGTCACCAGGGGTCTTGTGCTCGGCCACCATCAGCAGCCAGGAAAGGTCGATCCGGAGGTTCAACACGTGCCTTTGCGCTCCGGGCCGAACTCCTCAGCGAACACCGACTCGTACTGCTTCATGAAGTCGGCCGCGGCCTCGACGAAGGTGTGTCCGACCTCGCCCGCATCCTGCTTCACGAGCTCTTCTATGTAGCGGTTCACGCTCATCCCCCTCTGCAGCGCGCGTTGCCGCGCGGCCTCGGCGGTGGCCTCGTCCACTCTCACGTTCAACTGAGTCTTGGGCACGGAAAAACGCTAGCGTGGGTACGCTAGCGCCCGCAAGGGGAGCCCTTGCGAGCCCTGGGCGACGGTGCCCCTCGACAGCTCGGCCCGCCGGTCGCCGCGGCGACACCGCCGCCGGGCCCTCGCGGCCTCGCTCCCGTTGACTCATATCGCAATATCGGTGGTCCGGCAGGTGGCCCCTCTGCTTGGCTCGACCCATGAATGATCTCCGCATCCGCTGCGCCGGCCTCGACGACATCGCCCCCGTCCTGGAGTTCTGGCGCACAGCCGCAGAAGGAACGAGCATCAGTGACGACCACGACGGAGTGGCGCGGCTCATCGCACGAGACCCCGAAGCACTGCTTCTGGCAGAGCGTGACGGTCTGCTCGCAGGAACCGTCATAGCCGGATTCGACGGGTGGCGGTGCTCCGCCTACCGACTGGCCGTACACCCTGACCACCGCAGGCAGGGCATCGCCGCGGCCCTGATGGCGGCGACGGAGGCTCGATTCTCCTCCCTGGGCGGTCGACGGGTGGACGCCATGGTCCTGGAGGCCAACGAGCGGGCGCATCACACCTGGACCTCGGGCGGATACCAGCGCGAGGATCACTGGCGGCGCTGGGTGAAGCCCCTCAAGAGCTGAGACGCCCCGAAAAGACCGGGACGCCCCGAAAACGCGGATGACTTTGCCGATCCTTTACGATGGGTGTCTTCGTGACCCATCTTCCGAAAGGTGTGAGCGTCCGCCCATGGGCGAGCCTCCCAGTAGTCGACATCTCCGATACCGTCGCCACCAGGCGATTCTCCCGCCTCTGTCCGATCATGGGACGGAGGTGAACCGATGACCGAAGTGCTTCTGCTGCTCGTGGCGGTCGCGCTCTCGCTCGCCTGCGGTGCCTTCGTCGCGGCCGAGTTCTCACTGACGACAGTCGAACGCGGTCAGCTCGAACAGGCCGTGGAACGGGGTGAGCGCGGCGCGGCCAGCGCTCTGAAGGCTGTACGCAGCCTCACGTTCCAGCTCTCCGGCGCACAGCTCGGCATCACCGTCACCAACCTGGTGGTCGGCATGCTCTCCGAGTCCTCCATCGCGAAGCTGATCCGCGGACCGGTGGAGGCCGTGGGTCTGTCCCCCGGCGTGGCGTCCTCGCTGGCCCTCGTCCTGGGGACCGCTCTGTCCACCGTGTTCCTGATGGTCGTCGGTGAACTCGTCCCGAAGAACTGGGCCATCTCCTCCCCGCTCACGCTGGCCAAGGCGGTGGCCACCCCGCAGCGCGCCTTCACCGCCGTCTTCCGGCCGTTCATCAGCCACCTCAACAACACCGCGAACCGGATCCTGCGCCGCTTCGGTCTGGAGCCGACCGAGGAGCTGGCCTCCGCCCGCAGCCCCCAGGAGCTGGTGGCACTGGCCCGGCACTCGGCAAAGGAAGGTGCGCTGGAGGCGGACACCGCGGAACTGTTCGTGCGCACACTCAACCTGGCGGAACTCACGGCGGAGAACGTCATGACCCCGCGGGTGCAGGTCACCGCGCTGGAGGTGCAGGCGACCGCGGAGGACGTCGCCAACGCCACGCGCGCCACCGGGCTGTCCCGCTTCCCTGTCTACCGGGGCAACCTGGACACCGTCGTCGGCGTGGCGCACATCAAGGACGTACTGGCCATCCCGGCCGATCAGCGACCCCGTACCCGTGTCTCGGAGCTGCTGCGCGAGCCCCTGCTCGTGCCGGAGTCCCTCACCGTGGACCGGCTCCTGGACCGACTGTCCGGGAAGCTCGCCATGGCAGTCGTCATCGACGAGTACGGAGGGACGGCCGGTGTCGTGACACTGGAGGACATCGTCGAGGAGGTGGTCGGCGAGGTACGCGACGAGCACGACCCGCACGAGACGCCGGACCTCGCGGCGGCGGGCGAGGACGCCGACGGACGGATCCTGTGGTCCGCCGATGGCGCCGCCCGCCTCGACCAGCTGAAGAGAATCGGACTGCGGGTGCCGGACGGACCGTACGAGACACTCGCCGGACTCGTCGCCACCGAGGTCGGCCGCATCCCTGCCGTCGGCGACTCGATCGAGCTCGCAGGCTGGCGGGTCGATGTGGTGGACGCCTCCGGGCGCCGTGCCGCACGAGCCCTGCTGCACGCACCACTGCCCGGACACGAAGAGCAGACGGAGGAAGAACGATGATCGCCGTCCAGCTCCTCATCGGACTGATGACCCTGGTCGTCAACGCCTTCTTCGTCGGTGCGGAGTTCGCGCTCATCTCCGTACGCCGCAGCCAGATAGAGCCGGCTGCCGAGAACGGGGACCGGCGGGCGCGCAGTGTCGTCTGGGGTCTGGAACACGTGTCGGCGTTGCTCGCGGCGGCGCAGTTGGGCATCACGCTGTGCACCCTGGTCCTCGGTATCGTTGCCGAGCCGGCCATCGCGCATCTGCTGGAGCCCGCCTTCGACCTGGTGGGCGTGCCACAGGCACTGATCCATCCGATCTCGTTCGTGATCGCGCTGGTCCTGGCGACGTATCTGCACATGCTGCTCGGCGAGATGGTCCCGAAGAACATCGCCCTGGCCGAACCCGTCAGGGCGGCGCTGCTGCTCGGACCGCCGCTGGTGACCCTCGCCAAGGCACTGCGCCCGGTGATCTTCGCCATCAACGCCTTCGCCAACGGGCTGCTGAAGCTCCTGCGGGTCGAGACGAAGGACGAGGTGTCCGCCACGTTCTCCGACGACGAACTGGCCATGCTGGTGAAGGACGCCGGGGACGCCGGCCTGGTCGACGACCGGGCGGCCGAGCGGCTCCACCATGCTCTCGAACTGGGCCGCCGCCCGGTGCGGGACGTGGCGTTGCCGGTCGAGCGGATGATGTACGCGAAGATCGGCACAACGCCGGAGCAACTGGAACAGCTCTCGTACAAGACCGGTTTCTCGCGTTTCCCGGTGATGGGCAGCGAGGAGCGGATCCTGGGCTACCTCCACGTGAAGGACGCCCTGGACGCCACCCCGCGCGACGTACCCTTCCCCGTGACGGCCATGCGGCCGATCGCCCGCGTGCGGGCGGCCACCCCGCTCGACGACGTGCTGACCGCTCTGCGGCGCAGCCGCACCCACCTGGCGGTGGTTCTGGACGAGGACGACCGGCTGGCCGGAATGGTCACGATGGAGGATGTCCTGCGCGAGCTGGTGGGGCGCCCCCAGGCCCGCTGACCGACGGATGCCCGCGAGGTGGGACGCGGTGCGGGTTCCCAAGGGGTGGAGGGGGCGGCCTGGCCCGCGCCCCCTCCCCTCGGACCGGCCCGTCCCCCGGCCCGCCTGCGCCGGCGGCCGCGTCCCGCCGCCGTGGCCGTGTGCCGTATCACGTGCAGCGCTGCCGGAAAGTGCTCGAACACAGCCGCGATACGATCCCCTCACCATGGAAACAAATGCCTCGTACAGCAGTCTCGTCGCGGTCGGCGACTCGTTCACCGAGGGCATGTCGGACCTGCTGCCCGACGGCTCGTACCGGGGCTGGGCCGATGTCCTGGCCGGACGGCTCGCGGCCCGGACGCCGGGATTCCGCTATGCGAATCTCGCCGTCCGGGGCAAGCTGATCGGCCAGATCGTCGACGAGCAGGTGGACGCGGCCGCCGCCATGCGGGCGGATGTCGTCACGCTCGTCGGTGGTCTCAACGACACCCTGCGCCCCAAGTGCGACATGGGCATGGTTCGCGGACGGCTCGAAGAGGCCGTGGAACGTCTCGCTCCGTCGTGCGGGAAGCTCGTCCTGATGCGCAGCCCGGGCCGCAACGGTCCGGTCATGGAACGCTTCCGTCCACGGATGGAGGAGCTCTTCTCGCTGGTCGACGAGTTGGCGGCCCGCCACGGAGCGGCGGTCGTCGACCTGTACGGGGCACCGGCCCTCGGCGATCCGCGTCTGTGGGACGTGGACCGGCTGCATCTGACGGCCGACGGACATCGCAGGGTGGCCGAAGCGGTGTGGCAGACGCTCGGGCTGCCGCCCGAGATTGACTGGCGCACACCGCTCCCCGCCGCCGCGCCCCCGAAATGGGCGGTACGCCGCGTCGAGGACCTCCGCTTCGCCCGGCAACACCTGCTGCCGTGGATCGGCCGACGCCTGACCGGCCGCTCGTCCGGGGACGGGCGCACCGGCGCCCAGTACAGCGCGGAACTGGGCAGGGCCTTCTGGGTGACGCCCGAGGACGGCCGCGTGCCCGGCCCGGTGGCATCGTGGAGCCCGGTGCACGTGACGGACCTCTCGTAGCAACCCACAAACCGGACCAGGGCGCTGGCCTGCACAAATCGCCAGTAGAATCTGGACACGTGACTGCTGTGTCTGCGAAGCCTCGCATCCCCAATGTCCTGGCCGGCCGCTACGCCTCCACGGAGCTGGCCGTCCTCTGGTCCCCCGAGCAGAAGGTGAAGCTGGAACGTCAGCTGTGGCTGGCGGTGCTGCGTGCTCAGAAGGACCTCGGGATCGAGGTGCCGGACGCCGCCCTCACCGATTACGAACGTGTCGTCGACCAGGTCGACCTTGCCTCGATCGCCGAGCGCGAGAAGGTGACCCGTCACGACGTCAAGGCCCGGATCGAGGAGTTCAACGCCCTCGCCGGCCATGAGCAGGTCCACAAGGGCATGACCTCCCGCGACCTCACCGAGAACGTCGAGCAGCTTCAGATCCGGCTCTCCCTGGAACTGATGCGCGACCGCACGGTGGCGGTCCTGGCCCGGCTCGGCAAGCTGGCGGGCGAGTACGGCGAGCTGGTCATGGCCGGCCGCTCCCACAATGTCGCCGCGCAGGCGACCACGCTCGGCAAGCGTTTCGCGACCGCGGCGGACGAACTTCTGGTCGCCTACGAGCGCCTCGAGGACCTGCTGGGGCGCTACCCCCTGCGGGGTATCAAGGGCCCGGTGGGCACGGCGCAGGACATGCTCGACCTGCTGGGCGGCGACACCGAGAAGCTCGCCGACCTCGAACAGCGCATTGCCGGTCACCTCGGTTTCGCACACGCCTTCACGTCTGTCGGCCAGGTCTACCCGCGCTCGCTCGACTACGACGTGGTGACCGCGCTGGTGCAGCTGGCGGCCGCACCGTCGTCGGTCGCGAAGACCATCCGTCTGATGGCCGGTCACGAGCTGGTGACCGAGGGCTTCAAGCCGGGACAGGTCGGCTCGTCCGCGATGCCGCACAAGATGAACACCCGCTCCTGCGAGCGCGTCAACGGTCTGATGGTCATCCTGCGCGGTTACGCGTCGATGACCGGTGAGCTGTCGGGTGACCAGTGGAACGAGGGTGACGTGTCCTGCTCCGTCGTCCGCCGCGTTGCGCTCCCCGACGCGTTCTTCGCCTTTGACGGCCTGCTGGAGACCTTCCTGACGGTGCTCGACGAGTTCGGGGCCTTCCCGGCCGTCGTCGCCCGCGAACTGGACCGTTATCTGCCGTTCCTCGCCACGACCAAGGTCCTGATGGGGGCGGTTCGCGCGGGTGTCGGCCGTGAGGTCGCCCACGAGGCGATCAAGGAGAACGCAGTCGCCTCGGCCCTGGCCATGCGCGAGCAGGGTGCCGAGCGCAACGAACTGCTCGACAAGCTGGCCGCCGACGAGCGCATCCCCCTGGACCGCGCGCAGCTGGACGCACTGATGGCCGACAAGCTCTCCTTCACGGGAGCGGCGGGTGACCAGGTCACCGTGCTGGTCTCCCGTATCGAGGAGATCGCCAAGCAGCACCCGGAGGCCGCCGGATACACGCCTGGCTCCATCCTCTGACGGTTCCGACACAACCGGATGACACCCGAGGAGCTCCAGTCCGCTCGCGACCGCACCGTCCCGGATGTGGTCGCGAGCGGCCTGCGTGTGCTGTTCTGCGGGATCAACCCGAGCCTGATGACCGGGGCGACGGGCCACCACTTCGCCCACCCCGGCAATCGTTTCTGGCCGGTGCTCCACCGGTCCGGCTTCACTCCCCGCCGGTTGAAGCCCTCCGAACAGACCGAACTGCTCCGGTACCGCCTGGGCATCACCAATGTGGTCGCCCGCGCCACCGCACGGGCGGACGAGCTGTCCGCCGAGGAGTTTCGTGAGGGCGGGCTGATCCTCACCGCCAAGGTCGAGCAGCTGCGACCCGAGTGGCTGGCGGTTGTCGGGGTGGGCGCCTATCGAACGGCCTTCGGCCGCCGGAGTGCGCGCATCGGCCCCCAGGACCACTCCGTGGGCGGCGCCCATGTCTGGGTCCTGCCCAACCCCAGCGGCCTGAACGCACACTGGACCGCTGAGACCATGGCTCAGGAGTACGAACGACTCCGCGCACGCGTCGAAG
Organism: Streptomyces sp. NPDC052052; assembly: GCF_040680455.1. Classification (NCBI taxonomy): domain Bacteria; kingdom Bacillati; phylum Actinomycetota; class Actinomycetes; order Kitasatosporales; family Streptomycetaceae; genus Streptomyces; species Streptomyces sp. NPDC052052. Next base: position 73,423 of record NZ_JBFAWU010000018.1, on the reverse strand, counting down.
ACGGCCACTGACTTCGCGACTGACACGGGTCACGCATCCCTGTGCCGGATCGCCCACCGTCCTGCCAGCAGGGCAGCCACAGCCCATGCCGCCGCCACCGCGAGACCGCTCCACGGCCCGATGCCGCCCTGGGGACTCTGGTGGAGCACCAACTGCCCCGCCCGGTCGGGCAGATACCGGGCCGCACCACCCGCGACCTCCCCGATCACGAACGGAACGACCAGGACGAACGGGATCAGCAGTCCGAGCACGGCCGCGGCACTGCGCAGCAGTACCGTCAACCCGGCTGCGAACAGGGCCATCAGCGCCAGGTACATGCCCCCGCCGAACACTGCCCGCAGAGCTCCCGGATCCCGCAGACCGATCGCGTACTCGCCCATGAACATCTGGCCCACCAGAAGGGCGCTGAAGCTGGTGACAAGACCGACGACGAGTGCCGACACGCCGACGACCGCCATCTTGGCTCCGTAGAGGAGATCCCGGCGCGGCACGGCGGTCAACGATATCCGCAGGGCACCGCCGACGTATTCGGAAGAGATCGCGGTCGTCCCGAAGCAGATCGCCGCGATCTGACCGAAGTTCATTGCGTAGAAGGCGTTGAAGAGGAGATCGGCGCCTGGGTTGTCCGCCTCGGCGCGGCCGACGGTGGCGTTCACCAGCACGGTGACGGTCAGGGTCACGAGCAGGACCGCCGCCAGGGATCCGGCCACGGACCTCACCGATCTGACCTTGATCCACTCGGAGTGCAGTACAGCGGTGGTCGACAAGGTCAGGCCTCCTGGCAGTGGTCGGACGAGGGCGAGGCGGAAGCGAATTCCATGGCGCCGGCAGTGAGGTCGAGGTAGGCCTGCTCCAACGTGACCTGCTCGTCGACGAGTTCCAGGAGGGAAATGCCTTCGGCGGAAGCGAGTGCGCCGATCGCCCCGGCCTTCGCGCCCTCGACAGTCAGCCGGCCCTCGTCTCCACTCACAGGTTCAAACCCCTTGCGAATCAGCGCATCACTCAGCCGGTCGGAGTCTGTGGCAGGAACCCGCACCCGCACCCGGGGCCGACTGCGGGATTCCAGGAAATCCCGCATCGGCAGGTCGGCGAGGAGCCGTCCCCGGCCGAGGACCACGAGATGGTCTGCGAACGAAGAGGTCTCGTTCATCAGATGGCTGGAGACCAGGACCGTACGCCCCTCTCGGGCAAGCCGCTTCATCAGCTCGCGGATCCAGACGATCCCCTCCGGGTCCAGTCCGTTCGACGGTTCGTCCAGCATCACGACTTCCGGGTCGCCGAGCAGAGCGGCGGCTATGCCCAGCCGCTGCCGCATGCCGAGTGAGAATGTCTTGATGCGCGTCCCGCCCACTGCGGCCAGGCCCGTCTCCTCCAGGACTTCCCCGACTCTGCGTGCACCGATGCCATTGCTGACCGCGAGGGCCATCAAGTGATTCCGCGCGGTGCGTGAGCCGTGGGCGGCCTGGGCATCCAGTAGGGCGCCCACCCGGCGCAGCGGTTCGTCGAGCTCCGTATAGGGCCGCCCGCCGACCGTCGCCGTGCCGCCGGTGGGCCGGTCCAGGCCGAGAACGAGTCGCATGGTGGTGGACTTGCCCGCACCATTGGGGCCGAGAAAGCCGGTGACCCGGCCGGGGCGCACGCTGAACGTGAGGCCGTCCACCGCGCGGGTCCTGCCGTAGTCCTTGGTGAGCTCATGGACGTCGATGCTGGTCATGTCGTCAGCCTCGCCGTTGTTCCCGGTGCCCGGCCTCCCCCGGAGGTGGAGATCATCTCCCCCGCTCGGGGGAGCCGCTGGACGGGCGCGGACTGAGACGATGGCGAGCATGTTCCGCTTTCTCCGCCCGCTGGCTACGCATGCCACCTATACCCGTTGGTTGCATCTGCTCATCCCGTTGGGGGCTTGCAGCGTGTGGCTTTTCATCTCCCCGGACAGACCGTGGGCGCCCATGCTCTTCGCTGTGCCCGTGGGGTTGTTACCCGGAATGCGACTGGCCGAGGGTGTTCAGGCACGACTCCTGCTCACCCCAGAGGAGCGGGGCGACGCCGGCGCGGCAATTTCACCCACTGCTGCGGCAACCTGGGCCGACCGGTGGAGAACTGTGTTGTGGCTCGAGATACGCCTGCTGCTCACCGCCGTCGCGGGTTTCGCAACGGTGTGGCTGCCGGCGACCACGGTCGACCTGGTCCTCATGGCAACAGGCTCCGGTCCGAGCGGCGAATGGCTCGTCCGCGGAGTGGAACCGCACTGGTGGTACGCGCTGCTCGCACCTCTGCCTGTCCTGGTACTCCTGACCGTGGTCGTTGCCACCGGAGAGCTGGTCACTGCGACCGCTCGTCAGCTCCTCGGACCCTCACCGGTGCAGCGCTTGACGGCTCTGGAGGAGCGCACCGAGCAGCTGCTGGAACGCAATCGCATCGCAAGGGAACTGCATGACTCCATCGGGCACGCGTTGACGGTCGCGGTGGTCCAGGCAGGAGCGGCCCGGGCAGCTCACGACCCGGAGTTCACCGAACGGGCACTGACAGCGATCGAGGAGACCGGGAGGGACGCGCTCGACGATCTGGAGCGGGTTCTGCGCGTCCTGCGCGAATCGGGAGCACCGGTCGGACAGCAGCCGACCCTGGCGGAGGCGGACCGTCTCCTGGACTCCGCGCGCGGGTCGGGGGCGAAGATCGATGCGGACGTTTCAGGACCGCTGGAACGGATTCCGGGGGCGGTCTCCCGTGAGGGCTACCGCATCCTTCAGGAGGCCCTCACCAATGTGCTGCGCCATTGCGGGGCGGTTCCTGTCCAGGTGCGGATCGGCGTCACAGACGGACGGCTGGAGTTGGAGGTGACCAATCCGCTCAGTGGCACAAGGAGCAAGCCGGGCAGCGGAAGCGGGCTGCGGGGCATCCGGGAGCGGGCCGCGCTGCTGGGCGGAAGAGCCGAAACAGGTCCGGCCGGCGGGGAATGGAGAGTGCATGCGCGCCTTCCGTTGAACGGCCTCAGGGCTGTCCCGTAATCCCCGGTGGATGAGCGCGCGGCGTCAGATGCTGTGCATCGCAAGGCGAAGGATCGTCCTCATACCGGGTCGTGTTCGGATGAGCCCGACAACGCTGCGAGGTGTCATAGCTGTCGTCGGGCGCCCGCAGGGGGTGACGGGACAGCCCTTAGGCTGACCCGGTGCCGGTTACCGTTCTTCTGGTCGATGACGAACCTCTCGTACGTGCGGGCTTGCGCGCGGTTCTTGGGGCTCAGCCCGATATCGAGGTGGTGGGCGAGGCGAGTGATGGCGCAGCGGTGATCCCGTTGGTCCACCAGCTGCGCCCCGATGTCGTGGCCATGGATGTCAGGATGCCGTTGATGGACGGTATCGAGGCAACGCGGGTCGTGCTGCGGACCGTGCCGGAACCGCCCAAGATCCTTGTGGTCACCACCTTCGAGAACGACGAGTACGTGTACGAGGCACTGCGCGCCGGCGCGGACGGTTTTCTTCTCAAGCGCGCCCGGCCCGCCGAGATCGTGCACGCGGTGCGCCTGGTGGCCGAGGGCGAGTCGTTGCTGTTCCCGGCGGCGGTCCGGCAACTGGCCGCGGAGTACGGAACGAGCAAGGCACGGCAGGCCATGCACCGGGCATCGTTGACGGAGCGGGAGGCCGAGGTCCTCCGGCTGATGGCCCGTGGTCTGTCGAACGCGGAGATCGCCGCCAAGCTCGTGGTCGGTGTCGAGACGGTCAAGACCCATGTCAGTGCCGTGCTGGCCAAATTGGGCGCGCGGGACCGCACTCAGGCGGTGATCGCAGCGTACGAGTCCGGTTTCGTCACCCCGAGCTGAGGGCCGATGCCTCCCGGCATCCCTTCCGGCCCGCGGTCGCCCCGTGCCCGGACACCGAGTAGCATCCGCCTGACATGCGCACGAGCTGGGAGGACACACCGTGGGTCGGCTGACCGGTGGGGACCCGTCGCTGCTGCGTCGGATCAATTCCGCGGTGGTGCTGCACGCCCTTCGGGGTGCCGGCTCCCCCACTCTCACGGACCTGACCCGGATCACGGGTCTGTCCCGGCCGACGGTCGAGGGGGTGGTGGAGGGGCTCTTCGAGGCCGGGATGGTCGTGGAGTCGGTCCCTGACGAGAGCGGGACCCGACGCCAGGGGCGGCCGGCCCGCCGGTTCCGGTTCCGCGCCGAGGCAGGGCATCTGCTGGGCATCGAGATCGGCCCGCACCGCGTCTCCGCACTGCTGTCCGGGCTGGACGGCCGGATCATCGGGGCAGGCTCACGCGAGGTGTCGGAGACGGCCTGCGCCGACGACCGTCTCGACAGGGTCAGGGCCGTGGTCGCCGATGTCCTGCGGCGGACCGGCGTCGCCCGAAGCAGTTTGCGCGCGGTCGGGGTCGGCAGCCCGGGCATCGTGGAGGCCGACGGGACCGTACGACTGGGCACCGCCCTGCCGGGCTGGACGGGCCTGGCACTGGGAGAGCGGCTCAGGCGCTCCTTCCGCTGCCCCGTCCTCGTGGAGAACGACGCCAACACCGCGGCAGTCGCGGAGCACTGGAAGGGGTCGGCCACCGAGTCCGACGACATCGTGTTCGTCCTGGCCGGGCTGAGTCCGGGCGCGGGTTCGCTGATCGGCGGCCGCCTGCACCGCGGTTTCGGCGGGGCGGCCGGTGAGATCGGGGCGTTGCATCTCCTGGGCCGCGAGGCACGGCCGGAGAAGCTTCTGTCGACGACGGACACGCCGTTGGACCCGTTGGACGAACCCGCCGTGGCTGCCGTGTTCGCCGAGGCACGGCAGGGTGATGTCCGGGCCCAGGCAGCGGTCGAACGATTCATCCAGCGCCTGGTGCATGACGTGGCGGCACTGGTGCTGGCGCTCGATCCGGAGCTGGTGGTGATCGGCGGCTGGGCCGCGGGCCTGGACGGCGTGCTGGACCCGCTCCGCCGTGAACTGGAGCGCTACTGTCTTCGGCCGCCCCGGGTCGCACTGTCGATGCTCGGCGAAGCGGCCGTGGCCACGGGCGCCCTGCGGCTGGCTCTCGACCATGTCGAGGAGCAACTGTTCGCAGTGGAAGGGACGGTGACGGCCCGCCGTTGAGCGCGACGGGCCGTACCGGGGCGGCGGCCGACGAGGCCGTCCGTGCTCAGGACGCCTGGCGTTCCTGCCCGTGGTGGCTGATCTCCAGGTCGCCCGAGTTGCCGAAGGTGAGCCGGCAGGTGTCGGCCCGGTAGGTGGCGACGGAGAGCGCCGCGGTGCCGCCCGCGACGAGATAGCGGGTGGTGACGACCAGAACGGGGGCTCCGGGGAGGCGATCGAGCTCCTTGGCGTCGTCCGCACGCGCCGAGCCGAGCTCCACGGAGCGGTCCTGGCCGTCGAGGCCGAGGCGGTGCAGTTCACGCAGGACGCTGCGGGCCCGGGCGGGCCCGGACGGGGCTTCGATCGCGGAGAGTGCGGACACCGACGACGAGGGGACGTACAGCAGTTCCGCCGCGACCGGCTGTCCGTGGGTGACCCGGATACGGCGGACGATGTGCACCGGCTCGTCGCCATCGACGTCGAGTGCGGCCGCCACGGATGCCGGGGCTGCGGCGCTGGTGCAGTCCACGGGCTCCCATGCCTCGCCGACACCACCGTCGGACCAGTCCCGCTGCGCGGTGGAGACGGCGACCCCGACGCGCGGCGGGGCGACGGTGGTCCCGACGCCGCGGCGTCGTTGCAGCCTGCCTTCGAGTTCGAGCTGTTCCAGAGCCTGTCGGAGCGTGGCTCGGGCGACTCCGAACCGGGCAGCGAGCTCACGCTCGTTCGGCAGGATCTCGCCCACCGCGAAGTCCGAGTCGAGCGCCTCACTGAGCACGGTCTTGAGGTGCCAGTACTTCGGCTCCTGCACCGATTCCAGATGCGTGGTCCCCACCCTGTCCTCCGCAATCGCCCAGCGGCTTTTCCGCGACGTTATTTATTAAAGGTTCTTTTCTTAACGTGGAGACCATAGGGCGGGACGCACCCTTGGTCAAGACCAATCCTTCACCGGTCACGCAGCGAGACGCGGATCTGCCACAGAGCGTTCACAGGACGTTCGTGGCGCCGTGAACCACGCGAAGCACAAAACCCCACGGGCTAGCGGACCTTGGGGCGGGAGTGGAGCGTTCGAGGAGTTCCCGGACAGACTGAAGGCGCCCCTCGGTGGTTACGGACGGTTCCGGTGACCGGGAGTTCGGCGAGTTCGGCCACCGTCCAGCCAGGCCTGCGAACTTGTCGGGTCGTGCACGACCCGCACGCCTGGATCAGCCCGTCTCAGCCGTCCACCGGGAAGACCGTCCCGGGCTTCGTCCCGGCGAGCACCAGCAGACCCGGTGCACCGTTGCCCCCCAGGAACCGGATGCCGAGGTCCGGGGCCCGGTTCCGCGTGACGGCGAAGAGGAACCGGCCGACCCTGTCGGCACTCTCGATGACCCGATCGCCTAAGGGGCGAATCAATCAAAATTACACACAGGGGACCAGATTCATACTTAACCCATGAGTCACAGAGCGTTCGTGGACAGGCAACAGCGCTCGGTCACAGTGGAGACATGACTGATCCGACATCCGCCAGGACCGCCCGCCGCTCCCACCACTGGCGGCGGGACCTGATCGAACTGGCCGCCCTGTTCACCGCGGTCGCGGTGGCAGACGCGATCGCCAACCTCATCGGCCACCAGCCGGACGGGCCCTATCTTCTGATCGCCTCGGCCGTGGCACTGGCCGTGACAGCCGCGTTCCACACCTGGTGGGCCCGTCGCCACGGGCATGCCCCGCCGCCGGCCGGACCGGAACCCGGTTCCGACGCCGACGGCGTGCCCTCGTCGCCCCCCATCGACGCCATGACCGCTCTGGTAACTGTTCCCACCGCCGCAGGTCCGGCCCCCTCCCCCGAGGACACGGTGCTGTGGCGGATGCGCGCCACCGTTCGGGACATGCCGGGCAGTCTGGCCGCGCTGTGCATCGCGCTGGCCCGCCTCCGGGTCGACATCCTCACTCTTCAGACGCATCCGCTGGCCCAGGGCACGGTCGACGAGTTCCTGCTCCGCGCCCCCGCCCCGCTCCCGGCGCAGCAGCTGAGCCGGGCGGTCTCCGCCGCCGGGGGCAGCTCCCTCTGGATCGAGCGGGCCGATGCACACGACCTGGTGGACGCCCCCACCCGCATCCTGGGTCTTGCCACGCGCACGGCCCTGGACGCCGCCGAACTCCCCCTCGCCCTGCGTCAACTACTGGGCCGCTGCACCATCCACTCGCTGCCCGCCTTCTCGATCACCGGCCGCGCAACCGGTGAGACCGCACCCGTCGAGGGCGTGCTGGAGGACAGCGTGATGCGGCTGCGCGACCCGTCCGGAGGGGTCATCACCATCGAACGGCCCTACCTTCCGTTCACGCCGACCGAGTTCGCCCGGGCCCGGGCCCTGGTGGAACTCGATGCCCGCCTCGGCCCCCGTGTGCCGCGCGGTGCGCAGGTACTCACTCTTCCCGAGGGCAGGGCGATCACCGTGCGCCGCGCGGACCGCAGCGACCTCGAAGCGGCCCGCGCCATGCACGACCGCTGCTCCGAGCAGACGCTGCGGCTGCGGTACCACGGTCCGGTCCGTGATGCCGACCGGTACCTCGACCACCTGCTGAGCCCCCGCTTCGGCCGCACCCTGGCCGTGCAGACGGAATCGGGCCGGCTGGTCGCCCTGGGCCACCTCCTCTGGGACGGCGACGAGACCGAGGTCGCTCTCCTCGTCGAGGACGCCTGGCAGCGGCGCGGCATCGGTTCCGAACTCCTCCGCCGTCTGGTGGGGCTTGCCGTCGAGACAGGCTGCGAGAGCGTCTACGCCGTCACCCAGGCGTCCAACACCGGCATGGTCGCGGCCATGCGTGCGCTGTCCCTGCCGCTCGACTACCAGGTCGAGGAGGGCACGCTCGTCATCACCGCCCGACTGGACGCGACTCCGGTTCGTTCACTCCCCCCGTACGAGCAGGCCGGCCGCTGACACCCTGGTCGCCGGCCGTCGGACGGCCGGCGCCGTAGGGGCGGTTCTGCGTGCGGCCGTCGGCCTCCTGCGCGCTGAGCGCCTGACACAGGTCCGCCCACAGGTCCTCGACGTCCTCCAGACCGACGGACATCCTCAGCAACCGGTCGCCGACGCCGGCCGCCCGCCGGTCACCCTCGTCCACGATGCGGTGGCTGATGGAGGCCGGATGCTGGATCAGCGTGTCCACGCTGCCGAGACTGACCGCGGGCGTGATGAGCCGTACGGCCGAGATCACCCGGTGCGGGTCCCCGTACACCTCGAACGAGACCATGGCACCGCCGAGTTGCGGGTAGTGGACCCGGGCGATGCGTGGATCGGCGGTCAGCCTGCGGGACAGTTCGGCGGCGCTCGCTGAGGCCGCCCGCAGCCGCACCGGGAGTGTGGCGAGGCCGCGGAGCAGCAGATATCCCGCCATGGGGTGGAGCACCCCACCGGTGGCGAAGCGCACCTGGCGCAGCCGGGCGGCGAACTCCTCGTCGCAGGCGACGACCCCGCCCATCACGTCTCCGTGTCCGCCCAGGTACTTCGTGGCGCTGTGCAGCACGATCCGTGCGCCGTGCTCGACGGGACGCTGGAGGACCGGCGTGGCGAAGGTGTTGTCGACGAGCAGCGGAACGGATCCGCAGGAGTGCGCGATCGCCCGGATGTCCACCTCGGCGAGCGTCGGATTGGCGGGCGTCTCCACCATCACCAGACCGGTGTCCGGACGGATGGCCTCCGCGATGCCTGCCGGGTCGGTCCAGGTCACTTCGGTTCCGAGCAGACCGGCCCCGAGGAGGTGGTCGCTGCAGCCGTAGAGCGGGCGGACGGCGACCACATGACGCAGCCCCATGCCCGCCCGGGCCAGCAGGACAGCGGTGAGTGCGGCCATTCCGCTCGCGAACGACACAGCGCTCTGGGTGCCTTCGAGCCGGGCGAGGGCGGTCTCGAAGCGGGCCGTCGTCGAGTTGTCCAACCGTGCGTACACGGGCGGTCCTTCGAGTCTGGCACCGGTGGCGGCGAAGGTGTCGATCCGCTCCGCTTCGGCCCTGGAGTCGTACGAGGGGTACGTGGTGGACAGGTCGATCGGCGGGGCGTGCAGGCCCAGGGCCGCGAGATCGTCGCGGCCCGCGTGCACGGCTTCGGTGGCCAGCGCCCTGGCACGGGTTGTCGTCGAGGGCGCCATCGAGGCTTCGGTGTCCATGACGTCACTCTGAACAAGCGCCGGGTCTCAGCGCGGTGTCTCCGTGCTACGTTCGGCAGATGGCCGAATCAGTCGTTCTCGACCCGGTGGATCTGCACATTCTGCGACTGCTGCAGAACGATTCCCGGACCACCTACCGCGAGCTGGCCACCGAGGTCGGGGTCGCGCCGTCGACCTGTCTGGACCGGGTGGCCAGACTGCGCCGCTCAGGAGTCGTCCTGGGCCACCGACTGCGTCTGGACCCGGCGAAGCTCGGTCGCGGCCTGGAAGCGCTCCTGTCCGTACAGGTCCGTCCGCACCGCAGGGAGCTCATCGGCCCGTTCGTCGAACGCATCAGGGCACTGCCCGAGTCCCGGGCGCTCTTCCATCTGACCGGGCCCGACGACTACCTCGTCCATGTCGCGGTCACCGACACCGCGGATCTGCAACGCCTGGTACTGGACGAGTTCACCTCACGGCGCGAAGTGGCCAGGGTCGAGACCCGGCTGATCTTCCAGCAGTGGGAGTGCGGACCGCTGCTGCCGCCCACCGCAGGATCGCCCGGATAAGTCCTCCCTGACCAGAGAAAGATGACGCGGAGGTCCCCGCCGTACGAGTATGTCCGCATGTCAGACAATCTCAGCAGCATGCTGCCCCGTCAGGTCGCCGACGCCTACGTCGACGCGTTCATCGCACTCGACCCGATCGCGGGCACCTACCTCGGTGTCGCGGAGAGCTCGCGCCGCCTTCCGGATTTCTCCCCCGCCGGGCAGGAAGCCCTGGCCGAACTTGCCCGCACCACCCTGGCGAAGCTCGATGCTGCCGAGCAACTGCCCGGCGCGGACAGCGATGCCGAGCGCCGCTGCGGCCGGCTGCTGCGCGAGCGGCTCACAGCGGAACTCGCCGTCCATGAGGCCGACGAGGGCCTGCGCACGGTCTCCAACCTCGCCTCCCCGGCACACAGCATCCGTGAGGTGTTCACGGTGACGCCGACCGAGACCGACGCCGACTGGGCGGCCGTCGTGGACAGGCTCGGTGCGGTACCGGCGGCGCTGGAGGGGTACCGCGAGTCACTCGCGCTCGGCCTGGACCGGAAGCTGTACGGCGGCCCGCGCGCCACCGCCACCTTCATCGACCAGCTCACCGAATGGGCCGGTGACGGCGGGACGGGATTCTTCCAGGACTTCGCGGCCGCCGGCCCGGAGTCCCTGCGGACCGAACTGGACGAGAGCGCCCGCCGTGCCACGGAGACGGTCACCGCGCTGCGCGACTGGATGCGCGAGGTGTACGCCCCCGCGGTCGAGAACGCGCCGGACACGGTCGGCCGTGAGCGGTACGCGCGCTGGTCGCGCTACTTCAACGGCACCGACCTGGATCTCGACGAGGCATACGCGTACGGCTGGGCCGAGTACCACCGGCTGCTCGCCGAGATGAGGACCGAGGCGGAGAAGGTGCTGCCGGGTTCCGGTCCGTGGGAGGCCCTGGCCCATCTCGATGTGCACGGCACGCACATCGAGGGGGTCGACGAGGTCCAGGCGTGGCTGCAGGGCCTGATGGACGAGGCGATCGACGCACTCGACGGTACGCATTTCGAACTCGCCGAGCGTGTACGGAAGGTGGAGTCCCGGATCGCCCCGCCCGGCGGCGCCGCGGCTCCCTACTACACGGGCCCGTCCGAGGACTTCTCACGTCCCGGCCGCACCTGGCTGCCCACCATGGGCGAGACCCGCTTCCCGGTGTACGACCTGGTCTCCACCTGGTACCACGAGGGAGTCCCGGGCCATCACCTGCAACTCGCGCAGTGGACCCATGTCGCCGACAGCCTCTCCCGCTACCAGGCGTCGATCGGCATCGTCAGCGCCAACGCCGAGGGCTGGGCGCTTTACGCGGAGCGGCTCATGGACGAGCTGGGTTTCCTGACCGATGCCGAGCGCCGTCTCGGCTATCTGGACGCTCAGATGATGCGGGCATGCCGGGTGATCGTGGACATCGGCATGCACGCGGAGATGGAGATTCCGGCGGACTCCCCGTTCCACCCCGGTGAGCGGTGGACGCCTGAGCTGGCCCAGGAGTTCTTCGGCAACCACAGCGGCCGTCCGGCCGACTTCGTGGAGAGCGAACTCACCCGCTACCTCTCGATGCCCGGCCAGGCCATCGGCTACAAGCTGGGCGAACGCGCCTGGCTGCTCGGCCGGGAGAACGCCCGCAAGGCACACGGCGACGCGTTCGACGCCAAGGCCTGGCACATGGCCGCCCTGTCGCAGGGACCCCTCGGACTCGACGACCTGGTGGAAGAGCTGTCCAAGCTCTGAGCTCCTTCTCACCGCCCCTCCCTCCTCCTGCTTGCGGACCTGCGCGGAACACGTCAGCGGCAGGAGGAGGAGGCGTTCGTCCGGCCGCTCAGGTCAGCAACCGCACGCTCCGTCGGCGACCGGCGCGGTGAGCGGGTCGGCACCGGGCCGCTCACGCCCTTCCCGGGTCTCGAACTCGAAGCCCTCACGCGCCCAGTACTCGAATCCGCCGAGCATCTCCTTGACCCGGAAGCCGAGTTCCGCGAGGGCCAGAGCGGCGCGCGCCGCGCCGTTGCAACCGGGGCCCCAGCAGTAGGTGACCACGGGGACGGCCGGGTCGAGGAGGTTCGCCGCCTGCTCGCGGATGAGGGCGGTCGGCAGGTGGACCGCGCCGGGGACATGGCCCTGGTCCCAGGATGCGGTGGAGCGCGAGTCGAGGAGCACGAAGCCGGGGTCGCCCTCGGCCGCGAGCGCTGCGGCGACATCGGAGACGTCGGTGTGGAAGGCGAGCGACGCGCCGAAGTAGGCGGCTGCCGCGGCCGGGGAGGCCGGCGGGACGCGGAGGACGGGGCCGGTCGTGATGGGCTGCGATGTCATGCCAGAAAGCTACGACCGGCATCCCCTGGCCGGGAAGGCGAGATCCCCGGCACCATTCTTGACCTGCCGGGGAATCCGCTGTTGTCTCGCGTCATGACCGACTATTCCCCGGACGCCACGGACTGGCGGATCCTCGATGTCCTGCAGAGCGATGGGCGCGCGACGTTCGCCGAGTTGGCGCGGGCGGTGGCGATGTCCCCCAGCGCCGTGACCGAGCGGGTGCGCAGGCTGGAGGAGGCCGGAGTGATCAGCGGATACACCGCGGTGGTCGACCCGGAGCGGCTCGGACTGCCGATTCTCGCCCTCATTCGGCTGCGCTATCCGAACGGCCATTACAAGCCGTTCCACGATCTGCTCGATACGACCCCCGAGGTCGTGGAGGCCCACCATGTCACCGGCGACGACTGTTTCGTGCTGAAGGTCACGGCCCGCTCCATGAGTCATCTGGAGGAGATCGCGGGGCGGATCGGCGCCCTCGGCTCCGTGACCACGAGCGTCGTCTACTCCTCGCCGCTCCCCCGGCGCGCCATCAGCCGCTGACCTCGCCGACGCTCCGGTGCCGTACCACCGATCCGTGCCGCTCCTTGATCACTTCGAGTTGTGCGGGGATGCGCCGGCGCAGATCGGCGACATGGCTGACGATGCCGACGCTGCGGTCCCGCTCGCGCAGCGAGTCCAGTACGTCGAGCACCTCGTCGAGCGTCTGGTCGTCCAGGCTGCCGAACCCCTCGTCGATGAAGAGGGTGTCCAGCCGTACGCCGCCGGCCTCGTCGGTGACGACATCGGCCAGCCCGAGTGCCAGGGCGAGCGAGGCGAAGAACGTCTCGCCGCCGGAGAGTGTCGCCGTGTCGCGTTCCCGGCCGGTCCATGCGTCGACGACGTGCAGACCGAGGCCCGATCTGCGGCCTCCGGTGCGGGCATCGGAGTGGACCAGGGTGTAGCGGCCGGACGACATGCGCTGCAACCGTGCGGTGGCGGCGGCTGCGACCTGTTCGAGCCGGGCGGCGAGGACGTACGACTCCAGGCGCATCTTGCGCTCGTTGTCCGCGGAGGTGCCCGCGGTCAGCCCTGCCAGCCGCGCCACCCGGTCGTACTCCTCGCGCAGCGGGCCCAGCAGGTGCACCTCCTGCGTGGCGCCGCGGGACAGCCGGTCCAGTTCGGCGCAGCGCTCCCGCGCGGCGGACAGGCCGGCGGAGGCCTCCCGCACCTGCCTCTCGGCCGTGTCGTGCACGGCCCGGGCGGCATCCACCGCGGCCCGCGGGCCTTCGGCCGCTGCCCGGGTCGCGGTTTCGGCGAGCCGGTCGGCGACGGCGGCCGCCTCCGCCTGCCAGGCGTCGACGAGACGCTGGAGCTCGCGCTGTTCGGCGCCGGTGAGAAGCGACGCGGCCGCGTCCTGCGGGGTGTCGAACCCTGCCCGGAACGCGGCGTCCGAGAGCCGGCCGTCGGCCTCCTTGCGGCGCTGAGCCGCGGCCTCCTCCCCCCGTACCGCCTCGGCGGCAGCGGCGAGCAGCCCGGCCCGGCGCTCCAGCAGCGCGGCCCGCTCGGCAACACTGCCGGTGTCGCCGCGGGCGACCGCCAGCTCCGCTTCCAGCGCGGTCTGTTCCCGGTCCAGGCCCTCCCTCAGCGAACCTCGGGCCGCGGCCCGGCGCTCGGCCAGCTGCCTGCTCTCCAGGCGCTCCGTCTGTTCCCGATCGGCGGCAGCGAGGGCCTCCCGTGCCGCGTGCATACCCGCCGCGGTCAGATGCTCCTCGGCATGCATGCGGGTCAACCGGTCGACGAGTGCGCCGAGTTCGGCGACGGTGGGATCGACAACGGTGGGATCGGCGACGGTCCCGGCCTCCGGCGCGTGGCGGGCGCCGTGCCCGGAGCCGGCCGGATCGGTGCCCTTCGGGTCGGCGGCCACGGCCCCGGTCCTCGGCGCCGACACGGCCGGGCGGGCGGCGTCGGCGCCGTCCCTCGGCTGCGGTACGGCCAACTGCGCGGCGGCACGTGCCGCCCCGTGCTCCGCGCGCACGACCCCGAGCTCCCGGTCCGCCACGGTGCGCGCCTCCTCGGCCTGCCGGTACGCGTCGAGCGCCCTCTCCTCGGTGGCACGGTCGACGTACCCGTCGGCCGCGTGTGCGGGCCTGGGGTGGTCGGCCGAGCCGCACACCTTGCACGCCTCGCCGTCCACCAGCTCCGCCGCCAGTTCCGCGGCGATGTCGCGCAGTCGTCGTTCGCGAAGCCCCAGCCACGACTCGTGGGCGTCGGAGGCCAGCTCACGGGCCTCGGCCAGTCGCTCGGTGGCGGTCGATACCCGGTCGGCCAGTGCGTCTCGGCGACGGGCCGCTTCCAGCCGGGCGCGAGCCGGCGCCAGCCGGCCGGCGAGCTGTTCGGCGCGGGTAGCGGACTCCTGGGCCTGTTCGATGCGGGACAGCAGGTCATGGCGGGTCGATTCCCAGCCGGTCAGCCAGCTCTCGGCCTCCTGGATGAGTTCGTCGTCGGCATGCGCCTGACGCTCCAGTCCGGCCCGTTCGGCGTCGATCTCGGCGCTGCGCCGCTCGGCGCGCTTCGCCGCCTCGAGCCCGCCGAGCTCCTGCCGGAGACTTCGTTCCAGATCCGCGAGGTGTTCGGCACCGGCGTCGGCCAGGGTGTCGGGCAGCAGCGCGCAGGCGCGGTCGCGGGTCTCGCGAGCCGCGTGGTACGCGCGCTCGGCATCGTCGCGCAGTTCCAGCGAGGGGGCTACGAGGTCCGCCTTCCGGGCCCTCGCGAGGCGTTCACGGCGCCGGTCGTGGTCGGGACGGTCGGCTTCGATCGCCGCGGCGCGACGCTGTGTCTCCTCGTGACGCTGCTGGAGCCCGGCACGTTCGCGCTCGCTGTCGAGGGCCAGGCGTGCGGCCGACTGCCGGTTCTCGGCCATCGCCAGTACGGACCCGGCGATGTCGAGCCGTTCCCGGGCGCTGCTGCGGGCCGTCGCGGCCCACGCCAGCACACCGTCGGCGAGTCCCGGTTCACCGGGCTGGAGTGCGGGGAGCGACGCCTCGCCGGAGGCCGGCCCGGCGGCCTGGGCGATCCGCTGCGCGAGGGCGAGAACGCGTTCGTCCCCGGCCCTCACCCGGGTCTCGGCCGTACGGCGCAGCTCGGCCAGGCGCTCCTCGACGGCGGCGAACCTGCGGGTGTCGAAGAGCCGACCGAGCAGTTTGCCTCGTGCCTCGGCATCGGCGCGCAGGAAACGGGCGAAGTCCCCCTGCGGCAGGAGCACCACCTGGCAGAACTGGTCCCGGCTCATCCCGATGAGCTGGGTGAGCTCCTCACCGATCTCCTGGTGCGAGCGGCTGAGCGGCTGCCAGCCGGTTTCGGGGTCGTACTCCCGCAGCAGGCTCTGGGCCTTCTCCGTCGTGAAGCCGTCACCCTTCTTCTTGGGGCGGGGCTGAGCGGGACGCCGGGTGACTTCGAGGCGCCGCCCGCCGACGGTCAGTTCCAGCGTGACCTCGGTGGGGAGGTCCGCCGACGCGTGGTCGCTCCGCAGCGACGTACCCGGATTCTGGCGAGCACCGGGCACCGAGCCGTACAGGGCATAACAGACGGCGTCGAGGACCGAGGTCTTCCCTGCGCCGGTCGGCCCGTGCAGCAGGAAGAGACCTGCCGACGACAGCGCGTCGAAGTCGATGTCCTGGGTGGCGCCGAACGGCCCGAAGGCGGTCAGGCCGAGCCGGTGGAGTCTCAACGGTTCACCTCACGGACTCCGTCGTCCACCCGCACATGGTCGAAGGCGCCGCGCAGCACCGATCGCTCCTGCTC
This sequence comes from Streptomyces sp. NPDC052052, assembly GCF_040680455.1. NCBI lineage: Bacteria > Bacillati > Actinomycetota > Actinomycetes > Kitasatosporales > Streptomycetaceae > Streptomyces > Streptomyces sp. NPDC052052. Next base: position 57,570 of record NZ_JBFAWU010000018.1, on the reverse strand, counting down.
GTCGACTGCGGACCCGCCCCGCACATGTGCCACGAAGTCCTCCGCGATCTGCTGGTCGTCGCGTCCCTGGAGGCGCTGTGCGTACGACATGGACCGGTCACCGGGAACCGGGTCGGGTTCGAAGACGAGACTGACCGTGTGCGGGAACCGCTCGACGAGACGGGCCATGGGCTCGGCCGGACGCACCGGGTCGGTGAGGGTGGCCTCCACCCAGGATTCCCGGTGCTGCTCCAGCGCGGGGTCGTCGAGGAGGCTGTCGAGGCGGCCCCGGAGCCGCGCCAGCGGTCGGGGCACCGGGCAGTCGACCCGCTCGGCGGTGACCGATCCCGAGGCGTCGAGGTCGATGAGCCACATCGTCTTGCGGTGCGCGGCCTCGGAGAAGGAGTACGCCAGCGGGGAGCCCGAGTAACGGACCCGGTCGGTGACGGTCTGACAGCCGTGCAGATGTCCGAGCGCCACGTAGTCGACACCGTCGAAGACCCCGGCGGGCACGGCCGACACCCCGCCGACGCTGATGTCGCGCTCGCTGTCGCTGGGCTCGCCACCCGCGACGAATGCGTGGGCGAGCACCACGGACCTGGTGGTCCCGGGGCGGCTCGCGAGGTCGGCACGCACCCGGTCCATGGCGGCCCCCAGCACCGCTCCGTGCCCGGCGCGCTGCGCCTGGAAGATGTCCTTCACCAGGGCCGGCTCCAGGTAGGGCAGCCCGTAGAACGCCACGTCGCCGTGGGCGTCCTGCAGCACGACCGGGGTGGCGCTGTGGGCGGGGTCGGTACGCAGATGGATTCCGGCCCGCTCGATCAGACCTGCACCGACCCCGAGCCTGCGTGCCGAGTCATGGTTCCCGGAGATCATCACGGTGGGCACCCCCGCCGCGGCCAGCCGGTGCAGTGCGTCGTCGAAGAGCTCGACCGCGGACAGCGGCGGAACAGCCCTGTCGTACACGTCACCTGCGACGAGGACCACGTCCACCTCGTGGTCACGCACCGTCGCCAGCAGGTGGTCGAGGTACGCGGCCTGGGCCTCGAGCAGGGAGACGCGGTGGAAGGACCGGCCCAGGTGCCAGTCCGATGTGTGCAGCATTCTCAAGAGCCGGCTCCGACCTGCATGGTTCTCTTCCTCCGCCCCCGGGGCACGGAACCCCCGCGCACCGCGATCACACCGGGCCGACAGAACGCCGCGCCGTCCGCACCGGCCACGAGCGCACCGGTGAGCCCCTGTTTCCTCACCGCCCACAGTCTCCCATCACCGTCCGCCCCCGCCGGGCCCGTCGGCCGGCAGGCCGGTCCGTGTTCCGGCGAAGCTCCGCTCCGCCTGCCGGCCCGCCACCTGTAACCGTTCAGGCGTCCCCGTACGCCTCGCCGCCCAGCTCCAGCCGGGCCTCGCCCGCCGTCACGTCGGCCAGCCAGCCGCGGAACGACTCGACGTCGGCGTCGGGCAGCCCGATCTCGATGACAACAGCCTCCGCATACCGGACGTCACGAACATCACGCCCCGTGGCCCGGAGGTCGTTCTCCAGCTTCCCCGCGCGCTGATGGCCGACGGTGATCGTGGCGAGACGGAACCGTTGCCGGGTGAGGGTGCCGAGCTCGTCCAGGGTCTCCCCGACCACTCCCCCGTACGCCCTGATCAGTCCGCCGGCACCGAGCTTGACACCCCCGTAGTAACGGGTGACGACGGCGACGACGTACCGCATCTCCCGACGCGTCAGCATCTGCAGCATGGGGACGCCCGCGGTGCCGCCGGGCTCGCCGTCGTCGCCGGCCTTCTGTACGGAGGCATCGGCGCCGATCACATAGGCGAAGCAGTTGTGGGTGGCGGTCGGATGTTCCCTGCGGACGCGTGCGAGGAAGTCCTGCGCCTCCTGCTCGGTGGCGGCGGGCGCGATCGCGCAGATGAAGCGCGACCGGTTGATCTCGGTCTCGTGCACGCCCGCTCGGGCGACTGTGCGGTACTGCTCCTGCATTCGCCCACCCTATGCCCCGGCCGGGAATGCCTGGGAGGACCTGCGGGTTGCCCCTGTCATGTACGCAGACGAAGAGACGATCCGCAGGATTCTCCTGGACACCGGGGAGACCTGGGCGGTGGTGGGCCTGTCCGGCAATCGGTCGCGCGCGGCCTACCGCGTCGCCGAGGTGCTCCAGCGCTTCGGCAAGCGCGTGGTCCCGGTGCACCCGAAGGCGGAACGGGTCCATGGTGAGGACGGGTACGCCTCACTGTCCGACATCCCCTTCCCGGTCGACGTGGTGGACGTCTTCGTCAACAGTGAGGTGGCGGGCGCGGTGGCCGACGACGCGGTGGCGGTGGGCGCGAAGGCGGTCTGGTTCCAGCTCGGCGTGGTGGACCCCGGGGCGTACGACCGCACACGGGCGGCCGGTCTCGACATGATCATGGACCGCTGCCCGGCGATCGAGATTCCGGCTCTGCGCCCCTAGCCACCGCACACCTGTCTCCCGCCCCTGTGCGCCCCGCGCCCCGTTCCACACACCGCGTGCGGCTGGAAGAATGACCGGCCGTGATCCCTACGACTGCGCCATCCGTCTGTCACAGCCGGACAGAGCTGGCCGGGCACCTGTCCGAGCTGGGCGTGGAGCGCAACGGCGTCCTCCTGGTGCATGCGTCGATGCGCGCGGTGGGACCGGTGAGCGGCGGGGCCGGGACGGTGGTCGCCGCGTTGCGCGATGCCCTCGGCGGGCACGGCACGCTGGTCGTCCCGGCCTTCACGCCGGAGAACTCCGACACCTCCCCCCAGTACCGCGACCGGGTCCGCGACCTCTCCGACCACGACCGGGAGGCGGTCCGGGCGAGCATGCCGCCGTTCGACCCCGCCACCACGGCCGCCCCGTCGATGGGGCGGCTCGCGGAGGCCGTACGACTGGCCCCGGGAGCGGCACGGAGCAACCACCCGCAGACCTCGTTCGCCGCGCTCGGTCCCCTGGCCGATGAGCTGGTCGCCCACCACCACGCCTCCTGTCATCTCGGCGAGGACTCGCCGCTCGCTCTTCTCTACAAGGTCCGAGCCCACGTGCTGCTGCTGGGAACCGGCTTCGACTCCTGCACCGCGTTCCACCTCGGTGAGTACCGCGTCCCCGCACCACCACGCCGCACCTACCGGTGCGTGGTGACCACCAGGGGCCGACGCCACTGGTGGGAGTACGAGGACGTGGCCCTGGACGACAGCGACTTCGCCGTGCTCGGCGCGGAGTTCGCGCGCGCGGACGACGGCGCGGCGGTCCGCTCCGGCCCGGTGGGCTCGGCGACCGCCCGGCTCTTCGCCTTCACCGACGCGGTGGACTTCGCGGCCCGTCGGCTTCCCTCGCTGCGCAAGGAGCGGGCCTGAGGGTCTGACCGGCTGTCCCGATGCTCCACCCTCCTGACGACGCGGCTGCCGCGGCTCGTTGCGCGATGCGCGCAGCACCGACAGCGCCCCGCGACGGCCGGCCGTCTCACCGCACGGACGGAATGGAGACAACCATGGTGGCCTCGGCCGGTTCGGAGCCGTCGTTGCGGTAGGAGTGCGGGTGATGCGCCTCGAACGTCGCGGATCCTCCCGCAGACACGGAGTACGCGGTTCCGTCGACAACGAGGGTGAGCTCGCCCGCGGTCACATGAATCAGTTCGATCGCACCCTCGGGGTGCGGGTCGGAGCTTCTGCTGTCACCCGGCATCAGACGCCAGGACCAGAGTTCGAGCGGCCCCCCGGCCTCCGCACCGACGAGCATCGTGGCGGAACCGCCCGCCTCCGTGGACCACATGCGCACCGCCTGGCTCTCGGGCACCAGCCGGACCGGCGAGCTCTGCTCGTAGTCGAGCAGCGTGGTGATGCTGACTCCCAGGGCGTCGGCAAGCTTGACCGTGGTGCCGACGCTCGGGTTGGTGCGGGCCTGCTCGATCTGGATGATCATGCCTCGGCTGACCCCGGCACGGGCTGCGAGTGCGTCCAGAGTGAAGCCGCGCTCACCTCGCCAGCGCTTGAGATTACGCGCGAGCGACTGGGTGAGCTGATCGAGGTCAGACACATTCCGTCCAATATCATGGATGACAAAGTCGAAAATACTGCACTACGGTGTGGTGCACCCAACCGTCCATCGCACTGTACTGCGAGGCCCCACATGACAGCGCTGTTCGCGCTGGCCACCAGCCTGCTCTGGGGGCTGGCCGACTTCGGCGGCGGGCTGCTCACCCGGCGTACGCCCGCACTCACCGTGGTCGTCGTCTCGCAGACGGCCGCCGCCGCGGTGCTGGGCGCCCTCGTGATCGCCACCGGCGGCTGGAACCAGGCGGGCTCCCAGCTCTGGTTCGCCATCGCGGCGGGAGCCGTCGGGCCGATCGCGATGCTGTGCTTCTACAAGGCTCTGGCGCTCGGCCCGATGGGCGTCGTGTCGCCGCTCGGGTCGCTGGGTGTCGCCGTGCCGGTGAGCATCGGGATCGTCGTAGGGGAACGCCCCGGGATGCCGCAGGTCGCGGGGATCGTCGTCGCCGTGGCAGGCATCGTGCTGGCCGGTGGTCCGCAGCTGCGTGGGGCACCGGTGCAGCGCCGGGCGGTACTGCTGACCCTGGTGGCCGCGATCGGCTTCGGGTCGGTGATGTCCCTGATCGCGGAGGCGTCCACGACGGTGACCGGGCTGTTCCTCGCACTGTTCGTCCAACGGCTGACGAACATCGCGGTGGGCGGCGGCGCTCTGTACGCATCGGTACGGCGTGGCGCACGCGCACTGCCGGAGGAGGGCGGGTCCGCCGTGGTGCGGGCCGCACTGCCGGCCCTGCTGTGCGTCGGGCTCGCCGACGTCGCGGCCAACGGCACGTACGCGATCGCCGCACAGCACGGCCCCGTGACCGTGGCTGCGGTGCTCGCCTCGCTCTATCCGGTGGTCACGGCCCTGGCCGCACGCGGCGTTCTCAAGGAACGGCTGCGCGGGGTGCAGGCGGCCGGTGCGGGTCTCGCCCTGGTGGGCACGGTGCTGCTGGCAAGCGGCTGAGGCAGCTCGTCCACCGCGCTCAGTCGCCGGACGGGCCCTGGGCCTCGCCCGGTTCCGCCAGGGCCAGGAGCTGCTCCGGCGTGACACCCGACGGAATCGGAACGGGAGCGGGGGTACGCAGCGGCGGCTGCCAGCCCTTCTCCGGATCCCAGTGGCGCACGATGCGGGCCGGAGCACCGGCCACCACTGCGTGGTCGGGCACCTCGCCCCGCACCACCGCGCCCGCCGCGACCACCACATTGCGCCCGAGAACGGCTCCGGGCAGGATCACCGCTCCGGTGCCTATCCAGCAGCCCGGACCGATGGAGACCGGTTCCATACGGGGCCACTGTCTGCCGACCGGCTCGTCCGGATCGTCGTAACTGTGGTTCGTGGACGTGATGTAGACGTACGGTCCGCAGTACGTGTCCGAGCCGATGGCGACCCTGGTGTCGGCGACGACGTGACTGCCGCGGCCGAGCACCACTCCGTCCCCCAGGGTCAGGATCGGCTCGGGTCCCAGGTCCAGATCCGGCATGAGCCCGGCTGTCAGCGTCACCTGCTCGCCTATCACGCAGTGCGCGCCCAGTTCGATCCACGGCTCCCCGAAGACGGTTCCCTGGGGGAAGGCCAGCCGGGTACCGGGACCGATCCGGGCGAACCGCAGCCGACCGGGATGCTCCGCCGTGACCGCGCCCGACTCCTGCACCCAGCGCCAGCCCCGGTGGACGGCCCGCGACAGGGCGCGCCGCCGCCATGCGGCAAGGGAGGAGAACGCGTTCTTGTTCGTGGGCACCCGCTCACGGTAGTCGGCGGTGTCCGGCCCGACGCCCGCGAAAACCTGTGATGTTCACCCCACTCGGCCACGCCTGTCCGCCCGTCGCATACCGTTCCTCCGACCCGATCGGACAGCGGCGAGCGCACTGCCGCGATCGGGTGACCGCGAAGGCGCGACACCTGGTACGGAGGAATGGGCGATGGCAGAAAAGGCGTTGATCACCCAAGTCGGCGGCAGGGAGCCGGACATCGACGCGGATGCCTTCACCGCACCCACGTCGGTCGTGGTCGGCGAGGTCACGATGGCCGCAGGTTCCAGCGTCTGGTACCACGCCGTGCTGCGCGCCGACTGCGCTGCCGTCACCATCGGAGCCGACAGCAACATCCAGGACAACTGCACGGTTCACGCCGACCCCGGATTCCCCGTCACGGTCGGCGAGCGGGTCTCGGTCGGGCACAACGCCGTACTCCACGGCTGCACCGTCGAGGACGACGTACTGGTCGGCATGGGGGCCACCGTCCTCAACGGCGCCCTGATCGGCGCCGGTTCGCTGATCGCGGCTCAGGCGCTGGTCCCGCAGGGAATGCAGGTGCCTGCGGGCTCACTCGTCGCCGGCGTTCCCGCCAAGGTCAGGCGCCCGCTGACCGAGAAGGAGCTGGAAGGCATCACGTCCAACGCGGTGGGCTATGTGGAGCTCGCCAAGGCTCACCGCCAGGCGCACGAGAGCTGACGCGGACCGCCTCGGAACCGAAGCGACCGGCGGGCGGTGCAGGACAGTTCCCCTACCCGCACCGCCCGCCGGTCGCACACGGTGTCACGAGGGGTCAGTCCGCCACCGGCAGGGTCGCCGCGTCGGGTGCGCCGACCAGCGCTCCCTGGGGCGTCGCCTTCCTGGCCCGGCTCTTCAGCACCAGCATCGAAGTCACCCCGAGCAGTACCGCGGCCGCCAGGCCGAGGTAGGAGAACCGCTTGAGCCAGTCCTCGGCGACGATCCCCACCGAGTAGACGACGGCCGTGGTGCCGCCGGCCCAGACGATGCCGCCGAGCACATTGGCGATGAGGAACTTCCAGTACGGCATGTGCAGGACGCCGGCCAGGGGTCCGGCGAAGATCCGGAGCAGTGCGACGAAGCGGCCGAAGAACACCGCCCACACACCCCACTTCTGGAACGACCGTTCCGCCGTACCGATCTGGCTCTCGCCGAAGTGCTTGGGGAACTTCCCGCCGAGCCAGGCAAGAAGCGGACGCCCGCCCTTGCGGCCGATGGCGTATCCGATCGAGTCACCGACGACCGCACCCGCCGAGGCGCAGGCGCCGAGGATCCAGGGGTTGATGCCCTCGTGCCCGGCGGCCAGCAGAGCGGCGCTGACCAGGACGATCTCGCCCGGAAGCGGAATCCCCAGGCTTTCGAGCCCGATGACGACACCCACCAGGACGTACACGCTGACAGCGGGGACGTTCTCCAGCCATTCCTGGATGTGCAACGCCGGTTCCTCCCGTACTGATGTCCCATGGCCCGCCTCCAAACCCCCCGGCGCACCGCGGGAATGCTACCTGGGTCGCCATCGGCCGAACAGCGCGCAGAGCCCCCGCGCGTTCTCGGCCCCGGAAGCCCCCATGCCCCGTCGGCCGCTCCTCCACCGTCCGCTCACGGGGGCGGCGATGCGGACCGTCTCCCGCACCTCTATGGTTACTCGCCATGTGGCCAGGACAGCAGCCGCCCGGGGGCGAGCAGAACCCGCAGGACCAGAACCAGAACCCGTATCAGCAGCCGGGATACCAGCAGCCGAATCCCTACCAGCAGCCGGGATACCAGCAGCCCGGATATCCGCAGCAGGGGTATCCGCAGCAGGGCCAGCAGCCCGGGTACCCGCAGCAGGGCCAGCAGCCTGGTTACCCGCAGCAGGGCCAACAGCCTGGTTACCCGCAGCCGAACCCGTACCAGCAGCCCACCGTGCCGCAGTACGCGGTCCCCGGTCCGCCCGGTGCTCCGCAGCCCGGCGGCAACAAGAAGAAGACGACCGCCGTCGCGATCGTCGCGGCCACCGCCGTCGTCGTGGCTGCCGTGGTCACCGGCGTCGTCGTGATGAACAACAAGGACGACAACGGCAAGGACGTCGCCGACGGCAAGAACTCCTCGGCGCCCGCCACGCCGTCCGAGTCCTCGACCGAGGCCAACCCGCGCGGCACCGACGGAGACGCCAAGCCCCTGATCGCGGGCTGGAAGGTCGTCACCAACCCCAAGTGGGGCACGCAGTTCGACGTACCCGGGGACTGGGAGGTGGGCACTCCCGGCACCCTCTCGTACTTCGAGGACGAGAAGAAGGGTGACGGATCGCCCCTCATCGGATTCTCCGCCCCGTCGTACTTCCAGAAGAAGTGGTGTGTGGACGACTCCGACAAGGACGGCACCGAGGAGACCACGAGCCTCGCCAGTGCCGGCACCAGGGGCGCCTCGGCCGCCACCGACGCGGCCAAGAACGCCCACAGCGAGGCAGGCACCTGGGCCTGGGCCGCCTATGCGCAGCACATGCCGCAGAGCATCATCAAGTTCACCGAGGCGAAGCAGTACACCACCACGTCGGGCCTCACCGGCCAGGTCGTCACCGCCACCGCCCCGAATGTCACCAAGCGGAAGAAGTGCGACAGCGACGGCAAGACGATCGCCTTCACCTTCAAGAACAAGAAGGACGAGTTCGCGTCCTGGATCCTGTACGCGGCCGACAACGTCAAGGACGAACTCCCTGACGCGACCATCCAGAAGATCCTGAGCACCGTCCGGCTGGTGGACGTCGACTCGTCCTCCTGATCTCCTCCGCGGGCATGCGAAAAGGAGTTGGCAGGCCGGGGCCACGGCGGCGATAGTCCGTTGGTGACTGACACCCCCGTCTCGCCGGCGAACCTGCCCGGCCGCAACTACCGTCTGCTGACCGCCGCCGCGATCATCACGGGTCTCGGTACCCAGGGCGCACTGATCGCGGCGGCGTTCGCGGTTCTGCAGTCCGGCGGCGACGGCGGCGACATCGGTCTGGTGGCCGCCGCCAGGACGGCACCCCTGGTGCTCTTCCTCCTGATCGGCGGGGCGGTCGCGGATCGGCTGCCGCGGCACCGGGTGATGGTCGCGGCGAACACGCTCAACTGCCTCTCCCAGGCCGTCTTCGCCTGGCTGGTGCTGGCCGGTGATCCGCAGCTGTGGCAGATGATGCTGCTCACCGCCCTGTGCGGGACCGGCCAGGCGTTCTTCGGTCCGGCTGCCGAAGGCATGCTGTTGTCGAGCGTCGGCCGGGAGCAGGCGAGCCGCGCCTTCGCGCTCTTCCGGATGTCCACGCAGAGCGCCGTGATCGGCGGTGCGGCACTCGGGGGTGCCATGATCGCGGCGATGGACCCCGGCTGGGTGCTGGCCGTCGATGCCGCGGCCTTTGCGGTGGCGGGTGCGCTGCGTGCTTTCCTGGACGTCAGTCACATTCCGCCGCGCGCGCCCGGAGGCGGTCTGCTCGTCGATCTCCGGGAAGGCTGGCGGGATTTCATCGGCCGTCCGTGGCTGTGGAGCATCGTGGCGCAGTTCTCCGTGGTGGTCGCCGCGGCGGCGGCAGCCGAGTCGGTGTACGGACCGCTGGTCGCCCGGGACCATCTCGGCGGCGCCCGCCCCTGGGGCTTCGCGCTCGCCGCGTTCGGAGTCGGCACACTGGGCGGGGCACTCCTGATGACGCGGTGGAAGCCCCGGCGTCTGTTGCTGGCCGGGACGCTCTGCGTCTTCCCGCTCGCCCTGCCCTCGGCGGGACTCGCCGTTCCGTTGCCGGTGGCCGCGCTGTGCCTGGTGATGTTCGTCAGCGGCGTCGGCATCGAGGTGTTCGGGGTCTCGTGGATGACGGCCATGCATCAGGAGATCCCGGAGGAGAAGCTGTCCCGCCTCTCGGCGTACGACTGGTTCGGCTCGGTGGCGATGACGCCGGCCGCCACCGCGCTCGCCGGTCCGGTGGAGGCGATGGTCGGGCGCAGCACGGCCCTGTGGAGCTGCGCGGGGCTGATCGTCCTGGTCACCGGCGCGGTGCTGTTCGTACCCGAGGTCCGTACGCTCACCCGGGCCACGGTCGTCACCCGGCAGGTGCCGACCACGACGCACGAGCCGGTCTCAGCCGATGCCGAAGGCTCCGGCGGGCGGCTCGGGTGAGGCCACCGCCTCACCGTCCCTCACCGGCCGGGCGGCCTTGACGAGCCGGTCCAGTACGGGCCTCTGCTCCACCCTGGCGGGGAAGGCGTCGGCGGCGCAGCGGCGGGTCAACGTCACCGTGTCAATGGGGCTCCGGGACGCGACGAGGACGACATTGCCGAAGCGCCGGCCCCGTAGCACCGCCGGTTCGGCGATCAGGGCGAGTTCCTCGAAGACCGCTGCGAAGGTGGCCAGTTGGGATCCGAGGAAGCCGAAGGGTGCGCCGTCCGCGAGATTGGCGGCGTAGATCCCGTCGACGCGCAGGGCCCGGCGCGCAGCCTGGGCATACTCGACGGTCGTGAGGTGGGCGGGCACCCGCGAACCGCCGAAGACGTCCGCGATCAGGACGTCGACCGAGCCGGGCGGGGTCTGTTCCAGCCGGCTGCGGGCGTCGGTGCCGTGCACGGTGATTCCGCTGCCGTCCGGGAGGGGCAGGTGTTCGGCGACGAGGGCGAGGAGCCCGAGGTCGGCCTCGGCGACGTCCTGGTGGGAGCCCGGCCTGGTCGCGGCGACGTAACGGGGCAGGGTGAGTGCGCCGCCGCCGAGGTGGAGAACGTCCAGGGGCGCGCCCGGTGCCGCGGCGGCGTCCAGGACATGGGCGAGCCGTCGCGCGTACTCGAATTCGAGGTGCTCGGGTGCGTCGAGGTCCACGTACGACTGGGGCGCGCCGTCGACCGTGAGCAGCCAGGCCCTGTTCCGGTCCACGTCGGGAAGGAGTCTCGCGGTGCCATGGTCCACGTCCCGGATGACGGGTATCGGCTCGTTCACTCCCCCATTGTGAGGTGCCGGATCACCTGCTCACGACCGGGGTGACGGCTTCGGCGGGCGCAGCCGCATCGGAGAGGCCGTTGCGAAGTCCGTTCCTGCGGACCGTATGTGACGCTGCGACGACCATCCCTCCTGTCATGCCGTCAGTCCGGTCCCGTGCACCGGATCCGCCTCCGCGGGATGCGGAAGGCGGACCCGGTGCGGCGTCCTCAGAGCAGTCCGGTGACCGTACCGGCGCCGACGGTGCGGCCGCCCTCGCGGATCGCGAAGCCGAGTCCGGCCTCCAACGGGATGTCACGACCCAGTTCGACGGTCAGGTCGACCGTGTCACCGGGGCGCGCCACGGCCACCGCGCCGAGGTCGATGTCGCCGACGACGTCCGCGGTGCGGATGTAGAACTGGGGCCGGTAGCCGGTGGTGACCGGGGTGGACCGGCCGCCCTCCCGAGCCGACAGCACGTACACCTGCGCGGTGAAGCGACGGCTCGGGGTGACGCTGCCGGGCGCCGCGACCACATGGCCGCGGCGCACCAGGTCGCGCTCCACCCCGCGCAGCAGCAGGGCGACGTTGTCACCGGCCTGTGCGGAGTCCATCGGTTTGCCGAAGGTCTCCAGTCCGGTGACGACCGTCTCGATGTCCGGTCCCAGCACCGACACGCGGTCGCCGACCCGGACGGTGCCTCGCTCGACGGCTCCGGTGACGACGGTGCCCCGTCCGGTGATGGTCAGGACGTTCTCCACCGGCAGCAGGAACGGCGCGTCGGTGTAGCGGACCGGCATCGGTACGTAGGTGTCGACGGCGTCGAGCAGCGCCTCGACGGCCGCGGTCCACCGCGGGTCGCCCTCCAGGGCCTTCAGACCCGACACCCTGACGACGGGCACGGCGTCACCGCCGTAGCCGTGCGCGGAGAGCAGCTCCCGGACCTCCAGCTCGACCAGGTCGGTCAGCTCGGGGTCACCCGCGTCCGCCTTGTTGAGGGCGACGACGATGTGGTCGACCCCGACCTGGCGGGCGAGCAGGACGTGCTCGGAGGTCTGCGGCATGATCCCGTCGAGTGCGGAGACGACGAGGATCGCCCCGTCGAGCTGGGCCGCACCGGTGACCATGTTCTTGACGTAGTCGGCGTGTCCCGGCATGTCGACATGGGCGTAGTGACGGGTGTCGGTCTCGTACTCGACGTGCGCGATGTTGATGGTGATGCCGCGCCGGCTCTCCTCGGGCGCCCGGTCGATCCGGTCGAACGGCACGAACGTGCCGGTTCCCCGGTCGCTGAGGACCTTGGTGATGGCGGCGGTGAGGGTGGTCTTGCCGTGGTCGACGTGGCCCATGGTGCCGATGTTGAGGTGCGGTTTGGTGCGTACGTATGCCGTCTTGGGCATGGCTCATTCCTTGGAACTCGAAGCTGGGAGAAGACCCCGGGGCCCTGCCGACCCTCCCCTTGCGGGGTCCGCCGGACTGTCGGGGGAGGGTCAGCTTCGGGCGCCGCCGAGGGGCGCGACAGCAGCGGTGAACGCCGCTGCTGCGACACGTGCCGATGCGCAGACAGGGTTCACGGCAGCCTTCGGCGCATCCGCGACTGCGGACAGCGCTGCGAGGAAGGAGTACCGGAACATGGGTCCGATGATGGCTGACCGGCAGGGCCGCGTCGAATGGTTTTCCGGCGGACACCGCGGGCCGGTACAGGGAGTTCGGGTTCCGCTCCGGCATCGGGAACGCCCGGTCGGCGGGACGTTCGGCGGGGCGCCGCCGGTCGCGTGATGCGTGCCCCACAGTGCGGCGATCACGCACGGGCTTCGGCTAGTCTCCCCGCATGCTCGCCCCCGTCCCCGCCGCCCGGCCCGCCGACGGTCTCGCCGTGCGCCTCACCAGGGCGCTGCTCTCGCCCTGGTCCCGGTTCTCGCTGCTCGTGGCCGTGCTGCTGGCCGCCGCGGCGACGATGCTGCTCCTCGATCCCCAACGACTCCTCACCACCGGCCGGCCCGGTGGTCTGAGCGACGGGGCCGCCGCGGCCGTGCTGTTCGGTGTCGCGTACGGCGTGTGCACCGTTGCCTTCGTACCGCGGCCGCTGCTCAATCTGGCGGCCGGTGCGCTCTTCGGCTCGCAGGTGGGGCTGGCCGCCGCGATGACGGGCACGGTGCTCGGCGCGGGCATCGCGTTCGGGCTGGGCAGGGTGCTCGGGCAGGACGCGCTCCGTACGCTGCTGCGTGGACGCTGGCTCAAGGCGGCGGACGGTCAGTTGAGCCGGCACGGTTTCCGTTCGATGCTGGCGCTGCGGCTGTTCCCCGGTGTGCCCTTCGCGGCGGCCAACTACTGCGCGGCGGTCTCACGCATGGGGTGTCCGCCGTTCCTGGTGGCGACGGGGCTCGGCTCGGTCCCGAACACCGCCGCGTATGTCGTCGCGGGCAGCGAGGCGTCGTCGCCCATGTCGCCCGCGTTCCTGGCAGCCATGGGCTTCATCGTGGTGACGGGTCTCGGCGCGGCCGTCGTCGCCTGGTTCAGGCGTCACCGCTTCACCGGCCAGTGATCCTGCGGGATCGGGGGCGGGCACTCGCCGGAGCGGTGGGGGCGCTGGGTACGCATGCCGCTGTTCATCTGCGGGCGATACCCTGCCCAAGACCGACCGTAGATCTCCGGGCCCGGCACGGGCCTGTTCTTATTTGACCGCTATGCGTACGTGGCCGCCGGCCCTCCTTGCCGACGGCCGATGCACGATCACCTCCAGGATGGCCAAAGCCCCATGAACTGGTTCGAATCGTTCGTCCTGGGCCTCGTTCAGGGACTGACCGAGTTCCTGCCGATCTCCTCCAGTGCGCATCTGCGGCTCACCGCGGCATTCGCCGGCTGGCACGATCCGGGTGCGGCGTTCACCGCCATCACCCAGATCGGCACGGAAGCGGCAGTCCTCCTCTACTTCCGCAAGGACATCGTCAGGATCGTCTCGGCCTGGTTCCGTTCGCTGACCGATCGCGCGATGCGCAGCGACCACGACGCCCAGATGGGCTGGCTGGTGATCATCGGCTCGCTCCCCATCGGCATCCTGGGGGTCACGCTCAAGGACCAGATCGAGGGGCCCTTCCGCGATCTGCGCCTGATCGCCACCACCCTGATCGTCATGGGCATCGTCCTCGGCATCGCCGACCGTCTCGCCGCCCGCGACGAGACCGGTGGCAGGCACCGGGCCGCCAAGGAGCGCAAGACGCTCCGGGAACTCGGCGTCAAGGACGGCCTGATCTTCGGCTTCTGCCAGGCGATGGCCCTTGTCCCGGGCGTCTCCCGCTCCGGCGCCACCATCAGTGGCGGTCTGCTGATGGGGTACACGCGCGAGGCGGCCGCCCGTTACTCCTTCCTGCTCGCGATCCCGGCAGTGCTCGCCTCGGGTGTCTTCGAACTCAAGGACGCGGGTGAGGGGCATGTGTCGTGGGGGCCGACGATCTTCGCGACGGTGATCGCGTTCGGTGTGGGTTATGCCGTGATCGCCTGGTTCATGAAGTTCATCACGACCAAGAGCTTCATGCCGTTCGTGATCTACCGCGTGGCTCTCGGGGTGCTCCTGCTCGCGCTGGTGGCGGCAGGGGTGCTGAGCCCGCACGCGGGCGAGTCGGCGGGTTAGACGGGGCCGACGGGGACACGTTTCGACACCTGCCCCGTTCCCTCGCGTGGAGATCGCTGGCGGGAATCAGAGGCGGTTCACGTCCGATCGACATGACAGCTCCCACTGGCCCCCTGGCCGGAATACGCCGCCCCGGCAGCAGTGGGCCGGGCTGTGCCGTTGGGGGCCGGCAGGACGTTCGCCGTACCCGCGCCGCGAGCCGGACTCCCCGTCGGCTCAGCGCTTCGCGCGACGGTGGGCCAGAAGCCCACCGATGACCATTCCGACCAGCAGGGTCACGGTCAGGACCGCCCAGAGCGGCAGGGTGACTGTGGGGATCCACAGCTGGATACCGACGGATTCGGTGTTTGCGGCGATGAACCAGACCACAATGGCTGCCAGCACCACGATCCCGATCGTGCGCAGCCGCACGTCCCGGCCCTTGACGGAGAGAGTCGGCGGGGCGTGCGGTAGAGACGACTTCTGTGCCATGAGTCCAGTATCAGGCGATTACAGCCATGAGTCCTGGCCAGTCCCGTCGGCCTCCCCGGCTGCACGGGGCTCCCGGCATCCGGCGACCGCCCCCGTGCACCGTGCCACGACCGGCACACCTCAGGGCGTGTCGCCGCGCCAGTCCCACCGCTCGAAGTCGCCGTCCCTGGGCCCGTACTCCGCCCGGCCACCCGGGCCGAAGCGCCCGATCTCCGTGCTCAGCGCCACTCCCTCACGCAGTGCCAGCTCCGTCCAGCCGGTCACGTCGAGAAGCAGTCCGTCGAGCGGACCGGCGACCAGCTCCCGATAGGAGCGGCCCGGCTGGGGGCCGGGGTCGGGGTCGTCGTGGTCGGCTCCGTACACACGCCGCTGCCGCATCTGCTCGTCCATGGGTGCAGGATCGCATCCGGCACCGACAGTCGGGGGCAGGCGTCTTCGGGCCCACACCGGTGCGCCAGACGCTTCCCGGTGCCCTTGGCCGTCCGGCCACGGGGCCGGGCCGACCCTGCGCCCGGACCGGATACTTCCGCCGCGTCGCACGCGCCACGCCGGGCATCGGTGTGGTTCTGCCGTCGGGCCGTAGCGTACGTGTCACACCCCGGCTCGACGCGTGCGACGGCATCCAGCCTGACCTGCACGGCAGCCCCGGCGGCCCGGATCCTTCGGGGCCGGCAGGGCCGAAAGTCCCTGCCGTACACGGCGGGCGCGTACCAGTCTGGGGCATGTACCGCTGGAACCTGGAGGGAAATGATGACCACCACCGAGCTTCCCGTGATCGCGGCCGTCGACGGTTCGTCGCACAGTCTCGAGGCGCTCGACTGGGCCGCCCATGAGGCCGTTCGCCGGGCGCTTCCCCTGGTGATCGTGCACGCCCGGACGCCGGACCGGCGAACCGACCCGGAGACGCAGAAGCGCGAGTCGCAGGAACTGCTCGACCGGTCCGTACACAGGGTCTCCGAGATCACCCCCGGTCTTCGGCCGTCGGCTCTTGCGCCGCTGGACTACCCCTCGGCCGCGCTCACCTCGCTCAGCCGGGACGCGTCGCTGGTGGTCGTCGGCTCGCGTGGCCTGGGCGGATTCCGGTCCCTGATGCTCGGTTCCGACAGTCTGGCGACCGCCTCGATGGCCGTATGCCCCGTCGTGGTCGTCCGCAGCGGCGCGTCAGAAGGGGAAGCGGCGGAGGAATGCGGGGACGTGGTCGCGGGCGTGGCCGCGGACGAGAGCAGTGAGCCGGTGCTGGAGTTCGCCTTCGCGACGGCCGCCACCCGGCCCGGTGCACGGCTCAGGGTCGTGCACGGCTGGACGATGTTCTCCTCGATGCTGTCCGGCGGCCCCGTCTTCGACCGGGAGGCTGCGGCGGGCGCGGCCACCAGGAGCCTGGCCGAACTCACCGCCGGGTGGCGGGAGAAGTATCCCCAGGTCGAGGTCGTCCGGGAACCGGTCACAGGGCCCGCCGCACGGGCCCTGGTGACGGCTTCGGAGACCGCGGCTCTCACCGTGGTCGGGCGACGCAGGGGCGGCGAGTCCCTTGGCCTCGGCCTCTCTCCCGTCGCCCAGACCACACTCACCCACGCGCTCGGGCCGGTGGCCGTGGTGCCCTGCTGAACGCCGGGTCGGCCCGCCGTGCGTGCACGCCTCTTGGCCTCTCACGCCGGCGGGCGGACACTGACCTGATGACGCAGCGCGTGGATCTCTCGACCGTCATGAACCATCTGGCCATCGATGCAGTGATCACCGCCTACGCGAATGCGGTGGACGACGGGGCGTGGGCGGACTACCGGGCCCTGTTCACCGCGGACGGCCGCGCCGACTACCGCGGCCCGGGCGGTGTCGAAGGACCGGTGGCGGAGGTCGCGCAGTGGCTGGAGGAGACCCTGCGGTACTTCCCCGTACGCCAGCATCTGATCCTCAACCGCCGGATCACCCTCCAGGACCTGGGTGGCTACCCGGGCGACCGCGCCGACGTACGGGCCGACTACGTGAACCCGATGCTGCTGGACAGCATCGGAGGCGACGGAGACGGTGGCCGGGCCGGGGCGGTCGTGCCGAACTTCCTCTCCGGCGGGCGGTACACCTTCACGCTGTCACGGGCGGAGGTCGGCAGCTGGCGTATCCGCACCATGACCGTGCACGAGATGTGGCGCGGTCAGGCACGCCGGCCGCCCCGCGTCTGAGTCCGACCGCAGCCGCTTCTGGCCTCCCCGGCCGAGGAAGAACTGCGGAACGGTCGACCAGGGGGGAGACTGCTGAGCAGCGGGACGAGGAGGCGCCGCATGCGGATTCCGGTCGGTCGGCGCGAGCGGGGGGAACCGATGCTCCGGTCCGCTCGGTGGCGTGGCTGCGCAGCCCTGGTGGCCGGTGCCCTGCCCGCGCTCGCGTTTCCGGCCCCGTCCTTGTGGTGGCTGGCCCTTGTCGGTCTGGTGCCGTGGCTCCTGCTGATCCGCTCCGCCCGCACGGGGCGGCGCGCGGCGCTCGACGGCTGGCTGGGCGGGATGGGATACCTGCTCGCCGTGCACCACTGGCTGCTGCCGAGTCTCCATGTGTTCCTCGTGATCCTCGCGGCGCTGCTCGGCCTGCTGTGGGCCCCCTGGGGTCTGCTGGTGTTCCGGATCCTGCGCACGCCGGTGTCCGCATCAGCGGCCGCGACCGCGCTCGTCGTCGTGCCGTGCGGCTGGCTGATGATCGAGCTGGTCCGTTCCTGGGATGCGCTGGGCGGTCCCTGGGGGCTGCTCGGGGCGAGCCAGTGGGAGGTGGCCCCGGCGCTCCGCGTCGCATCCGTCGGCGGGGTGTGGCTGGTGAGCCTGCTCGTGGTCGCGGTGAACACGGCCGTAGCCCTGCTGTTCCTGACCGTCACCACCCGTACGGTCGCCGTCGCCGGCATCGCGGTGTGCGCTCTCGCCGTGGGGGCGATGGCCCAGTGGGCGCCGCAGCCGGAGCAGTCGGGCCTGGCCAGGATCGCCGTCGTGCAGCCCGGCGTCGTCGCCGGTGCCGACAGCGTCGAGCACAGACTCGCCGTCAGTGAACGGCTGACCGGTTCCCTGGAGGGCCGGGACCTCGACCTGGTGGTGTGGGGCGAGAGCAGTGTCGGTGTGGACCTCGCCCGGGACCCGGGCACGACCGCCCGGATCGCGGCCCTCTCGCGTCGGGTGGGTGCGGATGTGCTCGTCAACATGGACGCCCGGCAGACCGGCGGTTCGGGCCGGACCGGAATCTTCAAATCTGCGGTGCTGGTGGGTCCGCACGGTCTGACCGGTGACCGTTACGACAAGATGCGACTGGTGCCGTTCGGTGAGTACATCCCGGCCCGCTCGGTACTGGGATGGGTCACGTCCGTGGGCAAGGCGGCGGGTGAGGACCGGCTGCGGGGCACCCATCCGGTGACGATGCGGCTGCCCGGCGCCGTCGGGGGCAAGGGGCTGCGTATCGGACCGTTGATCTGCTTCGAGTCCGCTTTCCCGGACATGAGCCGGAGGCTGACACGGGACGGTGCGCAGGTGCTGGTGGTCCAGTCGTCGACTGCGACGTTCCAGCACAGCTGGGCTCCCGAGCAGCATGCCTCGCTCGGAGCACTGCGGGCCGCCGAGAACGGCCGCCCCGTGGTGCATGCGACGCTCACCGGAGTGAGTGCCGTGTACGGCCCGCGGGGCGAGCGGATCGGTACCACGCTCGGCACGGACGCGAGCGGGGCCGCGGTGTTCGACGTACCCCTGACCTCCGGTACGACGCTCTACACACGGCTGGGCGACTGGCCCGTCCAAGGGGCGTCGGCGGTGGTGGCCGCCTACTGCCTGATCGAGGGGGTGCGGTGGTTCAGGCGGCGCGACCGGGTCGGATCGGCTCCGGCAGGCGCCGCGTCCGCCGATTCCGCCGGTCGCTGCCGCGCCACCGGCTGGCCGGGCTCCGGTCCGCGGCCGTGAGCCCGCACTCCGGGCAGCTCATCCGGGGCCGTTCACCGAGATGATGCGGCCCTGGGCGTCGACGGTCAGTGCGACCCGCTCGATCTTGTTCGTCACGGTCAGCACCAGCCACACGGCGCCCCAGAGGAAACAGGTGAACACGGTCAGGACGGCGTGCAGCACATGACTCACCGGCCGGCCCCGGACCATGACGACCTGTGTCTCGGAGCGTGACTCCACACGCCAGCCGCTCGCGATCCGCTGGTTGACGGCCCAGTCCAGGATCAGACCACGCTGTGCGGCATCCGGCGGTCGCCCGTCGGCTGTGTAGTAACCGGGCGGCGGCTGGAGTGCTCCCCAGCCCCGTGGCTCGTCGCGGGGCCTTGGCCTCATACGGTCACCTCCGTGGGCCGGCGGTCCATCTCCCCAGCCTGCATCGGGGCGCGGCCCCGCGCATCCCCGGCCGGATCACGCCCCGCTCACGTGCCTGGGCACCGGTCCGGTCCCGATCGGGATCCCGGCTGGACGCAGTCCAGGTCCAGCAGGATGCGTTCGCACAGCTCATGGGTGCGCAGGGCGTCCGCGGCGCTGAGCACCTTCCCGGCCCGCACGGCGTCCAGGAAGGACAGCACACTCTGCTCGATACCGCGCTGGCGGGCCACCGGAACCCAGTCGCCGCGCCGCCGCAGGGTCGGCTGCCCCTTGTGATCGATCACCTCGGCGAGATTGA
The DNA here is from genome assembly GCF_040680455.1 of Streptomyces sp. NPDC052052. Classification (NCBI taxonomy): domain Bacteria; kingdom Bacillati; phylum Actinomycetota; class Actinomycetes; order Kitasatosporales; family Streptomycetaceae; genus Streptomyces; species Streptomyces sp. NPDC052052. Next base: position 38,149 of record NZ_JBFAWU010000018.1, on the reverse strand, counting down.
CGACCTCACGCCTGGAGTTCTGGCCGGACACCTCCAGCCGCTCCTCAGCAGAGCCGCTGAGCCGGTTCATCGTGCCGATGGCGGTGAACCCGTCACCGGCCAGCTGCAGCACGACGTGGTGCATCAGACCGTCACGGATCCTCCCGTGCACGGCGGTGTGCTCGATCGGTCCCGGCACCAGGAAGCGGAGGGTGTCCGCGACGTGGATGAAGTCGTCGAGCACTACGGTGCGTGGGTCCGCGGGCAGGCCGACCCGGTTCTTCTGCATGAGGATCAGCTCGCGCGGATGCTCGGCGCACTGCGCGTAGCCGGGCGCGGACCGACGGTTGAAGCCGACGGCGAGGCTCACCCCGCGCTCCTCTGCGAGGTTCACCAGGCGCTCGGAATCCGCGAGTTCGTAGGCCAGCGGTTTGTCGACATAGGTGGCGACGCCTGCACGCAGCAGCCGCTCCACGATCTCGGGGTGCACGGCGGTCGGGGCGTGGACGAACGCGGCATCCAGGCCTGCGGCCAGAAGCGAGCCGAGGTCGGCATGGCGCTGCCGGGAAGGGATCCGATGGGACTCGGCGATCGCGGCAAGGGTGGCGGGAGTCCGGGTCTGCAGATGCAGTTCGATGCCTGGGAGGGCCGTCAGAACCGGCAGATAGGCCTTCTGCGCGATGTCGCCGAGCCCGATGCAGCCGACCTTCACCAGGGTCTCCCTCTCACTGTTCAGCGCTCGCCGGCGTGTGGTCACCGGGCGACGGCCCGCCCCGCGGACCCGGTCCGTGCCCGGTGTCCCGCGCGGTGGCCGGTGCGCAGCCTCCGTCCGGGCAGCATACGTGCGCTGCGGCGACCGGCGGTCCGCACTGCCGTCGCAGGGGAAGCCCGGACCGGGGCCCAGGCGCGCGACGGGGACGAGCGACGCGCAGACTTCACCGAACAGCTGCGCGCAGCACTCGGGTCGCGGTCGGTATTGCGCTGACCGGCGTCACTCGTGCGGGCCATTCCCGGCCTTCCGGCTCACTCGGAACCGGGGCCGCACGCCAGAGTCGATCAGGTGCAAGGAACCCGAATCTTCCTCAAGCTCCTGGTCGGCGTGGCGGTCACGGCCCTGTCCGGCTGTGTGTCCGTGGCGGCGCAGCCGGAGTCCCCGTCCAGGCCCGGGGCCGGCAGGCCCACCCCAAACCTGGCGTCCCCCATCGCGCGGCCACCGGTCCACGACCGCCTGGAAACCGTGGCCGGCCCCGAACGGTCCGCCTCCGCGTCCTCCCCGGCACCCGGCGCGCGACCGGAAACCCGCCGGGCCGCTCCCCCCGCGCCGCGGCCACGGCCGTACCCCGATCCGGCGCAGCCCCGCCTCCGCCGGATCCCGACCGTTGTAACAGCGCCGCCTGTGCAACTGCCGGCCCCCATCAGTGGGACGGACGTCTGCGCTCTGGGACGCGGATACGGGCACTGGCCCGCGGGCAGCCCACAGTCCCAGATCTGCGAACGCACCTACGGCCGCTGAGCCCGGCTAAAGCAGAACGGACCGGCGGCCCGTTCACCGCGGCCGGGGCGGCCCTCACATCTCCCGCAGCCTCAGCCCCAGCCGCTCGATCGCCGCGCGGACCCCTCCCCCGTAGCCGTCGTCCGTCCCGTCGTCCGCCAGCACGGCGGAGGCGGCGCGCGCCCGGTCCAGATGGATCCGGGCCGCCTCGGGGCGGTGGAGCTTCACATAGTCCGCCGCGAGATTGAGATGCAGCGACGGATAGAAGGCCCGCACCGCGAGCGCGTCGGCGTGCTGCGCCGCGCGCTCGTCGGTCAGGCTTCCGGCCGCGGTCAACGCCCTCAGGTCCCAGGCCAGTTCATCCCCCGGGTCGTCCTGGGTGTCGGCCATGTAGTGGGCGAGGGTGCACCGGTGCAGGGCGTCCCCGTCCTCGCCGATCTCCGACCAGAGCTCACCGAAGCGATTGCGCGCCTCCTCCCGGTCGCCACCGTGCAGCAGCATGATCGCCTGACCGATCCTGGTCATGACGGCATCCTTGGACGCCTCCGGCTGCTCCGCCATCGCGGCCTCCCTGTCCCATGTCCACCCGGTTCGGTCCGACGCTAGCGGCAGCGGGGGGCGATCTTGCTGAGGCTCCTCGGGCGGGCGTCCTGGAGCTGTCCACCGGGCGCCCGGCCCGGCGTGCCGAGCAGGTGCGTTCGCCCCCGGGCCGGGCGGAACCGTGGTGTCAGCCCAGGTCGGGAATGCGCCAGTCGATGGCCTCGTGCCCCTGCGCGGCGACCGCCTCGTTGATCTGTGTGAACGGACGGGAACCGAAGAACTTCTTGGCGGACAGCGGTGACGGGTGCGCGCCCTTCACCACCGCATGGCGCTCCTCGTCGATCAGCGGAAGCTTCTTCTGGGCGTAGTTGCCCCAGAGCACGAAGACGGCCGGATCGGGCCGCGAGGCGACCGCGCGGATCACCGCGTCGGTGAACTTCTCCCAGCCCTTGCCCTTGTGCGAGTTCGCCTCACCCGCGCGTACCGTCAACACGGCGTTGAGCAGGAGCACCCCCTGCTCGGCCCACGGCATCAGATACCCGTTGTCCGGGATCGGAAGGCCGAGTTCCTCCTTCATCTCCTTGTAGATGTTGCGCAGGGAGGGCGGTGTCCTGACTCCCGGCCGAACGGAGAAGCACAGCCCGTGCCCCTGCCCCTCCCCGTGGTACGGGTCCTGGCCGAGGACGAGGACCTTCACCTTGTCGTACGGAGTGGCCTCCAGGGCTGCGAAGACCTGGTCGCGCGGCGGGTAGACCGGCCCCTTGGCCCGCTCCTCCTCGACGAACTCGGTGAGCTCCTTGAAGTAGGGCTTCTGGAGCTCTTCGCCGAGGACGCCGCGCCAGGACTCGGGCAGCAGGTCGGTGTCGGTCACGTCAACAACCTCCGGTAGGTGATCCGTTCTTCGAACGAGAACCTACCGGGGGCCACTGACAACGGCCCCTGCCGGCCTCGCCCGTGCCTACCAGCTGGCCTTGCGGTAGAACTCCCACATCTGCATGACCGTCTGCGGGTCCAGGGCCCGCTCACCGCCGCCGATGTCCTCGCCCGCCGCGACGTACAGCTTGCCCTGCCACAGCGGCAGCAGCCGCACGTCCTCGACGAGGATCTGCTGGGCACGCTCGAACTGCTTGCTGACCGCGCCCCGGTCGCTCTCCTTGCGGGTCTGCGGCAGCACCTGCTCGGTGATCTCCTTCTTCAGGTACGGCATCCCGGTGACGCTCTCCTTGCCCACGAAGGGGGCGATGAAGTTGTCCGGGTCCGGGAAGTCCGGGAACCAGCCACGGCCGAAGACGGGGTACTCCCCCTTGGTGAAGCCCTCCTGGAACTCCTTCCAGGGCTTGCTCTTCAGGGTGATCCTGAAGAGCCCGGAAGCCTCCAGTTGCCGCTTCAGTTCGGCGAACTCAGGGGCCGTGGACGATCCGTACCGGTCCGTCGTGAACCAGAAGGTCAGGGCGACGGGTTCGGTGATGCCCGCCTTGAGGAGGATCTCGCCGGCCTTGGCCTTGTCGGGGTCACCGTAGGCGTCGAAGAAGCTGGTGGTGTGTCCGGCGATGCCCTTGGGGACCATCGAGTACAGCGGCTCGGCCGTCCCCTGGTAGACCTTGGCCACCAGGGCGTCACGGTCGACGAGCTGGGCGATCGCGCGCCGTACGGCCACGTTCCCGGCGGCCGGGTCCTCGGGATTGAAGACCAGGAAGCGGATGTCCGCGCCGACGGTCTCGACCAGTTGCAGATTGCTGTTCTTGTCCTTGTTGTCTTGCAGGCTGACGACTTCCTCGGCGGTCAGACCTCGGTAGATCGCGTCGATCTCGTCCTTCTTCAGCGCGGAGACCATGGGGGCGGACTCCTTGAAGTACCGAATGGTAACCGCCCCGTTCTTGCGGTTGGCGAACCCGTCGTAGTCCGGATTCTTCACCAGTTCGGACCGGTTTCCCGGCTTGTACGAATCCAGGAGATAGGGACCGGAACCGGTGACCTGTCCGTCATTGCGGACCTTGTGCTTCGAATAGGCACTGGGCGCCACCAACGACATCGCCGGCGTGGCAAGAATGAACGGGAAAGTGGCGTCCGGTTTGCTGAGGTGGAATACGACGGTGTCGTCCCCCACGGTCTCCACCCGGTCGAGAGAGCCGAGCATGCCGACGGGGCCGCCCTTGACGTCGAGTTCCGTGATCCGGTCGATGGAGTACTTCACGGCTTCGGCGTCGAGTTTCTCCCCGTTGGAGAACTTCAGACCCTCGCGGAGCTTGCACCGGTAGGCCGTGCTGGTCAAATCGGTGAATTTGCACCATTCCGCAGCATCGGGCTCGGGCTTCGTGCTACCGGTAGGGAAACTCACCAGGGTCTGGAATACATTTCGCATCAGTTCCCAGGAGTTGTCCCACGCAGCCGCCGGATCGAGCGTGGACGGCTCACTGGTCGTACCGACGACTATCTTCTGCTCCGCTTCCGAGCCGCTGTCGGACAACAGTCCGCAACCTGCCAGCAGAGAAAGGGAAGCAACGACTGCAGTGGCCTGCAGACTGGCCCGGTAGAACACGTGAACGCTCCTCGATCAGCCGTGGGTCGGCAGACCATATCGCAGTGCCCCACCGGGTCAATCCGCAGGCCCGGTGGGGCACTCGAGTCAATAACGGCCAAATCAGCTCAGGCCGTTCTCAGCTCACACCCGCATTCAGGAAAATTCCCCCGTCGACCACCAGGGTCTGTCCCGTGATCCAACCGCTCTGGCTCGACGTGAGGAACGCCGCGGCCCCACCGATGTCCTCGGGAGCCCCCAGCCGGCCGAGCGGGTAGGCCGCCGCGGCCTCCGCCTCACGACCCTCGTACAGCGCCTCGGCGAACTTTGTCTTCACCACCGCGGGAGCGATCGCATTGACCCTGACGACCGGCGCGAACTCGTGCGCCAGTTGCAGCGTCAGATTGACCATGGCGGCCTTGCTCATGCCGTACGCCCCGATGAATGGCGAAGCGGACAAACCGGCGACCGAGGCGATATTGACGATCGCCCCGCCATTCTCCTTCTGCCATGCCTTCCAGGTCTGCTGGGCGAAGCCGAGCGCCGAGATCACGTTCGTCTCGAAGACCTTGCGGGCGACGTTGAGATCGAGCTCCGCGATCGGACCGAACACCGGATTGGTACCGGCGTTGTTGACCAGGAAGTCGACGCGGCCGAACGCCTCCATGGTGCGCTCGACGGCAAGGGCCTGGTGCGCCTCGTCGTGCGCCTTGCCCGCCACGCCGATGACCCGGTCGGGACCGAGGCGCTCGACGGCCTCCTTGAGGGCGTCCTCGCCCCGCCCGGTGATGCACACCCGGTCGCCGCGTGCCACGAACGCCTCGGCGACGCCGTAGCCGATGCCCCGGCTCGCGCCCGTGACGAGCGCGACCTTCCCGCTGTCCTGCACCGTCATGATGTCCGCACCCCTTCGCATCAGTTGAGCGGTCCGCCGGCGACGTACATGACCTGGCCGGAGACGAAGCCGGCCTCGTCACCCGTGAAGAAGGCGATGGCGTTGGCGATGTCCTCGGGGCGGCCGACACGCTGCACGGGGATCTGGGTGGCGGCGGCGGCCTGGAACTCCTCGAAGCCCATGCCGATCCGGGCGGCGGTCTGCGCGGTCATCTCGGTGACGATGAAGCCGGGTGCGACGGCGTTGGCGGTGATGCCGAACTTGCCGAGTTCCTTGGCGAGGGTCTTGGTGAAGCCCTGCAGACCGGCCTTGACGGCGGAGTAGTTGGCCTGGCCGCGGTTGCCGAGCGCCGAGGAGGAGGAGAGCGAGACGATACGGCCGAACCCGGCGTCCACCATGTGCTTCTGGACGGCCTTCGCCATCAGGAACGCGCCCTTGAGATGCACGTTCATCACGATGTCCCAGTCGGACTCGCTCATCTTGAAGAGCAGGTTGTCGCGGAGCACGCCCGCGTTGTTGACGAGGATCGTCGGGGCGCCGAGCTCGGCGGCCACGCGCGCGACCGCGGCCTCCACCTGGGCGCTGTCCGACACATCGCAGCCGACGGCGAGCGCGGCGCCCCCGGCGGCGTTGATCTTCTCGACGGTGTCCTTGCAGACCGCCTCGTCGAGGTCGAGTACGGCGACGGCGCGGCCCTCGGCCGCCAGGCGCACCGCGGTGGCGGCGCCGATACCCCGCGCCGCTCCGGTCACGATGGCGACGCGCTGCTCGGTGGTGGACATGCTTGGTTCTCCTCGCCCTTGGATCGCGGCTCAGCGGACGTCGGGGGCGCCCGGCGCGGAACCTTCGCGTGCCGGGAGCCCTGCCGATGACTGAGCAACCGCTTAGTACCTTCAGCAGACGAGACGCTAGAAGCCCTGGCACCCGGTGTCAACGGCGCACGGCCACAGGGGTGCATGTCACACCCGCGGCGCCACAGCCGCGGCACCTGCGGGCGTCACAGCGGGGTGATGGATCAGCGCACGAGCAGGTCGAGCAGCCGTTCGACCTCGGCCTCGGGGTCGGCCGTGAGACCACTGTGCACGGGGCCCGGCTGGACCACCGTGGAACGCGGAGCGATCAGCCAGCGGAAGCGGCGGCCTGCGTCGTCGCGGGCCGCCGGGCCTGCGTCCGCACCGCCACGGCACACACCCTCGACGGCGTGCAGCGCGGCCCGCACACCGGCCGTGTCGGCACTCGGGTCCAGGGCCTTCAGCTTGGTCTCGTCGAGATGGGTACGGGCGGCGACGAAGCTCCGCGCACGGCAGTAGACGACCACACCCGCGTTGAAGAACTCATCTCGCTGCACCCGCGGCACGACGCGCAGCAGTGCGTACTCGAAGACATCGCGCTCGGTCAACGCCGGCCGTCCTTGTCGTTCTTCTTGGTGGGATGCGGCCAGGGGGTGAGGTGGTCGGTGAGCCAGCCGGGGGCCTGCGACGGCCGGGGCTCGGTCGGCCCGTCCATCGTGATCCGCTCGTGGATGGTGGCGGCGCGCGGCAGCAGCGCCTCGACATAGGCGCGGCGCACCGCGTCGGTGGAGTCGAAACCGGGCTCGTCCACCAGCCACTCGTCAGGGACGTCGGCCGCGATCCCGGTGAGCAGTTCCTCGGTCACCAGCGGGGCCAGCTCGGCGGCGGCAGCCGCGACATCGGGGGCGAACGGGGCCAGCGCATGGTCCGAGGCGTTGTACGGCTTGGCGGCGGAGGCCTGGGCGCCGGGCCAGTTGTGGTGCCAGATCATGGTGGCTCCGTGGTCGATGAGCCACAGGTCGCCGTGCCAGATCAGCATGTTCGGGTTGCGCCAGGACCGGTCGACGTTGTTGATCAGCGCGTCGAACCAGACCACGCGTCCGGCTTCCCGCGGGTCGACCTGGTAGGCGAGCGAGTCGAAGCCGATCGAGCCGGGCAGGAAGTCCATCCCCAGGTTGAGCCCGCCGCTGGACTTCAGCAGCTCCTGCACCTCCTGGTCGGGCTCGGCGAGCCCGATGACCGGGTCGAGCTGGATCTGCACGAGGGCGGGGACGCGGAGGCCGAGCCGGCGGCCGAGCTGTCCGCAGATGACCTCCGCGACAAGTGTCTTGCGGCCTTGGCCGGCGCCGGTGAATTTCATGACGTAGGTACCGAGGTCGTCGGCCTCGACGATCCCGGGGAGCGAGCCACCCTCACGCAGGGGCGTGACGTAGCGGGTCGCAGTCACCTCATTCAGCATTTCCCTGCCATCCCAGTCTTCCACCTTGCATTCAACGAACAGCTCCCAGCATGCACAGCCGGCCCGTCGGCCACGATCAGCCGTGGGGGATTCCGGGAGGTCCTGACCGGCACCGGAAACCCGCTTCCCGAGAAGCCCATCGATCGCCGCACGGCCCATGCTCCCGGCCTCCGGCATGAAGTGAGCATATGGACGCGCTCCCTCCCGTCCCGCACCCGCCCCACTTCGTCGTCCCAGCGGCTCAGCATGGTGGGGGCGCCGCGCATCTCCGCGAGTTCCCCCGGGTGGTCAGGGATTCCCCGGATTTCTCCGCGGCTCGGCGTCGACGAGTTGCCGCCAGCCCTCCGCGCTCAGGGCATGGGCAGGTGCGCCGGATCCGGCCAGGCGCTGCCACAGTCTCGGGGAGATCAGCAGGCAGGCGCTGACGGCGCCCAGCAGCAGGGCGCCCGCCGGGTCCGAGCGGATCGGCAGGAGTTCCTCCTGGCTCTGCGCGTACCATCCGCGTCCGGCCGCGGCCTGCGCGAGTTCACGCAGCACCGCCCCCCGGCCGCGGCCCACTTCCGCGTGCCGCACGACCGCCATGAGCAGCATGTGGGTGCGGACACCGGGGCGGGCCACCGGCGGCGGACCCGTCTCCTCGCCGCACGACAGCGCGAGCCAGCGCCGCACCAGGTCGACACCCGCGACTTCGGCGTTCACGGGTTCCACCAGGCGCGGGTTGACGTCGATGTAGTGGACCCGGCCGCGGTCCCGGTCCAGGATCGCGTCCAGGGACAGGGGGCCGTGCCAGTCCAGCGCGGAGCCGAGCTCGGTGAGGTGCCGGGTCACCTCGGGCAACACCAGCGACTCCTTGGCGGAGGCACTGCCCTGCACGCCTTCCCGTCTGCGCAGCACCGTGTGGGAAGCGACGAGCGCGCCCCGGTCGAACAGTGCCTGGATCATCACCAGCCGTCCCGGCACCGCCCGCTGCACGAGAATCTCACCACCGCGGGCGAAGACCTCCCGCACCTGCGGCTTCGCCGCGATCCCGGACAGTTCCGCGGCGTCGTCCGCGCGCCACACTCCCCGGCTCGACGTGGCCACCGGGAGCTTGACGTAGGCAGGCAGTCGTCCCGCCGCGGCCGGCACCTCGCCCTCCTCGGCGACCAGGGCGGTGTCCGGCTGGGGCAGCCCGAGCCGCTCGAAGAGGCGTACCGCCGCGACCTTGTCCTGCGCCTTCCGCATCGCGTCGAAGTCGGGCACCGCGAGCCCGGCCCCCAGACCGGCGAACTCCTCACGGTGCCGTGACAGCGCGACCGCCTGCTCGTGCGTGGGCAGCAGGACGTCGTACGGATGGCTCGTCAGCACCTGCCGCAACGCGTCGAGGTAGCGTTCCGGGTCCGCGGAGAACCGGGGGCTCCGGTGGCGTCGGTGCGCCCAACGCGACAGGGCGGTGAAGGAGAGACCACCGCTGTCCATGACTCCGACCTCGTGCCCCTGGCGCCCGAGCACCGTCAGGATCTCGCGGGCCGAGGCGCTGGAGGCCTCGGTGAGCAGGACACGGTAACGGCGACCGGCACGCGGGGTGTCAGCCATGGATCGTCTCCTCACGCCGGGTTCCGGCATTTCGGGCGGCGCCGGTGCCGAGCACCAGGGTCAGGGCGCCTGCCAGGAAGAACACCAGGATCGACAGCCATGCGGTGCGGTAACTGCCCGTCCACTGCAGGACGAGGCCGAAGGCCGACGTGCCGAGGAAGGCCATGCACCGGTTGGCCGTCTCGAAGATGCCCAGGTACTCCGTCGTGCGGTCCGGTGGTACCAACTTGACGAAGACCGAACGCGACAACGCGTAGGTCCCCCCGACCACGAAGCCGGCGCCGACACACAGCGCCAGGAACGCGCCGAACGCTCCGCCGGGGATGAGTGCGCCCGCTACGACAGTGAGGATCCAGACCAGCACGAACCCCAGGAGCACCGGGCGACCGCCGTGCCGCTCGGCCAGGCGTCCCGCGACGAGCGCACCGGCGAAGGCGACGAACTGGACGGCGAGCACCGCGATGACCAGGCGGTCCTGAGGGATGCCGATCGCCTTCACGGCGAACGTACCCACCAGGGAGGTGACCGCCTGCATGCCGTTGTTGTAGAGCAGGAACGCGACCAGGAACCAGCCGGCCCCCGGCAGGCTCCACAGCTTCCGGACCGCCGGGAACAGGGCCCGGTAGGCACCGGCCCGCTCCCCGTCGGTCGTCGTGTCGGTGGGGCTGCTGCCGTAGCCGCGCAGCAGCCACACCGACACGACGGCGAACACCAGCCACCACAGTCCGGTAATGAGCAGGATCACCCGCACCGCCTGGTCCTCGGTCAGACCCAGCGCGTCATGGTTGGCGTACAGCACGAGGTCGAGCAGCAGGACGGCGCCGCTGCTGAGGAAGCCCGCCGCCGAGCCCTCGGTGGACATCCGGTCCTGCCGCTCGGGAGGGGCCAGGACCGGCAGATAGGTGTTGGCGACCATGACCGAAGCGCCCAACGCCATTCCGGCCACCACGTACAGCGCCCCGCCGAGGAGGTAGTCCGTCTCCCCGATCGCGCACATGCCCGTTGCCGCGACGGCGCCGGTGACGGCGAAGGCGCAGAGCAGGCGCCCCTTGTCATGGCGTTCGGTCAGGGCTGCCGCCGTGGGGAGCACGAAGACCTGGAGGAGGGCGGCCAGGGCAGAGATGTAGGGGTAGTAGGAGCCGGCCAGCACCGGAATCCCGACCGGGTGGAGAAATCCGTCGGCATCGGCCGCCTTCTCGCTGACATCGGTGATGTACGGCCCGAAGAAGATCGAGGTGACGGACGTGGTGAAAACGGAATTTGCCCAGTCGTAGCCGTACCAGCCCATTCGGCCGCGCCGTGTCGCCTGCCATCGGGCTTCGGTGCTGTCGGGGAGTGCCTCCAGGCGGTTCACGGGCTCGGGCATCACGGGCGTCCTGCGGCGCCGAGGGGGAAGATTCCACAGGTCGGGCAGGGTGCTGGAGTCATGGTCTGCGTCCGGGTGTGGGGGGACGGGGGACGAGTTCCTCCTGCGAAAGGCACCAGTCCGCCATCGATGCGTACGCCCCCGAACCAGTGGTGGCGTCACCCCTGACCGAAGTCCGGATCACGGGGCGGAAATCGAATGGAAGCTACGGCGAACTGCTGCCACGACGCTTCGGCGCGAAGCCACCGGGCCGAACGAATGCTTTCAGCCGAGCAGGGATCGCGCCATTATTTCCATCAGTTCCTCCGTTCGGTCGTTGATGAAGAAGTGTCCGCCGGGAAACATCCGAGCCTGGAAACGAGCGCTGGTGAGGCGTTCCCAGGCCAGGATCTCGGCCTCGTCGGCCCGGGGGTCCCGTTTCCCGCCGAAGACGGTGAGCGGGATGCCCAGCGGCGGCTGCTCCCGGTACTCGTACGTCTCGTTGACCGCCAGGTCGGCGCGCAGCAGCGGCAAGAGCAGCTCCATGACGTCGTCCGTACGCAGGATCTCCTCCGGCGTCCCCCCCATCCTCGCCACCTCGCCGATCAGGTCGGCAGCAGGGAGGGCGTACAAGGTCCGCCTGAAGGACGGGAGGTGGGGCGCCGGACGGCCCGAGACGAACAGGTGGACAGGCGGTGGGGCCCCCGTGCTCCGCAGGTGCCGCGCCAGTTCGAAGGCCACCAGCGCTCCGAGGCTGTGCCCGTAGAGCGCGTACGTTCCGGTGAACTGCCCGCGCAGAGCGGTTGCCAGTTCGTCGACGAGGGTGTCACAACGGTCGTACGGCGTCTCCCGGAACCGTTCCGCCCTGCCCGGCGGCTGTACCGGGCAGACGAGGACACCGGGGGGCGCCAGCCGGCGCCAGGGCGCGAAACCCGCGGCACTGGAACCCGCGCTGGGAAAGCAGTACAGCCGGGGAGCCGACAGGCACGGCTCGCCGAACGGCAGCCACGGGCGGGCAGTTCCCTCGGCGGCTCCCACGTCCGCCAGGGACTCCTGGGTGTTCTCGCTCATCGCACCTCGATCGTCAGGTACTCCGGCGGCGGCTGGATCTGCCGCAGGTCGGACTCCAGGAGCAGCCGGCTGCCGTCGCGTTCGACCTCGCGGAAGCCGGCGAAGGCGTAGGTGACGTACATGACCCGGTTGCGGCCCGTCTCCACGAAGTCGGCCCGCAGCACGGCGCCGTCCTCGCGGGCCAGCCGCATCACATGGTTGAGCAGCACCGTGCCGACCCCGCGGGCCATCACGCGGCAGGACATCAGCATCATCCGCAGATGCCAGGCGGGCCGGCCCCGCTCGACCAGGGCGAGTCCGATCGTGCCGTAGGTGCCGTAACGGTCGGTGAGCCCGGCCACCAGGAGCAGGTGGTCCGGGGAGTGCCTCAGCTCGTCGAGTTCCTCGTACGAGTACGTGCGGCCGGTGGAGTTGAGCTGGTTGGTCCGCACGGTCAGTTCCTCGGCGCGCTGCAGGTCCTCACGCCGGGCCTCGGAGATGGTGAAGCGCATGTCGAGCGTGGCGAGGAACTCCTCGTTCGTCCCGGTGTAGTCGTGCTCGATCCGGTCGCGCAGGGCGGCGCTGCGGTACATCTCGCGCCGGATCCTCGACTCGTCGGTGACGAACTTCGGCTGGAACTCCGGGGTGCGGAGGGTCTCGGCGAGTTCGGTGACGTCGACCGTGAGCACGCTCGGGTGGGTGTGTTCCACCTCCTCCCGTTCGAAGGGCTGGTCGTCCACGAAGGCGACGGCGTCCAGGCCGATGTTGAGCGACGTGGCGATCTGCTCGACCGAGGCGGACTTGGGGTTCCAGTTGATCTGGGGGTAGAGGAAGTAGTCCGCCAGCCCCTCCTCCCGAAGGCGCTCCACCGCGCTGTCGTGGTCGTTGCGGCTGGCGATGGAGTGCAGGATGCCGAGTTCGTCGAGCCGCCTGATCGCCTCGACCACCTCGGGGCGCACGGTGACCTGTCCGTCCTCCAGCAGGACCCCGTCCCACAGGGTGTTGTCCAGATCCCACACCACGCACTTGATCCGTCCCTGCCGGGGCTTCGTGCGGGTCGTGCTCCCAACGGTCTGCCCGGCGTTCACCGTGCCACCTCCCGGTAGGCCTCTGTCGCGATGGTGAGCTGTTGCAGTTCGGTGCTTCCTTCGATGATCTCGGCCACCTTGGCGTCGCGGTACAGGCGGGCGGCCGGGTGGTCGGCGCTGAAGCCGTTGGCCCCGTGGATCTGCACCGCGTCGCTCGCGGCGGCGGTCGCCGCGGTCGAGGCGTGGTACTTGGCCACCCAGGTCGCCATGATCGTCGCCGGGTCGTCGGCATCCTTCAGCCGTCCCGCCTCCGCGCACAGCAGCCGGGCGGCCCGGCTGCCGACGACCATGTCGGAGATCTTGCGGCGGATCAGCTGCAGTTCGGACAGCGGGCCGTCGCGAACCGTGCGGCGGGAGGTGTAGTCGACGCATGCGTCCAGGCAGGCCTGCACGACGCCCACGGACCCGCAGGCGACGCTGTACCGGCCCAGGTCGAGCGCCCCGGTCATCACGGTTCCGGCCGCCCAGCCCCGCGGGCCGATCAGCGCGTCCTGGCCGACCCGTACGTCCCGCAGCGTGATGCCGGCGAGCATGCTCGCCCTGGTGCCCATCACCCCCTTGATGGGGGTGATCTCGACCCCGGGGCTGTCGGCGGGCACCAGGAAGGCGCTCATGCCGTCGCCGGTCCGGCAGAAGACGAGGAGGAGGCCGGCAACCTGGCCGGCGGTCATCCATTTCTTCTCGCCGTTGATGACCCAGCCGGAGGCGGCGGGCTCGGCCACGGTGCCGGAGGCCGAGGCGTCGCTGCCGCTGTCGGGTTCGGTGAGGCAGAAGGCTCCGAGCAGTTCGCCGGCCGCCAGCCGCGGCAGCCAGCGTGCTCGTTGCGCGTCGCTGCCCCAGCGGTGGACGGTCCAGGTCACCATGGTGTGGACGGTCAGGAAGCTGCGAACCGACGAGCAGCCCCGGCCGATCTCCTCGTGCACCCGTCCCAGGGTCGTCCACCGCATGTCCGAGCCACCGTCCGAGGGCGGCAGGAACGGGGCCCACAGGCCGAGTTCGCCGATCCGGGCCAGGATCTGCGGGGGCAGCCGCTCGGCCTGGTCCCACTCCTCGGCGTACGGAACGATCTCGGTGTCGACGAACGCGCGGACAGGGCCCAGGACGTCGCCCGGATCGGATTGGGTCCCGGGACCTGCTTCGGTCAGGGAAATGGTCATGGCGTCCTCCTCGTCAGCCGGCCGACAGCCGGGCACCCTCGGTCATGCTCCGGACCAACTCCGCCATTGCGTTCAGCGTGCGGAAGTTGTCGAGCCTCAGCTCTTCGTTGGGCACCCGGACACCGAAGGTCTTCTCCACGAACATCACCAGCTCCATGGCGAAGAGCGAGTTGACGAAGCCCAGGGCGAAGATGTCCTCCTCGTCGGCGAGGGAGATCTGCGGGAACTTGGCGGAGATGAACTCGCGGATGGGGGTGCGAATGTCGTCGGACACGGTGGGATCACTCCTCGGATGGTGGGAACGGGACCTCAGTTGGCGGAGAGGGAACGGTCGGCCCGGTGGCCGTTCACGGACGGGCCTGCGGCCGCGGCCGCCGACGGGCCGTAGGAGTAGAAGCCCTCGCCCGTCTTGCGGCCGTGCAGTCCGGCGTCGGTCATGTGCTTGAGCAGCGGGCAGGGGCGGTACTTGCTGTCGGCGAAGTGTTCGTACAGCACCTCGATGCTGTAGAGGATCGTGTCGACGCCGATGAGGTCGGCGGTCTCCAGCGGGCCCATCGGGTGGCCGAAGCAGCTCCGGAAGACCTCGTCCACGGTCTCGGCGGTGGCCACGTTCTCGTACACCAGACAGGCGGCCTCGTTCACGGTGAGCATGAGCACGCGGTTGGAGACGAACCCGCACGCGTCGTTGACGTCGATGGCCTTCTTGCCCATCGAGATCAGCAGCGTGCGGACGCGCTCCAGGGCTGCCGGGGACGTGTGGTGACCAGGGATCAGTTCCACGGCGGGCTTCATGGGCACGGGGTTCATGAAGTGCACGCCCACGAACTGCCGGGGGCGCCCGGTGAGGGAGGCCAGCCGGGTGATCGGGATGGCCGACGTGTTGGCGACGAAGACGGCGTCGGGCCGGACGACGGCGTCCATCTCCAGGTACAGCGAGCGCTTGAGGTCCCAGTTCTCGGTGATGTTCTCGATGACGACCTCGGCGTCCGCGAGCAGCGAGAGGTCGGTGCCGCTGTCGATGCGGGCAAGCACCTCCTCCGCGTCGATCTCGGGGCCGCCCAGCAACCGGCTCATCCGGCAGTTGGTCTCGATACCGGCCAGCGCCTTCTCGATCGCGTCGGGGTCGTTGTCCACCAACGCGACCCGGTGGCCCGAGTGCGCCAGGTTCTGTGCCACACCGGCGCCCATCACTCCGGCTCCGACGACTCCCACGTGTGCCATCACGGTTCTCCTTGTCCGGTCAACGGTTGTCTGCTTGTCGCGTCCGGCCGGGCGGTCCGGCCGCGGCGGTCAGTTCCTCGCGGTGAGGGCCTTGCTGAAACTCCGCACCGTCGGGTTCTCGATGAGCACCTGCGCGGGGAATCCGCCGAACCGCGTCCGGATCCGCGCCATCATCCGGACGGCGGCCAGCGAGTGGCCTCCGAGCTCGAAGAAGTTGTCGTTCACCCCGATGCCGTCCACGCCGAGGATCTCGCTCCAGATCTCGGCGATCGCCTCCTCGTCCGCGGAGCCCGGGCTCTCGAAGGGGACCGGGAGCTCCGGCCTGGGGTAGCGGGTGCGGGCGGGCTCGGGTTCCGTCCGGTTCAGGCGCGTCCATTGGTCGAAGCGGTGCTCCAGCGGACCGGTGGAGATCGTCAGCTGGCGGACGCGGTCGGCGACGGACAGACAGCGTTCGAGGACCTCGCAGCCCTCGGCCGCGTCGTAGAAGTAGTCCTTCATCGTGACGCCGAGGTCGCCGTGCGGATCCTCGCCCAGGTTCCAGGTGTCCCAGTTGACCGGCAGCCAGCCGCCCAGGGCGCGCGCACAGGCGTCCATGGCGGCGTTGGCCGCGGCGTACGGGCCATAGGCCACACCTCCCAGGACCGCCGCGAGCGACGACATCGTCAGCCGGACCGGCGCCTCGTCCTCGTTCAGCAGTGCGTCCAGGACGCACAGGCCCGTGACCTTCGCGCGGAAGTGGGTCTCGCACACCTCCCGGCCCAGGCTGGGGGCGAAGCCGAAGTACTCCCTGCCCTGGGCCCCTGCCGCGTGGACGACCACGTCGATGGGCCCGAAGCGCGCCCGTGCCTCGGCGAGCGCCCCGCCCATGTCCCGGTGGCTCGCCACGTCGGCCGTGACGGCCAGCACCCCCGTACCGTGCTTCCGCAGCCCCAGCACGGTACGGATGCGCGCGGCGGTCGCGTCGTCCGCGGGGCGGGTGTCCAGCCAGTCCTGCCACTCGCTCTCCGGTGGCAGCGGCGTCCTCGTGGTGAGGACGAGGTTGCAGGACCTGGTGACGGCGAAGTGGTCCGCGAGGGCGGCCCCGACCGTGCCGAGTCCGCCGGTGATCAGGACCGTGGCGCCCGCCGGGACAGTCCGGGCGGGGTCGGTGGCCGGGCCGACGCGCAAGGGGGCGAAGGACCGGACCCAGCGTTCGGTGCCCCGCAGCGCCGCCGGGTCCGTGGGGCCGTCCGCTCCCGTCTCGGCGAGGAGTTCGTCGGCGAGGGCGGCCGGGTCGCCGCCCGCCAGGACATACCCGGCCGGGTCGACGTCGAGGAGCCTGCAGGTGATGTCGCCGAACTCCTGGTTGATCACCGGTTGCAGGCCGGACAGCGTGGCCTGCTGCGGGTTCCGCAGGTCGCCGCCCGTCACCTCGGCGGCGCCGTCGGTGCACAGCAGCAGGTCGACCGGGCCGGGCTCGGCGTCCTCCGACAGGGCGCCGACGAGGGCGAGCACCGAGTAGAAGCCGCGCTGCTGGGCCTCGGCGAACACCTGCTCCGCGCTGCCGTCGGGGGCGGCCTGCAGGCTCAGGGCGTGCAGCACGCTGCGGGGGCGCCCGAGTTCGGCGACGGCGCTCACGAAGTCGGCCCGCGAGCAGGGGTCGATGTCGCGCACCGGGAGCCCCGCTGTGCCGGTCCGTGTTCCGCCGTCCTGCCCCGCCGGGCGGAACAGGACCACCTCGACTCCCAGTTCGGCGAGCCGCCGGGCGGCCTCGGCTCCCGGCCCGTCCGCCGCCACCACCCACCAGGGGCCCCGCTCCCCGAGGCTCTCCGCGTCCGGTCCGCGCAGCAGCGGCACGGAGCGCCACGAGGGGCAGGAGAACCAGTCGGCCATGTCGGGCAGCCGGCCGACGGGCGCTCCCCCGCCGGGCGAGAGGGCGGCCGCCGCGGCGCCCGGCAGTCCGGCGGGCAGGTCCGCCGGTTCGAGGAAGTACCGTCCTCGCTCGAACGGGTAGGTGGGCAGCGGCACGCGCCGCCGCGGTCCGTCGTGCAGCGTCGGCCAGTCGACGTCGGCACCCGCCAGCCAGTGCTCCGCGGCAAGCCGGGGGCCGGTGGGCCGGTACGTCTCACCGGAGGGTGTCACCGGTCCGGCGGTGACGATCCGGCCCGGGTCGGCGAGGGCGTCGAGCGCGTCCTCGATGCCGGAGCACACGACGGCCATGCGGTACGGGAAGCCGGTGCGGCTGACCTGGAGGGTGTACGCCACGTCGGCGAGCCCGCAGTCGTCGGCCGGCAGCTCGCGCAGATGAGCGCGCAGCCGCCGCACCGCCGTGTCCAGGGCGGACCGGGTACGGGCCGACAGCACCAGCAGGTGCGGCCCGGGTGCCGCGGGCACCCGGGGGCGCTCCGGAGCCTCTTCGAGTACGACATGGACGTTCGTGCCGCCGGCGCCGAAGGAGTTGACCCCGGCCCGGCGGGGGTGGTCCGCGCGCGGCCACGGCCGGTCCGCGGTCAGCACGGTGAACCGGTCACCGGCTGCCGCGAGTGCCGCGTTGGGCGTGCGGAACCCCCTGGTCGCGGGGAGGACCCGGTGGTGCAGCGCCAAGGTCGCCTTGATCAGCCCGGCCACTCCGGAGGCCCGGTCCAGATGCCCGATGTCCGGTTTGAGGGACGACAGCACCCGGGGGGTCCTGGGCACCACGAGGTAGGCCCGGTCGACGGCCGCCAGTTCGATGGCGTCGCCGAGCCGTGTGCCCGTGGCATGGCACTCGACGTAGTCGACGGTCTCCGGTTCCACGTCCGCCACGGCGAGCGCGTAACCGATCACCGCGCTCTGGCCGTCGACTCCGGGGGCGGAGAACCCGGCGCGTGCGGCACCGTCGTTGTTGATCGCGCTGCCCAGTACGACCGCCCAGACGTGGTCGCCGTCCCTGCGGGCGTCGGCCAGTCGCTTCATGACGACCACCCCGACACCGTTGCCCATCACGGTGCCGTCGGCGTCGGCGTCGAGGCTGCGCACCACGCCGTCGGGCGAGGTGATCGAGCCCTCCTCGAACCGGTAGCCCGTCGGCACCGGATCGAAGATCGCCGCGCCGCCCGCCAGTGCGACGTCGCAGTCGTACGTCAGCAGGCTCTGCGCCGCCAGGTGCACGGCGACCAGCGAGGTCGAGCAGTTGGTCTGGACGCCCACCACCGGGCCGGTCAGGCCGAGTTTGTAGGCGACCAGCGTGCACAGCGAGTCCGAGGTGGTGCCCATGCCGTACTGCTCCAGGGTGATGGTGGACATCACCTCCGGACGGACCAGGACATGGCGCATGCCGTACTGGCTGGGAGCAACTCCGCCGAAGACGCCGACCTGCCCGGGCACGGCGCTGGGGCGGTAGCCGGCGCCCTCCAGCGCCTCCCAGCAGCACTCCAGGAACATCCGGTGCTGCGGGTCGGCGACCTCGGCCTCCCGCGGGCTGTAACCGAAGAACGACGCGTCGAACAGGTCGGTGTCCGCGAGCGGCGCCCCGCGGCGCACGTACCGCGGATCGGCCTGCAGGGCCGGGGGTACCCTGGCCGCGGCCAGCTCCTCCTGGGTGATGTCCCGGATGCCGCCCGCGCCGCGGGTCAGGTTGCTCCACAGCTCGTCCGTGCCGCTCGCTCCGGGGAAGCGGCCGGACATTCCGACGATGGCCAGCCGCTGCTCGTCGTCGCTCACGCGCCCTCCGTCTCCTGGGTCCTGGTACGCCGCAGGCTGCGCCGGCGGCGGTCGCTGCGGGTGCGGTCCTCCGCCGCCGTGTCCACAGCCCCGGTCCGCGCGCCGGCGGTCTCCTGCGGGGCCAGCAGCCTCGCCAGCCTGGCCACCGTCGGTGCTTCGTAGAGCACGTGCGGGGCCAGTTCGTCGATCGACAGCCGTCGCCGGATCCGCGCCATCACCTCCATGCCGATCAGGGAACTGCCGCCGAGGTCGAAGAAGTTGTCGTCGGCCCCGAGTTCGCTGAGGCCCAGCAGGTCGGACCAGATCTCGGCAATCGCCTCCTGTGCCTCGCCGGACGGGGGCACGAACGCGGTCACCAGGTCCGGACGGGGGTGGCGGACCCCCGTTTCCGGTCCGGGTCCGCGCCCGCCGACCAGGGCGACGGTGAAGTAGCGGCTGAGCCGCTCCATCTCGGAGAAGTCCTGGGTGTTGACCACGACATAGGGCTGGTCCTGGGCCAGGGCCCGCAGCAGGCTCCGCCAGCCGGCGTCGAAGCCGATGCCGAACTTCTCCCGGTTGGTGCGGAAGAACTCCTGGACCTCCGCGTCGTAGCCGGCCAGTCCGGCCGACCAGGCGTTCCACTCCCACTCGCCCCAGCCGATCGTGACGGTCCTCCGCCGTCCGCCGCGCGCCGCGGCGGCTTCGGCGTAGGAGTCGAGGAAGGCGTTGGCGGAGCTGTAGTCCACCTGCCCCGGGCCGCCGCCGGTCGCCGAGGTGATCGAGGAGAACAGCAGCAGGAAGTCCAGCGGCACGCCGTCGAGTGCCCGTTCCAGGGCCAGGGTCCCGCCGATCTTGGGTGCCATCACCTTCCGCATCTCCGCGGTGGTCTTGAACTGCATCAGCCCGATGCCGGGCAGACCGGCGGCATGCAGCACCCCGTGCAGCGCGCCGAACCGGTCCAGAGCGGTCCGTACGGCCCGTTCGGCGTCGGCGGGGTCACTCACGTCGCCGGTGACGACTGCCACCTCGGCGCCCAGC
Source organism: Streptomyces sp. NPDC052052 (assembly GCF_040680455.1). NCBI lineage: Bacteria > Bacillati > Actinomycetota > Actinomycetes > Kitasatosporales > Streptomycetaceae > Streptomyces > Streptomyces sp. NPDC052052. Next base: position 18,341 of record NZ_JBFAWU010000018.1, on the reverse strand, counting down.
TCCTCCAGCCGGAGCACACCGCTCAGACGGCGCCGCACCTCGTCGCCGGCCGCGGGATCGTCGAGCGCCGCTCGCCAGGTGTCGCGCGGCGGCAGTCCGGTCCGGCCGAACAGGACCAGCCGAGGCGCCCGGCAGTCCCGGGCGAGCCGCTCGGCCATGGCCAGTCCGATGCCGCCGAGACCGCCGGTGATCAGGTAGACACCGTCCTCACGGAGTCCGCGCCGGGTGTCGTCACCGGTCGCGGCCTCGGTGTCCGGGAGGGTTTCGTAGTCCGGCAGCCAGCGCCGGCCGTTGCGGAGTGCCACGACCGGTTCCCGCTCGCCGTCACCGAGTTCGGCCGCGATCCGTCCGGCCAGAGCCTCGGCGCCCCCGGGGGACGCCGGTTCGACGTCGATGAGGCGGCAGGAGACCTCCGGGTACTCCAGCGGGATGCCACGCACGGGGCCGCTGACCGTGCTCAGCTCGGGGCGCAGCCGCTCGGTGCCGGTCACCTCCCTGGTGCCGCAGGCGACGACGTCCAGCGACCACTTCTCGGCTCCGACGTCGGCCGCGGCCGTGGCGAGCGCAACGAGCGTGTCGGTGCCGTACACCAGCGCGGTCTCCACCTCCCGCGGGCCGGGCACGGGGTCCTCGCCCGCGGGGACACCGAGGGGCCAGAGGTGGACGATCCGGTCGGGCAGGCCGCCTCGGTCCCGCAGGCGGCGCATCAGCTCACGGATCTGCGGGGCGTCGCCGGGCCGGACCCGGTACTCCCCGTCCGCCTCGCCGAGTTCCTCCGCGTCCAAGGAGGGCCGGACGAGCACGACGCTCCCGCCGGCCCCGGTGAGCCTGCGGACCAGGGGGCGGCAGATCTCGTCGGCCGCTCCGTCGTCCGTCAGGACCAGCCAGCGGCAGGCGGGCAGACCGCCGGGGCGCGGTGCGGTCTGCCGCCACACGAGGGTGTGCAGCCACTTCTCCTCCGGCAACAGAGGAAGGGGGGTGGCCTTCACGTCGTCCAGCCGCACCTGGGTCACATCGGCCGGGACGACGACGGCGCGAGCGGCTGCGGGGCGGGCGGGGGCCGGTTCCAGCCAGTACTCCTGGCGCTGGAACGCGTAGGTGGGCAGGGGGGTACGGCGCGCATCGCGGCCGCGCTGGTAGGCGTCCCAGTCCACGTCGACCCCGGCCAGCCACAGCCGGGCCACGGTCTCGGTGACGGTCTCGTCGTCCGGGCGGGTCTCGGCCGCCGACGGCAGGGTCGGCACCACCAGGGGCCAGCGGTCGCGCGGGCAGTCCGGGTGGACCCGGGCCATGGCGCCCAGCGACTGACCGGGCCCCAGCTCCAGCAGCACCGGGTCCGGCTCGGCGAGCAGGCGGGAGAGGCCGTCGGCGAACCGCACGGTCGAGCACATGTGCCGCGCCCAGTAGGCCGGGTCGGCCACCAGGTCGTGGGTGACGATCTCACCGGTGAGGTTGGAGACGTACGGGCGTTCCGGCGCCGCCGGCCGCAGGTTGGCGGCGGCCCACGCGGTGAGCTCGTCGCGCACGGGCTCCAGCATCCGCGTGTGGAAGGCGTGCGTGGTCGCCAGCCTCCGGCCGGGTACGCCGGAGCGTTCGAGCCGGGCGGCGAAGGCGTCGACCGCGTCGCACGGGCCGCCGACCACGGTCTGTTCCGGTCCGGTGATCACCGAGATGTCGAGGCCGAGGTCCGTGACCGCCCCGAAGCGCTCGGCGAGTCGTGCGGGCGACAGCGGCACGGCGAGCATCGCACCGGCCGGCAGCTTCCCGATCAGCCGGGCGCGGAAGGCGACCAGGCGCAGGGTGTCGGACAGGCTCAGCACCCCGGCGAGGCAGGCCGCGACGTACTCCCCCAGGCTGTACCCGAGCATCGTCCGGGGCTCCACTCCCCAGCTCGTCACGAGACGGGCGAGGGCGTAGTCGGTGATGAACGCGGCGGGCTGGGCGAGTTCGGTGCGGGCCAGTTCGGCGGCCGCCTCGTCCGTGTCGGGGGTGTCCCGGCCGAGCATGGCCGCCAGGGTGTCGCTCCCGCCGTGGGGCCGGCGCCGGGGTGCGGTCAGCAGCCGGACGAGGTCGGCGCCGAACGGGTCCCCGAGCAGGGCGGCGCACTCGTCCACCGCGGCCCGGAATTCCGGCTCCCGCCGGTACAGCTCGCCGACCATGCCCGGGTACTGCTCCCCGACGCCCGCGAACAGGAAGTCGACCGGACGGCCGGCCGCGGGGTCGGCGCGCCGCATCAGCCCCTCGACGGCGGTGCCGGGTGCGGCGCGCAGGGCGTCCAGTGAGCCGGTGACCCACACCCGGCGGTGTTCGAACCGTTCGCGTCCGGCCTGCAGGGTGTAGGCCACGTCCAGCGGCGACGGAACCGTCTCCGTGCCGCGCAGGTACTCCCGCAGACGGGTGACGGCCCGGTCGGCGGCCGTCTCGCAGCGCGCGGACACCGGCAGGATCTCGTAGCGGCGGCCGGTGGCGTCCTCGTCGCGGTGCGGGGGCTCGGGCGGTTCCTCGATCACCACGTGGACGTTGGTTCCGCCCATGCCGAGGGAGTTGAGGCCCGCGATGCGCGTGCGGCCCTCGGTGACCCGCCACGGCGTCGGTTTCACGTTGACGTAGAACGGACTGTCCGCGAAGTCGATCTCGGGGTTGGGGCTGCTGAAGTTGAGGCTCGGTGGGATGGTCCGGTTCTTCAGGGTCAGCACCGTCTTGATCAGACCGCTCGCTCCGGCGGCAGCGCCCAGGTGGCCGATGTTCGTCTTGACCGAGCCGACCGGACAGTACTGCCTCCGTCCGGTGTCGCCGAACGCCCGGGTGAGCGCGGCGATCTCGATGGGGTCACCGAGCGGGGTGCCGGTGCCGTGCGCCTCCACGTAGCCGATGTCCTCGGCGGTGACGCCGGCGGACGTCATGGCATCCGCGACCACGGTGGCCTGCCCGACGACGCTGGGGGCGGTGTAACCGACCTTCAGCGACCCGTCGTTGTTCACCGCCGAACCCCGGATGACCGCGTGCACGGTGTCGCCGTCGGCGCGGGCTTGGTCGAGCGGTTTCAGCAGGACGACGCCGACTCCGTCGCCGAAGAGCGTGCCCTGGGCGCCGGCGTCGAAGGCCCGTACCCGCCCGTCGGGCGACTCCATGCCGCCGGGCAGGTACTGGTGTCCCACCCGGTCGGGTACGTGGATGCCGACGCCGCCCGCGAGGGCCATCTCGCACTCCCCGGAGCGCAGGCTCTGGCAGGCGAGGTGCAGGGCGACCAGGGCCGTGGAACAGAACGTCTGCACGGACATGCTCGGGCCGGTCAGCCCCAGCCGGTAGGACACGTCGGTGGACAGGGAGTCCTTGTCGTTGCCGATGACGGCACCGTAGACGTCGGCCTCCCCCGCGTCGGCCAGATCGCCGGCCTGGAGCATCAGGTACGTGCTGAAGTTGGCCCCGGCGAACACGCCCACCCGTCCGCGGCCCCGGCTCGCGCCGTAGCCGCCGCTCTCCAGCGCCTCCCAGCAGCACTCCAGGAAGAGCCGGTGCTGCGGATCGGTCTTCGAGGCGTCGCGCGGGCTGTAGCCGAAGAAGCCCGCGTCGAAGGAGCGGATGTCGTCCAGGACCGGGCGGGCTGGCACGTAGTCCGGGTCGCTTATCTGTTCGGGCGTGAGGCCGGAGGCGAGCAGGTCCTCCTCGGAGAACCAGCTGACGGACTCGACCCCGTTGCTGAGGTTGTGCCAGAACGTGTCGATGTCGGGGGCTCCGGGGAACCGGCCGGTCATACCGATGACCGCGATGGGCGGGACACCGCCGGGCTGTGCGGACCCGGCAGGCGCCGGGCGCCGGGCGGGTTCCTTACGGGGCGGTGCGGCGGGGGCGGTCGCGCCTTCGATCACCTGCGCCATCGCGTGCACGGTGGGTGCCTCGAACATCGTCACCGGGGACACGGCGATGCCGAACTCCTCACGGATGCGTTTGACGAGCTGGAGCACCATGAGGGAGGTGCCGCCCAGTTCGGCGAAGTTGTCGCGTGCGCCGACGCCGTCGACGCCGAGGAGCTCTCCCCACAGTTCGGCGAGCCGGCGCTGCGTGCCGCCGGACGGTGGGACGTACTGCTGGGCGAGGTCCGGCCGGGGGAAGCGCCGGTCGGCCGGGCGGGCGGGCTCCGTGGCGGGCGCGGTGCGCCGCTCGACCCACTCGTCAAGGCGGGCGGGCAGGTCTCCGGCGCAGACGACGGTGCGCGGCAGCGGCCGGGTCAGGATCTCGTCGAGCGCGGCCAGCGCCGTCCGCTCCGACAAGGAGTACCGCGCCAGCGACCCCCCGTACGGGGCGGCCTCGGTGAGTCCGGCGGCGGTGGACGGCCAGGTGTCCCAGTTGACGGCCAGCCAACGGGTGGTGTCCTCGCGGTGGCGGTGGACGAGGACGTCCAGGAAGGAGTTGGCCGCCGCGTAACTGCCGAAGCCGATGCCGCCGAGCACAGCGGACATCGAGGAGAACAGCAGGCAGAAGCCCACCGGGAGGTCGGCGAGCACGCGTTCGAGGACCAGTGCGCCGTCGGTCTTGGCGTGGAAGTGCGCGTCGCGTTCCTCCGGGCCGAGCCCGGACAGCGGGCTCAGCGTGGTCGGATCGGTGACCGCGGCCAGGTGCAGCACGCCGTCCAGACGGCCGTGGCGTTCCACGATGCCGGTGACCAGATCGCGCAGTTGCCGTTCGTCGGTGACGTCGGCGGCGACGGCCTCCGCCTCCACCCCGAGACCGGCCAGCCTGCGCAGGCCGTCGACGCGGGCGCGCACGGTGGGATCGGTGACCTGGTCCCACTGCGACCGGGGCGGCAGGGCGTTGCGCGCGGTGAGGACGAGTCGCACGCCGCGGGTCCGTCCGAGGTGTTCCGCCAGCAGCAGGCCGACCGGACCGAGGCCGCCGGTGATCAGACAGACGCCGCCCTCGCGGGGCAGGACCGCGTCCGGGGCGTCCTGCGGGTCGGCGGGTACGTGGTCGAGGGTCAGCCTCGTGCCGTCACGCAGGGCGACGACGCGCTCGTCACCGCCGAGTTCGGCGTGCAGGGCGGCCGCGACGGCTTCCGGCGTGTCGATCCGTGTCACCACGTCCACGGTCCGGACCTGCAACGAGGGGTACTCCTGCGGTGCGACCAGGCAGGGACCGAACACGGTGGCGCGTTCGGGAACCGGCTGGTCGCCGTCGCGTACGGCGCGCGCGGAGTCGGTCACCACCAGCAGGGACACCGGGAGGCCGGCGTCGCCGAGCGCGGCCGTCAGGGCCCGCATCGCATCGAAGCCCGTCTCACGGGTGTGCGCGGGATCGGCGAGTTCCCGGTCCAGGCCCCACAGGTGGACGACTGTGCCGGGCGCCTCGGCGGTCTCCAGCAGCCGCCGGTAGTCGTCCTGTTCGCCGGGGCGGACCGTGCGGCCCGTGCCGGTGCGCCCCGCGGGCCGTACGAGCAGAGGTTCCCGCCCCTCAGCGGCGAGACGCCCGGCGAGCGTGTCGGCCACCCCGCGGTCGTCGGCGAGGATCCACACCGGGGCGGCGACGGGGGCCGGGGCCTCGGGGAGGGGCCGGGTGGTCCAGCGCGGCACGAACAGTCCCTCACCGGCCGCTTCCCCGTCCTCGGTCCCTGCTCCGGGCGTGTCTTCGGGAGTGCCCGCGGTCGTCCGCGACGACGGCGTCCGGGCGTCGGAGGTCGCGGCGGGTACGGCGGGAGCGGGGTCGATCCAGTACCGCTCGCGCTGGAACGGGTACTGCGGAACGGAGACCTTCCGGGGGTTCCTGTCCTCGTGGTAGGCGTGCCAGTCGATGTCCACGCCCGCGAGCCACAACCGGGCCAGCGCCTCGGTCAGCACGGACTGGCCGGTGGCCGGGTCGGCCTGGGCGGGCAGGGTGGGCAGCAGCAGCGGCCAGCGGTCGCGCGGGCACCGGGGATGGTTGCGGGCCATGGCGCCGAGGGACTGGCCGGGCCCGATCTCCAGCAGCACGTCGTCGCCGTCGGCGAACAGGTGGGAGAGCATGTCGGAGAACCGGACGGTGCGGCACATGTGCTCGGCCCAGTAACCGGGGTCCTGCAGTTGCCGTTCTGTGACGGGCGCCCCCGTCACGTTGGACAGGTACGGGATCCGGGGCGCTTTCGGACGCAGTTCGGCGCGTGCCCACGCGGTGAGTTCGGGCGCGGCCGGGCGCAGGGTCGCTGAGTGGAAACCGTGCGTCGTACGCAGCGCCCGGGCGGGCACGCCGCCTTCGGTCAGCCGCTCGGAGAACCCGGCCACGGCGTCGGCGGAACCGGACAGCACGGTGAGGGCCGGGCCGTTGACGGCGGCGATGTCCACACCGGTCCCGGCGAGCGGTCCGAACCGTTCGCTCAGCTCGGCGACGGACAGCGGGACGGCGGTCATGGCCCCGGCGGGCAGTTGCGCGATGAGCTGTGCGCGGATCGCGGTGAGGGAGGCGGCCTCCACAAGGGTGAGGCTGCCGGCCAGACAGGCTGCCGCGAACTCGCCGACGCTGTATCCGAGCAGCACCCGGGGCTGCACTCCCCAGGACATCAGCAGCCGTCCGAGTGCGTAGTCGGCGGCGAACATCGCGGGCTGGATGATCTCGGTGGCATCGGTACCGGCGGTGGCGGACGGTTCGTCCGTGCGGCCCAGCAGGCTCGCGAGGTTCGGGGAACCGGACTCACGCTCGCCGAGCAAGACGTCCACCGGGTTGGTGCCGAGCCGGTCCTGGAACACCTCGGCACACTCGTCGACCGCCGCCCGGAACGCGGGTTCGGTGCGGTACAGGCCGCCGATCATGCCCTGGTAGTGCTCGCCGACCCCGGCCAGCAGGAAGCCGGTCCGCCGCCGTGCGGTGTCCCGGCGGGCGAACACCCGGTGGGGGGCGTCCTCCCCCAGCGCCCGTAAGGCGTCCCCGGCCGACGAGACGACGGCGGCCCGGCGGTGGTCGAAGACGGCACGGCCGGTCTGGAGGGAGTAGGAGACGTCGGCGAGCCGGTTCCTTCCCCGCTCCTGCTCCTGCTCCTGCTCCTGCTCCTGCTCCTGCTCCTGCTCCTGCTCCTGCTCCTGCTCCTGGGAAAGGTCCTCGGCCAGGTCCCGGAGGTCTCCCGTCAGCCGGTCCGCCGCATCCTGCGTGCGGGCGGACCACACCAGCAGCTGGTGCTCGCGGGGCGCGGGCCGGAGCGCGGCGTCCGGTACGGGGGCCTCCTCCACCACGACGTGGGCGTTGGTGCCGCCCATGCCGAAGGCGCTGACCCCGGCCCGTCGCGGCCTCTCGGTCCGGGGCCAGGGGCGCAGGCTCGTCACCACCTCCAGCCGACCGTTGGAGCGCTCCAACTGGGGGTTGGGCCGCTCGAAGTTGAGCGTCGGCGGGATCTCCTCGTGGTGCAGCGCCAGCGCGGTCTTGATCAAGCCGGTCACGCCGGCCGCCCGGTCCAGGTGGCCGACGTTGGTCTTCACCGAGCCGATCGCGCAGCGGGTGACCCCGTCGACGCCGAAGACGCGCTGGAGCGCGGCGATCTCGATGGCGTCACCGAGATTGGTGGCGGTGCCGTGCGCCTCCACGTAGTCGATGTCGGCCGGGGAGAGTCCCGCGCTGGCCAGCGCCTCGGCCATCACGGCGGACTGGCCGCGGACACCTGGAGCGGTGAACCCGACCTTGTTGGCACCGTCGTTGGTGACGGCCCAGCCCCGGATGACGCCGTAGACGCGGTCCCCGTCGGCAAGCGCGTCCTCCAGTCTGCGCAGCGCCACGACGCCGACGCCACTGCCCACCGGTGTGCCTTGGGCGGAGGCGTCGAAGGCCCGGCATCTGCCGTCCGGGGAGGACATCCCCGCCTCCTGGTACAGGTAGCCCACCCGGTGGGGCACGAACACGGACACCCCGCCGGCCAGCATCATGTCTGCCTCGCCGCTGACGAGGGCCGTGCAGGCCAGGGAGACGGCGACCAGCGAGGTGGAGCAGTAGCTCTGCACGCTGTAGCAGGGACCGGTGAGGTCGAGAGCGTAGGCCGCCCGGGTCGCGAGGGAGTCCTTGTCGTTGGCGAGTCCGATCTGTGTCTCGCCGACGCTCTCGGAGAGGTCGGGCCGGGTGTTCAGGTTGTTCAGCAGGTACCAGCTGATGCCGGTGCCGGCGACCACGCCAATCGTGCCGTCGAAGCGCGCGGGGTCGGCCCCGGCGTCCTCCAGCGCGTGCCAGGCGCTCTCCAGGAACAACCGCTGCTGCGGATCGAGCAGTTGCGCCTCCTTGGGGGTGTAGCCGAAGAACCCCGCGTCGAACAGCTCGATGCCGTCGAGCACCGATCCGGCCCGTACGTACGCCGGGTCACGGAGCAGCTCCTCGGGGACACCCGCGGCCCTCAGTTCCTCCTCGGTGAAGCGTGTGATGGTGTCCTTGCCCGCCCGGATGTTGTGCCACAGGGTTCCGACCCCGTCGGCTCCGGGGAACCTGCCCGCCATGCCGACGAGGGCGATGTCCGTGCCGGACTCCCCGGTCTGCGGCTCGGCCTCGTTCGTCTGCCAGCTCACTTGCCCGTCCTCCTGCGCTTGATGGCGGAAGTGGCGGCCTGGGACCGGCGTCGCCGCCCGCGTGCCGCACCGTTCTCCTCGGTGTCCTGCTGCCGGGTTGTGGGGGTGTCACCGCTCGCACCGCCGTCGGGGCGTGCCGCGTCGAGGAGCTCGGCGAGCTGCGCCACGGTGGGATGTTCGAAGAGGCTCGCCGCCGCCAGCTCGGTGCCGAACTCGGCGCCCAGCCGGTTCACCACCGCCAGGCCGACCAGGGAGGTCCCCCCGAGTTCGAAGAAGGGGTCGTGCACCCCCACCTGCTCCATGCCGAGCAGGTCCTGCCAGACGCGGGCGACCCTGCGTTCGGTCTCATTGCGCGGGGCGGTCCAGGGGACCCGCAACTCCGGCCTGGGATAGCGCTGTTCGCTGCCGCCCGCCGCACCGCCGCTACCGGTCAGCGCCTCCGGGTCGGCCAGCGTCCGCATCTCCGCGACGAGATCGTCCAGGGGCTGGTTGAGGGCGTAGAGGTGGGCGGGGCCGGCCGCGACCGCTCGGCCGAGTGCGGCTGTGCCCTCCTCCTCGGTGAAGCCGAACTCCTCCCGGCTGCGCCGCGCCCGCTCCAGCAGTCCGGGGGCGGCGGCATAGGCCTTGGCCTGCCACCGGTCGTGCTGCCAGGCGCCCCACCCCACGGAGACGACCCGGTGCGCCACCCCGCCCGTCCCGTCCTCGGCGGTCGCGAAGGCATCGAGGAAGGCGTTCGCCGCCCCGTAGTCGCCCTCGCCGTGTCCTCCGACCGCGGTGACGGTGGAGGAGTACAGGACGAACAGCTCGGGCGGGTCGGACCGCAGCGCGTCCGCGACGGCAAGGGTTCCGGCGATCTTGGGGGCGAGGACGGCGGCGGACTCCTCCTTCGTCCTGCTCTGCAGCAGCCCTCCCCCGGGCACGCCCGCCGTGTGGACGACGCCGTACAGTGCGCCGAAGCGTTCGCGTACGGTGCGGAAGGCTGCGGCGGCCTGCGCCGGGTCGCTGATGTCCGCGGTCACCGGGAGCACCTCGGCCCCGGCCGCCCGCAGTTGACGGACGGCCAGCAGAATTCGGCTGATCGGGTCGTCGGGACGGTGCGCCTGGAGCCACCAGTCCCACATCTCCGGCTCGGGCAGCTCCGTCCTGCCGATCAGAGCGAGTCTGGCCCCCATCGGGGCGAGCCTGCGCGCCAGGGCGAGGCCGAGACCGCCGGTTCCGCCGGTGATGGCGTAGACGCCGCCGGGCCGCCAGACCTGGCTGTCGGAGACCTCCGGCAGACGGACCGGCTCCAGGTCCGGCAGCCAGCGCCGGCCCCGCCGCCAGGCGCTCAGTACCGCGTCGTCGCTGTCGCCGGCCGAGGTCCACGGCTCGAACTCGCGCAGCAGGTGCCCGGCGGCCGTCTCCGGCCGCTCCGCCGGGTCCAGGTCGACGCAGCGGCAGTGCATGCGCGGGTACTCCACGACGAGCGAGCGGGTCAGCCCCACGGCCGGGGCCGACAGCGGGTCCACTTCCTCGCCGCCCAGGACGTCGAACGCGCCCGCCAGTCCGACGACCACCTCCACATCACGGCCCGGCATGACCCGGCCGACCGCCTGGGCCAGCCACAGGATGCTGTAGAAGCCGTTGTCGAGGGCCGTGCGCGGATTCCGGCCCCGGCCGACGGCGCGTGCGTGGTCGTGGTCGTAGGCGTGCACCACCCACAACGGCCCGGACACCGTGCTCAGTTCCGTCAGCAGACGTTCGTAGTGCTCGGGCCGGGTGGGGTCGAGGGTGACGGCACCCTTCCGGGAGAGATAGGTCTCCCCGGGCTCCGCCAGGACGACCGTGTGCCCGGCGGCCTCGGCCCGTTCGGCCAGTGGCCCGCCGAGACCGGACCGCTCGGCCAGCACCAGCACGGTTCCGGGCTCCGCCGGGACGGCGGCGGGCCGGGGGTCGTGGCGGCGCCAGGTACGGGCGAGGAAACGGGTGCCGCGCTCGCCCGGCTCGGTGTCGCGGCGGGTCTCCCTCCCGGACGCCGCCCTGTCGGCCGGAGACGCGGCGGGCATCGGCCAGTAGCGGGCGCGCCGGAAGCGGTACGAGGGCAGGCGCAGCAACCGGCGCCGGCCGGAGGAGGTGGCGCCGTCGGCGCTGTTCCCGCTGTCGGCAAGGTCGGCGCGGTCGGCGCTCCAGTCGACCGTGAGGCCCAGTTCCCAGAGTCGGCTCAGTGCCGACAGCCAGGTGCGGCGTCCGGTGTCCTCGTCCGATGGGGGCAGCAACAGGACCGGCGGCTCCGGGCTCGCCCCGTCCGGCGTGGGGAGCGGACCGTCGTACGTGCCCGGACCCGCCTCGACCAGGACGCTCGCGTACGGTGCGAGCGTGTCGGCGCCGCCGGCCGTGTCGCGGGCGGTGGCCGCCTTCGCCCAGTACTCGGGGTCGACCGCCTCTTCGGCGGTGAGGAGTTCGCCGGTCACCGCCGAGACCACGTTGACCCGCGGTTCCCGGAAGGTCACCGACGCCGCGTGTGCGCTGTCCACGACCAGGGACATGGCGTCCGCGAGGCCGCACACTCCGGCGAGACAGGCCGCCGCGTACTGTCCGGCGCCGCACCCCATGAGCACGGACGGGGCGAGCCCGTACGCCTCCAGGAGCCGGGCCAGTGCGTACTCGACGGTGAAGCCGGCAAGTTCGGCCCCGGCCGCCGAGGATCCGGCCGCCGGTCCGTTCCCCGCCGCGTCGTCGGCATCCTCGGCGGGTCGCCGGTCCAGACCCAGGCTGCCCCTCAGGTCGACGCCGAACCGTCCGGCGGCCAGGTCGGCGCACGCGTCGACCGCCGCCCGGAACGCCGGTTCGGTGCGGTACAGCTCACCGATGCCGCCCGGCCGTTCCCGGCCGCCGGGCAGCACGAGGCCGACGCGGTGGCCGCGCTCGGGGGACACCCGGCCGTCGGCGCCGTCGTCACAGCGCAGTCGCGCGACGGCGTCCGCGAGGTCCCGGCACACCAGGGCCCTGCGCACCGGGAAGGCCGTGCGCCCGGTCCGGGTCGTGAAGGCAGCGTCGGCGAGGCCGAGTCCGGGATGCTCCGCCAGGTGGTCGGCGAGGGCGGCCGCCGCCTCGCGCAGGCTGGCGCTGTTGGTCGCGGACAGGGTGACTATCTCCTCGGCGGACTCCACGGCCGGGTCATCGGCCGGATCCGGCCTGGCCGGTTCGAGCTCGGGGGTCTGTTCGAGCACCAGGTGGATGTTGGTGCCGGACCATCCGAAGGAGCTGACACCGGCTCGGCGAAGCGCGTCGGAGGAGTCCCCGCAAGCGAGAAGGGGCTGCCGCGACCGCGCCGGGCGTACCGGCCCGTCCAGGGTCACCTCCGGATTGGGGTTCTCCAGATGGAGGTTGGCCGGCAGTTCACCGGTCCGCAGCGCCATGACCGTCTTGATGAGGCCCGCCATACCAGCCGAGGTGAGCAGATGGCCGACGTGGGTCTTGACCGCCCCGACCAGCAGCGGCTGTTGTGGGGACCGGCCGCCGAAGACGTCGCGCAGCGCGCTGAACTCGATGGCGTCGCCCAGGCTCGTACCCGATCCGTGCGCCTCCACGAAGCCGATGTCGTCCGGTCCGAGACCCGCGTCGGCGAGGGCGGCGCGCACCACGGACGCCTGTGCCGAACGGCTGGGCGCGGTGAGCCCGTTGCTCTGTCCGTCCTGGGTCATCGCGGACCCGCGGATCACGGCGTGCCCCGGCCGGTGCTCGCGTTCGCTGTCGCGGACGCGCTGCAGGACGACGGCTCCCGCACCCTCACCGGCGACGAACCCGTCGGCACCGACGTCCCACGTCTTGCACCGTCCGTCGGCGGACAACATGCTCATCTTGCAGGCCTGGACGATCGCCTGGGGGTCGATGATCGCGGAGGCGCAGGTCACGACGGCCAGATCACACTCGCCCCGGCGGAGGCTCTGTACGGCCAGGTGCGTGGCGGTCAGTGCCGAGGAGCACGCCGTGTCCACGGTCACGCAGGGGCCACGCAGGTCCAGGTGGTAGGCGATGCGTCCGGCGGCGGCGCTGGAGGACAGGCCGAGGAAGAAGCTGGGGTCGTCGTAGCACGCCGAGCCCTCCGCCTCCAGCTGCCGCCGCTGGTACTGACTGGAGTCGCCGAGGCCGACGAAGACACCGGTCCGGCTGCCGCGCAGCCGCTCCGCCGGCAGGCCGGCGTCCTCCAGCGCCACCCAGACCGTCTCCATGAGAAGCCGGTGCTGGGGGTCCAGCCGGAGGGCCTCCTGGGGGGTGCAGCCGAAGAACTCGGCGTCCCAGTCCGCGAGGTCGGGCACGAAGGAGGCCTTCCTCGTGTACGACTTGCCCGGCACGCCCTTGCGGGGGTGGTAGTAGGCGTCCATGTCCCACCGGTCCGGCGGCACCTCGGACGCGGTGTCCACACCCTCGACGAGGTTCTGCCAGAACCGCTCCGGACTGTCGGCGCCGCCGGGGAAACGGCAGCTCATGCCGACGACGGCGACGGGATCGTCGGACGCGACGGCGGTGACCGGCCTCTCTGCGGCCGGAGCCGGCTCGGATCCGTCCGTGAGCTGCTGGTGGAGATGCCTGGTGAGGGCGAGGGGGGTGGGGTGGTCGAAGGTGAGGGTGGCCGGCAGTCGCAGGCCGGTGGCCTGGGAGAGACGGTTGCGCAGCTCGACGGCGGTCAGGGAGTCGAAGCCCAGCTCGGTGAAGGCCCTGGCCGCCTCCACGGTGGTCCCCGGTGCATGGCCGAGAACGGTGGCCACCTGCCGTGACACCTGGTCGAGCAGGTACCGCTCCTGTTCGGGGGCGGTCAGCCCGGCCAGCTTCCGCCGTACCTTCTGGGCACCGTCCGACTCGCCTTCGCTGTCGGCGGTCCGCCGGCCGGTTCCGGCCGGCCGGGCCAGTACGCTCAGGAGCGGCGGCACCTCACCGGTCCGTGCCAGGCCCGCGAGGTTCAGCTTCGCCGGCACCATCACCGGAAGGTTGTGCGCCAGCGCGGCGTCGAGGAGGCCCAGTCCCTCCTCCGGGGTCATCGCGGCCACGCCGGCGCGGGCGAAGCGTTCACGGTCAGTCGCGTTCAGCCCGCTGGTCAGCCCGCTGCCCTGCCCCCACCATCCCCAGGCCAGGGACACGCCCGGCAGTCCGGCGGCCCGGCGTTCCGACACCAGCGCGTCGAGCACGGCGTTCGCCGCCGCGTAGTTGCCCTGTCCCGGGCCGCCCAGCACTCCGGCGGCCGACGAGAACACCACGAACAGGGCCGGGTCCAGGTCCCGGGTCAGCTCGTGCAGGTGGTAGGCGGCGTCGACCTTCGGCGCGAACACCCGGTGGATCCGTTCCGCGTCCAGCGCTTCCACCACGCCGTCATCGAGGGCGGCCGCGCAGTGGACCACGCCGGTCAACGGGTGTTCGACCGGTATCCCCGCCAGCACCGCGGCCACGGCGTCGCGGTCGCTCACATCGCACGCGACCAGCTCGGCCGTGGCCCCGGCCGCCGCCAGCTCCGCACTCAGCTCCCGCGCGCCGGGGGCGTCGGCGCCACGCCGGCTCACCAGCACCAGGTGCCGCACTCCGTGGCGGGCCACCAGGTGCCGGGCCACCAGGCCGCCCAGGTCGCCCGTGCCCCCCGTGACCAGCACCGTGCCCTCGGGGTCCGGCGCGCGGTCCACGGTGAGGGCGATCTTGCCGGTGTGGCGGGCCTGGGCCATGAAGCGGAAGGCCTCGGGTGCCTGACGCACGTCGAAGAGCGTGGCCGGCAGGGGCGTCAGCACGCCTCGTTCGAACAGCTCCATCAGCTCGGCCAGGATCTCGGCGACCCTGTTCATACCGCCGTCGAGCCCGTCGTAGGCCCGGTACCGGACTCCGGGATGCCGGGTTGCCACCTGTTCGTCGTCGCGGATGTCGGTCTTGCCCATCTCCAGGAACCGTCCGCCGTCGGCAAGGAGGTTCAGCGAGGCGTCCACGTACGCGGCGGTCAGGGAGTTGAGCACCACGTCCACTCCCCTGCCGCCGGTGGCGGCCCGGAAGCCCTCCTCGAAGTCCAGCGTCCGGGACGAGGCGATGCGCTCCGCCGGTATGCCCAGCTCGCGCAGGACGCGCCATTTGGGAGGGCTCGCCGTGGCGAACACCTCCGCCCCGAAGTGGCGGGCGAGTTGGAGCGCGGCCATGCCCACGCCACCGGCGGCGGCGTGGACGAGCAGCGACTCCCCGCGCCGGAGTCCCGCGAGGTCGTGCAGTCCGTAGTACGCGGTCAGGAAGACCACCGGGACGGTCGCCGCCCGGGCGAACGACCACTGCTCGGGCATGGGGACCCAGCCGCGCCGGTCGCTCACCACGACGGAGCCGAAGGAGCCGAGACCGATGCCCAGGACCCGGTCGCCGGGCACCAGGTCCGTCACCCCGGATCCGACGTCCAGGACGACACCGGCAGCCTCGGTGCCCAGCAGTCCGACATCGCCGTCGACCAGTCCCAGACCGGCGACCACGTCACGGAAGTTGAGACCGGCTGCCCGCACCGCGACCCGGATGTGGCCCGCGGGCAGGTCCTCCCAGACGTCGTCGGCGGGCAGCCACTGGAGGTTCTCGGCCGAGCCCGCGGACCGCATGCCGACTCGGACCGCGGACCGCTCCCAGGGCGCCGGGCTCAGCTCGTCCGGTGCACAGGGCAGGGTCTCCGACCCGGTGGTCGCCACGAGCCGGGGCGCGTGGACGCCGTCCGCGCGCAGGGCGCACTGCGGTTCCCCGGCCGCGAGTGCCGCGGCCAGCAGCTCGGCGGTCGGCCCGGCGTCCTCGGCCACGTCGACCAGGGTGATCCGGCCGGGGTTCTCCGACTGCGCCGAACGCACCAGCCCCCACACCGCGGCGCTGCCCGCGTCGACCCGTTCGCCGGGGGCCGCCGCGACCCCGGCCGTGGTGAGCACGACGACCCGCGCTCCGGCGTACGACGCGTCCGCCAGCCAGCGCTGGAGGATGTCGAGGGCCTGGCCCGCCGCCGACCGTGCTCCCGCCGCGCCGGTGCCACCGGGGGCCTGCCACACCACGACGCCGGGGGTCTCGTCGTGCCGGCGGGGGGCAGCGGGGACCAGACCGTGCCGGTCCTCTCCCCACACCGTCCAGCCACGGTCGCGGGTGTCCGGCGACGGTGCGTCGGAGTCGACGGCGAGGGGGATCCACGCCTGACGGTAGAGGTGGTCGGCGCGCTGCTGCGCGGTGGCGAGCCGGCCCGTGGGCAGCGGGCGCAGAGTGAGTCCGTCCGCGGTGAGAACGGCCTTCCCGGCCGAGTCGGCGATGTCCACGCGTACGGTTCCGTCGTCGGTGAGGGCCGTGATACGGACGCGGACCCGGAGCGCACCGGTGGCATGCAGCCTTACCCCCGACCACGCGAACGGCAGCCAGGGCGTACCGGCCGCGGCCGCGGGCAGTGCCCCGCCCAGCACGAGGGCGTGCAGCGCCGCGTCCAGCAGGGCGGGATGCAGTCCGAAGGCGGTCGCGTCCGCCTGGCCGCCCTCCGGCAGGGTGACCTCGGCGAAGGTCTCCCGGCCCCGGTGCCAGGCGGCTTCGAGCCCGCGGAAGACCGGCCCGTATGCCAGCCCTCGGGCGGCCAGGTCGTCGTACACCCCGCTGACGGGAAGCGGCACCACGTCCCGGGGAGGCCACACCGTCGCCCAGTCCTCGGCCGTCCCGTCCGGGGACGCGGTGTGCGGCGGGGCGAGCGTGCCGGTGGCGTGACACGTCCAGGCCGCGTCGTCGCGCTGCGGGCGCGCGTGAACCGTCAGGTTCCGGGTACCGTCCTCGGCCGCGTCGCCCACCCCGAGACGCAGCTGCATCGCACCGGTCCCGTCGACCACCAGGGGTACCTGGATGGCCAGTTCCTCCAGCACGGGGCAGCCCACCTCGTCGCCCGCGCGGACGGCCATCTCCGCCAGGCACGCCCCCGGCACGACCACCTGGTCCTGCACCCGGTGGTCGCCGAGCCACGGCTGTTCCCGCAGCGACAGACGCCCGCTGAGCACCAGTCCGCCCGAGCCGGGCACCTCGACCGCCGCGCCCAGCACGGGGTGCCCCAGCCCGGACAGGCCGTAGGCCTGGGCATCGCCCGCCCGGGTGCCGGTGGTCAGCCAGTACCGTTCCCGCTGGAACGCGTACGTCGGCAGCTGGGCCCGCACCGTTCCGCGCCCCTCCCACAGCGCCGCCCAGTCGACGTCCACGCCGCGTACGAACAGCGCGCCCGCGGAGAGCAGGAACTGACGTCTGCCGCCCTCGCCGCGCCGCAGCGTGCCGCCCGTCACCACAGGGCCCGCGGACAGCGACGCGGCGGTGTCCTCGATGGCGGCCGTGATCACCGGGTGCGGGCTGACCTCGACGAAGGCGTCGAAGCCCCGTTCCATCAGCATCCGGGAGACGGCCTCGAACCGCACCGGCTCCCGCATGTTCCGGTACCAGTACCCGGCGTCCAGCTCCGTGCCGTCGATCAACCCGCCCGTCACGGTGGAATAGAAGGGCACATCGCCTCGCCGGGGAACGATCGAGGCGACAGTCTCCAGGAACTCCTCCTCGAAGGGCTCCACGCGCGCGGAGTGCGTGGGAACGGTCGCCGGGACGTAACGGGCTCGTACCCCGTCCTCGGCACAGGAGGCGAGCAGCTCCTGCAGCCCGTCCGGATCCCCCACGACCACCACGGCCGAGGGCCCGTTGACCGCCGCCACGCCCAGCCGGCCGTCCCACGGCACCAGCCGCCGCTCCACCTCCTCCACCGGGAGGGAGACCGACACCAGTCCACCCTGCCCCACCACACGGGTCAGCAGCCGGCTGCGCAGCGCGACCACCGCCGCCGCGTCCTGGAGCGACAGCGCCCCAGCCACGCACGCGGCCGCGACCTCGCCCTGCGAATGTCCCACCACCGCGTCCGGCTCCACGCCCACCGAACGCCACAGCGCCGCCAGCGACACCAGCACCGCGAACAGGGCCGGCTGCACCACGTCGAGCCGTTCCAGGGTCGGCGCCCCCGGGGCGCCGCGCAGCACGTCCATCAGGGACCAGTCGGTGTACGGGGCCAAGGCCTCGGCGCACTCCTCCAGACGGGCCCGGAACACCGGCGAGGACTCGGCCAGTTCCAGCCCCATCCCCGCCCACTGGGATCCCTGGCCGGGGAAGACGAACACCACCCGGCCCCGCTCCACCGGGGGCAGCCCGTCCGCCGTCACCACCCCCGCGGCCGGCTCTCCACTCCGCACGGCTTCGAGCCCCGTCAGCAGATCCGGCCGGTCCGCCCCGACCAGGACCGCCCGGTGTCCCAGGCTCGCCCGGCCGGTCGCCAGGGCCAAGGCGATCTCGTCGGCCCCGGGCGCGGACGGTGCCCCGGCGAACGACGCCAGCCGCTCCGCCTGCGCCCGCAGAGCCGTGGGGGACGCCCCCGACAGCACCCACGGGATCACGTCCGCCGGGGACGCCTCCGGCTCTTGCGGCGTTTCGGCGGCCGACGCCTCCTCCAGCACCACGTGCGCGTTCGTCCCGCCCACGCCGAAGGAGGAGACCGCGGCACGCCGGGGGCGGCCGGTCGTCGGCCAGGGGTGCTCCTCGGTGGCGAGGGCGACGGCCCCGGACGACCAGTCGACATGACTGGACGGCGCGTCGACGTGCAGGGTGCGGGGAACGGTGCCGTGGCGCATGGCCATGACCATCTTGATGACGCCCGCGACGCCGGCCGCCGCCTGGGTGTGGCCGATGTTGGACTTCACGGACCCGAGCCGGAGCGGCCGGCCGGCGGGCCGGTCCTGCCCGTAGGTGGCCAGCAGCGCCTGGGCCTCGATCGGGTCGCCCAGGGTGGTTCCGGTGCCGTGGGCCTCGACGACGTCG